>DASRZY010000295.1:0-9121 GCA_035685905.1 Syntrophales bacterium
CCCCGCAGGAAGGGGTTTCTCTCCCAGAGGGGAACGACGAACAGAAGCCCCCAGATCCCCCCCCAGACGATGCGCGGGTAGATCCATGCGGGACTCATGGGGGCCGAAAGGCTCACCCCGAGGGCGGCCGCAAGACCGTACTTCACGGCCAGCCAGATGCAGAGGCTGTTGACGAGCCCGCCCAGCGCCCCGGCGCTGAAGGCAAGGGTCAGGGTCCTGGCAAATTTTTTCATGTGCGCTCCCTCGAGGGATTCTTTTTCTGGCGCTTGGTGACGGGCCTTGTCCGCAACAGGATGCAGGTCGCCCCGGCGCCCCCGTCGCACAGCCTGGCGCTCGAGTAGGCGATGACCCACTTTCGCCAGGGCCCCCGTGTGAGCCACTCGGTCACCTTGGCCTTCAGGACGGGCTCTCCCTGCGAGGAGAGGCCGCGGCCGTGGATGACGAGAAGCGAGCGCCGGTTGCGGATCACGGATTCCCGGAGAAAATCCTCGAAAACGATGCGGGCCTGCTCGGCGCCAAGGCCGTGAAGATCGATGTGGGCCTGGATGGAGAATTCGCCCCGGTGTAGCCGCTCGGCCATCATCGGATCCACCCGGTAACCCGTCCCTTCGATGTATTCCGGGGTGTCCGCAACGACAAACCCGAGGCCCGAGGAAATGAGGGCCTTCATCCCTTCCAGCGCCTCCTCCCCGGGGCTCTTCGGCGATACACCGGAAGGGCGGGCCTTCCCCCGGCCCTCTTCCCGGTTCGAGCCGGTCATGGGGCGGGTGCCCTCCATGGCCTGGCGGAAGAATTCCCTGTCCGCCTCGGGGTCATGCGCCGCGGGTATCACGACCGGCTCCTCCCCGGGAGCCTGCTTCTGCTTTTCTTGGGGCCTGCCTTCGGGCCTGTCCTGGGACCTCCCTTGGGGCTTTTCCTTGATGCGCGCCTTGAGGTCCTTGAAAGGATTGTGACCGAGGGGCGTTTCGGGCGATTCCATGTTCCTCACCTATTTCATAAAATAGGTTCGAGGTCCGCGGAGCGAGGACCGAGGTACAAAGAAAAACCTTTATCCTCGATCCCTCGTCCTCGAGCCTGTCTTCGTTGAAGCCGTTTACAAATCACAGGTCGTAGAGTGTCTCGTCGACCTTTGGCTTTTTGTCTTTTTTCCCTGCAGCTTTTTTTGCCATGATGAACAGCTCGTCTTCACTGATGCTGTCGCCCATCTCCGCCTCGATCTTCTCCGGGTCCTCGCCGGATTCCATCCGCGCCAGGGCCTCCTCCATCTTGGGCCCCAGGGACAGCCCCGTGGCATCGGTGAGCTTGCGCATCAGCTGGGCAGCCTGGCGGGGGTCGTTTTCGTCGATTCCCCCGGCCTCCCGCGCCAGCATCTCCATGGCCTTTTCCATTTTCGATTCGTCAAATCCGGACAGGTCCTCTCCGGAGGAATCCTCTTTTCTCGGCGACAGTTTCGCGAAGATCGACATCCGGCGCTGGAGCTTCACTTTCCTGCAGCGCGGACAGACGGGGATCTTGTCCGTGTTGACCCTCCGGGAGAAGAAGCTGTAGATCGTGTTGCACTTCCGACAGTAGAATTCGTAGATGGGCATCCGTCCCTACCCCTGGAGTTCGTTTTGTCTCATTTTATCGATTCGCAGGTCAAAATCAAGAGGCCCGATCCTCCATGGCCTGCAGGCGTGCCACGCGCTCGGCTAGCGGAGGGTGGGAGTAGTAGAAGGAAACGTAGGCCGGGTGGGGATGGAGATTGGCCAGATTTTCTTTCGCCAGGCGCTTGAGGGCCTGCGCCAGGAAACGGGTCGAGCCGATGAGGCCCAGCACGTAGCTGTCGGCATCTCTTTCGTACTTGCGCGAGATGGCGGAGCCGAGGGGTGTGAGGAAGAACACGAGGGGCTTCATCACGATGGCGGCAAGCAGAAGCCCTGCGTAGGGCAGGGGCCCCGCAAACCCGAACGTCTCGTACAGCATGGGCCAGCCCATGAGCCTGTAAACCAGGTAGAAGCCCGCGAAGGAGACGGCTTCCATGGCAAGCAACTGTTTCATCACGTGGCGAAGCTTCCAGTGGCCGATCTCGTGGGCCAGCACGGCGACGATTTCGTCGTGGCTGTGGGTGGAAAGCAGCGTGTCGAAGAGCACGATCCGTTTGGACCTGCCGAGCCCCGTGAAGTAGGCGTTGGAGTGGCGGCTGCGCTTCCCGGCGTCGACCTCGAAGATCCCCTCGGCCCGAAGCCCCGCTTTGCCGGCCATGGCCATGATCCGCTCCCGCAGCGTCTCGTCCTGGACGGGCACGTATTTGTTGAACAGCGGCGCGATGACCAGGGGGTAGAGCCAGATCATGAGCATCTGGAAGAGGGCGAAGAACACCCAGGCGGCAAACCACCACGACTGCGGCAGAAAGTGGATGAGGGCAAAGAACGGGATGAACAGCAGGGCCATCAGGACGACGGAGACGGCGAAGGATTTGGCAAGATCGATGAGCCAGAGCTGAGGCGTGATCGTGCTGAATCCGTATTTCTTCTCGATGACAAAGGTGCTGTAGAGACTGAAGGGGATATCGAGAAGAACGCTCACCAGATAGAGGATGCCGAAAAAGAGCACACCGGACCAGACAGCGTGGAGATGCCAGGCTTCGATCTGCCCGGCAATCCAGGGGAGAATCCCGCCCAGCAGGACGGCAAGCAGGATGGCGTCGTCGACGAGCGTCTCCAGGGATTGAAAACGCGATGACTCAACCGTGTAGTCCCGCATGCGGGCAAGGGTTGATCCGTCGATCTCATCCTGGAAGGCGTCCGGGACGACGTGCCCGTGCTTGCGCAGGTGGGCGATGTTCACCCGGGTGAGCGCATACCGGGTGAGAGCGGCTGAGGCAAAGAGGACGAGAAAGACCGAAAAAAGGGAGTTGAACTGGATCATAGCGTTGTTTCCCGGGTCAAGACGATGGGAAATTTCCCCGGTAGATTTCTGCGAATCGGTCCTTGCCGCCGGCCATCATCAGGGTGAGCGGCATGGCCCTGCGGGCCTGGGCCAGCATCTTCTCCGTGAGCTGCCGGATGTCCCACTGGGCGTGGCAATCGGCACGCAACCGGGCGATGTGGTAGAGCTCCCGGGCGTTCATTTTCATGAGGACCCGCTTGCGGTGGGCATTGGTGAGAATGTAAGGGGCCGCAAGGGGCGAGACGCGACGGATCGTGTCGTAGGACTCCGCCGTTCGGGCCATCATCTCGCGGAAGGGCTTCTCCATGCCTGTGGCGGCAATCGACGGCGGCACGGTCACATCGAGGGCCGGGTCGTAGTCCTGCGTCACGAGCGTGGCCAACCGGTGCCTTTTGAGCTGGGCAAAGCAGGATGCGCTCACAACGAGGTCGAACTGCAGATCCACATTCTCGAATTCCCTGAGCGGATTGTCCCAGGCCTTCATGCAGCGGAAGGAAGCCTTGAAGAGCGCTTCCCTGTCGGCCGTAGACAGGGATGTGGCGATTGCGTGGCACGCCTCCATGGGGAGATTCGATGAGGCGTGCAGGAGCGCAGCGGCAGTGCAGTTGTCGGCATCGGGAGTCGCCCAGGCCAGGTGCACGTCTTCCGCGGGACCCGCCGCAGGGCGGCTGCCCGTTTTCCCGATGATCGTCCCTGCGATCCTCCGGAGGTCGTCCCTCGTCAGGCAGTCGTATTCCGTGGCCGCCGTATAGCGGACAAGCGACGGAGCGATGCTCTTCGTTGCATCGTAGAGCTGCCGGCTGTACTCCTTTGCTTCCGCCAGCGGGTTAGCGGCAAGCCTGCGGAGCATGAGCTCGAGGTTTCGCGTGTTGAGCGTCATGCCGAGCTGAGCCTCCGTGGCAAGGCAGAGCACGTATCGCGCGTCCTCCTTGGCCCATCCTTCCAGCATGGATCGGTTCGCCGGGACGGCGGCAAGCTCCCGGTTCTGATCGAGGACCCAGGGCAGGAGAGCCTCGTAGAGCCGGTGGTAGAACCCGTTCTGGGCCTTCACGGTTTGCGTGAAAACCTCCGCAAGCCCTGCGTCCCGGATTTCCCGGGGCATGACGAAGTCGTCCTGCAGGAGCACGTAGCGCTGGGATTTCTCCGTGTAGGAGCAGAGGCGGAATTTCTCGATCTCTTCGACGAGCAGGCGCGAGACGCCAAGCACGTCGATGTTGAAGACGGCATGTTCGGCAATCGAGCTGTGCCCCATGTCGAAGACGATGGACTGGTTCGAGCGACGGGCCTTCTCGATTTCCTTTCGGGCAGCGGCCCTGAGCTCGTTGACGGGCGCAGGGTTCCGGCTGATGCGGGCATAGGCGGCCGAAAGGGTCTCAGGCGTGAAGTGCTCCGCTTCGGGGTTGGAGGCTTGCATTTCCCGGATGGTTTCGTAATCGAGATTGAAGCCGGCGAGGATGATTTTCAAGTGACGTTCTTCCCCCTTTTTGCAGGCGAAATTTATAACAGGATTTCCCATGCCGGTCAAACCGCTTTTCGCCGGCTGGATACGCCCGCCTGCAGGCTGCTGGCTGGCGTTTGGGGATTTCGCGCAAATTTGGGGTAGCGTTTTGAGCAAAATGTGTTAAAAAAGATAACGTTGCAGGCCATGCATCGGTTGCGCCAGGAACGGGATATGAACCTCAACGAGGTGACCGTATAGAGAATCATTCACTCCTGTGCAGCTACATCGAAAATGGCAATGACCTTCCGGGCCTGATGCACTCTCACGACCGCCCGGCGTGCAGTGTGCAAAGGTAAGCCTCGACCGGCGGCCCCGCTGCTTCCGTTTGCAGCGACGGTTCAGGGATCAAAAAGAGCAGACGCGAAAACGACGATGGATATCTCAACCCTTATTCAAGGTTTCCGGATCCAGGATTTTTTTGACATCCTCCTGATCACCTTCATGATCTACGGGCTGCTGGTCTGGTTCAGGGATGCCGCCTCGAGATTCGTTCTTGTGGGGATCGGCATGCTGGGCATCATCTACTACCTGGCCCGGTCCTTCCAGCTCTATCTCTCGGCTGCGGTCCTCCAGGGGTTTTTCGCCGTGATCCTCCTTGCCATGGTGATCATCTTCCAGGAGGAATTCCGCCGGTTCTTCGAACGTATCGCAACGTGGGGCCGTTACCGCAAAAGCAACCGCGTTTCCAAGCTCCACGAAGAAGTGGAGATCATCGTCCAGTCTGTGGCGAACCTGGCCCGCCAGCACGTAGGCGCCCTGATCGTCATCCAGGGCGCAGACCCCCTGGACCGGCACCTGGCCGGCGGCTACCCCCTTGACGGAGTGCTCAGTGAGCCCCTCCTCGAGAGCATCTTCGATCCGCACTCCATCGGGCACGACGGGGCCGCCATTATCGATCGCGGGCGGCTCGCCCGTTTCGGCTCTCACCTGCCCCTGTCGACGAATGTGGAAAGAATCGGCAACCTCGGCCTGCGGCACACGGCAGCTCTCGGCCTCTCCGAGCGTACGGACTCCACCTGCATCGTTGTTTCCGAGGAGCGCGGCACGGTCTCCGTGGCCTACGGGGGACGCATCGAGGTTCTGAAAAGTCCCACCGAACTCAGCATGATCCTCGAACGGCTCTACGGAAAAAAAGTACCGAAAAGCGCGGGCGGGCACATCCTGGGCTGGTTCCGTCGCAATCCCCTGGAGAAGGCGACGGCCATCCTCCTTGCCTCCCTGCTCTGGGTCGCCTTCGGTTATCAGAAAGATCTCGTCCGGCGCGACGTGACTCTCCCCATCGAATATCGCAATCTCTCACCCCAGTGGGTGATCGAGGGGACGAAAATCACCGAGGCAAAAGTGACGCTTTCCGGACCGGAGCAGGCCTTCAACCTCCTGAATCCCGTCAATTTGAGGATCTCCGTCGACCTGTCGAGTGTGCGGGAAGGCAGACAGGAGATTGAGCTCGCCAATGACATGATCAAGACGCCCGCAAACGTTTCCGTGGTGTCTGTGACGCCCAGCCGCATCGTCGTAAATGCCTCCCGGCTGCGCGCCATGCTGCTTCCCGTGGATGTGCGCTCGGAAGGATCCCTGCCGGCGGGAGTCGTGTTGCAACGCTTCGAGGTGAAGCCGACTCATGTGACCGTGCTCGTCCCGAAGCGCTTTGCCGGGACGGACCTCCAGATTCCCACGGAGCCCATCGATCTCAAAAAGGTGACGACAACAACCACCCTGTCGGCCAGGCTCATCAACCCTCCCGAAATTTCATTCGAAGGGGGTAAGCCCCTCTCCGTCGAGGTAACCGTCCGCGTGAGGCCAAAGACAGCCCCAGCCAAGGGCGCGGAATAGCGATGCCCGGCCATGCGGCGGGCATCAGGCACGAGGACCGAGGACGAAAAGACAGGAACGAGGTTCGAGGAACGAGGACCGAGGTACAAAGAAAAATCCTCGATCCTGAATTCTCGAACCTCGATCCTGTCTGCGGATATGTCGATAGCCCCTGCCTTCGAGCGATTCCGTAAAGTTCATGAGACCACGGAGAATCCATGCCAGAGTTGCCCGAGATCGAGACCCTTTGCCGGCAGCTGCGATCGGTGATTGTGGGGCGGCCTATCCTGTCATCCCGCGTCATCGACCCGAAGCTGCAACACCTGCCGCCGCTCGCGGGAAAGGCCGTTCGATCGATTTCACGGCATGGCAAGAAGATGGTCTGGACGCTTTCGGACGGGATGTGCCTGATCTTCCAGATGCGCATGACCGGGCGCCTCTTCTGGCTGGAGGGGGGAGAAATTCCGCCCCACGCGCGGCTCGTCTTCTCGTTTGAGGGCGGCGGCCTCGTACTCTCCGACCCCAGGAGATTTGCCACGGTGCATCTCTGCAGCCCTCCTGCCGCAAGCACCGTGCCGGACGGCCTCGAGAAGCTCGACCCGAAGAGGCTTGCAGAGGCTGCCTGCAGGAGGCGGCTGCCCGTGAAATCCTTCCTCCTGGACCAGAAGGCTGTGGCCGGCATCGGGAACATCTATGCAAGCGAGATCCTGCACAAGGCGGGCATCAACCCGCTGCGGCCTGCCTGCGGCCTGGAACCCGCAGAGTGGAAGAAGGTTGCCGCCGTTGCGGCAAGGGTACTGAAGACGGCAGTCGATTCACGGGGGACGTCGATCTCCGACTGGCAGGACCTCTTCGCACACCACGGGGAATACCAGCGTCGCCTGCGCGTCTACGGGCAAAAAGGCGAGCCCTGCGCGACGTGCAGAAGCGAGATCCTCCGGATCGTTATTGCCGGCCGCAGCACTTTTTATTGCCCGAAGTGCCAGAAGTAAAGGATCGAGGATCGAGGCGCGAGGTTCGAGGATTTTTTATTGTACCTCGGTCCTCGATCCTCGGACCTCAATCCTGAAGTCTTGTGCTTCCCGTGCGTTTCGGGTATAAATTCATGACGGAATGCGGCAGGTTCCGGCAAAGCCAATTCGACACCCAATGCGACAGCTGAATCGTTTTTCTGGAAAGGATACCGGCTATGAAAAAATACGAGTGCACTGTTTGCGGATACATCTACGATCCCGAGGAAGGGGACTCCGACGGCGGGATCCCGGCCGGCACGGCCTTCGAGAAACTTCCTGAAGACTGGGTTTGCCCGATTTGCGGGGCGGGGAAGGGCGAGTTCCATCCGGCGGACTAAAAAAGGGTACAGGGTATAGGGTCAAGGGTACAGGGAAAGAAAATACCGGGACCCGCCCCCCCTCTTTTTTCACCGGTCACGGGTCACCGGTCACTGCGGCCGGCCGGCTTCATTTCTGCTGCGCGGTCGCCTGATTGCCATGATTGAAATTGACGGCTCCATGCACTCGGGGAGTGGCACGGTGTTTCGCTACGCCGTCGCCTTGGCTGCACTTCGAGGGGAGCCGCTTCGGATCCGGCACATCCGGGCGCGTCGTGCCAAGCCCGGGCTGAGACCCCAGCACCTGCAAGCCGTGCGCGCCTGTGCGGCCTTCTGCAGCGGGAGCCTCCGGGGCGACGAGGTGGGATCCCGCGAGATCGTATTCCGGCCGGGCCGTTCCCGGAAAGGCGGCGTGTATCGCTTCGACATCGGGACAGCCGGCTCGGCCATCATGCTTGCCTTTCCCCTGCTTCCCCTTGCCCTCTATGCCGAAACACCCAGCCGCTTTTCCATCTCCGGAGGGCTCTTCCAGGATTTTGCACCGAGCGCCTTCCACATGCGAGACGTTCTCTTTCCCCACCTGGAGAGCATGGGCGCCCGGATCCGACTGAAAATCGAGCGGCCCGGGTATGTCCCGAAGGGCGGCGGGAGGCTGATCCTGGAGGTGGAACCGATCCGGTCACGACTTGCCCCGCTTCTGCGACTGGAGCAGGGTGAGACACGGCAATTCCGGGGCACATCGCTTGCCTCCAACCTGGCACACGAAAAAGTGGGCGAGAGAATGGCTGCGCGCTGCCGGGAGCTTCTGGCGGGCAGCATCCCCGTGGAGATTGAAGTCCTGCAGGATTCCTCCGCCCTGCAAAGGGGCGCAGCTCTCTTCCTGAGGGCGGATACAACAACAGGCTGCATCCTCGGGGCCGATCAGGCGGGAAAGCCGGGACGGCGCTCGGAGGCCATCGCCGAATTCGTCGTGTCGACTCTTCGCGAAGATCTGGCAGCGGGCGCCACGGTGGACCGCCACCTGGCGGATCAACTCATCCTGTTTGCGGCCCTGGCCGACGGCGAGACGAGATACCGGATCCCCGTGATGACGGATCACGTGGAGTCGAACCTGTGGATTGTGGAGACGATGCTGGGGGCCTGCATCGCCCGTGACGGCAACGTCATCACCATCGGCGGCATCGGGCTGGCGCCTTCGGGAAACAGCCGCAGCTGAGAGAGTGTGAGCCTGTTGTCTTTCCCGCGGAAGCGGGAATCCATCATAGACTGGATGCCGGACCAAGTCCGGCATGACAAAAATACCCGTAGTCCCATTGTGAGTATGTGAAGTGATCCGGACATGAACGAACGAAACAGGAAACAAACGCCGGGCAGTCACATCGGCCGCAGGCTCCGGGAGAGCCTCGAGCGGGCAAGCGACGTCGTCGTCAGCGAGCATGACCAGGGGTTTACTGCAGCACGGCCCTTTGCGGCCGCCTGGGTCGATTACCGGGAGTATCACGAGGCCCAGCGGCTCAAGAGTGAATTGCTTCGCACATACCGGGGAA
>DASRZY010000296.1:0-9140 GCA_035685905.1 Syntrophales bacterium
GATCAAGCGCCAGATGGTCCGCCTGGGCGCGAGTTGTGATTGGAGCCGGGAGCGTTTCACCCTCGATCCGGGCCTCTCCCGCGCCGTCCGCGAAGTGTTCGTGCGGCTCTACGACAAGGGCCTCATCTATCGCGGCGAGTATCTGGTGAACTGGTGCCCGCGCTGCCACACGGCGATCTCGGACCTCGAGGTGGAGTTCGAGCAGGAGGCGAGCAACCTCTGGCACATCCGTTACCCCTACGCCGACGGCAAGGGCGAGATCAGCGTGGCCACGACACGCCCCGAGACGATGCTGGGGGATACGGCCGTGGCGGTGAACCCCAACGACCCGCGCTACAAGGACGTCATCGGCAAGATGGTGATCCTGCCGCTCGTCAACAAGGAGATCCCCATCATCGCCGACGACTACGTGACGATGGATTTCGGCTCCGGCGCCGTGAAGATCACCCCGTCCTGCGACCCGGCGGACTTTGCCATGGCCGAGCGGCACAACCTCGAGATCATCAAGATCATGGACGGAAACGCCGTGATCAACGAGAACGGAGGCGTCTACAAGGGACAGGACCGTTACGAGGCGAGGAAGAACATCGTCCGGGACCTCGAGAAGGGCGGCTACCTGATCAAGATCGAGCCTTACAGCCACAACATCGGGCGTTGCTACCGCTGCAAGACCGACATCGAGCCCGCCGTGTCGGCGCAATACTTCGTGAAGGTGAAGCCGCTGGCCAAGACGGCCATCTCCGCCGTGGTCAAGGGCGACACGAAGATCATCCCCCCCATGTGGGAGGCGACCTACTTCGAATGGATGGACAACATCCGCGACTGGTGCATCTCGCGCCAGATCTGGTGGGGCCATCGGATTCCCCTGTGGACCTGCGAGGGCTGCGGCGAGGTGATCGTGCAGACCGACGACCCGGAAAAGTGTCCCAAGTGCCAGGGAAAGAAGCTCAAGCAGGAAGAAGACGTCCTGGACACGTGGTTCAGCTCGGCCCTCTGGCCCTTTACGACGCTGGGCTGGCCCGACGACAAGCCGGCCGTCAAGACCTTCTACCCCACGAGCCTTCTCGTCACTGGGTTCGACATCCTCTTCTTCTGGGTTGCCCGCATGATGATGATGGGCCTCTACATCATGAAGGACGTGCCCTTCAAGCATGTCTACCTGCACGCGCTGGTGCGCGACGTGCACGGGGACAAGATGAGCAAGTCCAAGGGCAACATCATCGACCCCCTTGAGATGATCGACAAGTTCGGTGCAGACGCCTTCCGGTTCACCCTGGCCGCCTTCACCGCCCAGGGCCGCGACATCCGCATGTCCGAGGAGCGGATCGAGGGCTACAAGCACTTTGTCAACAAGATCTGGAATGCAACCCGCCTGTGCATGATGAACCTCGAGGGCTACCCGGACGGTCCCGTCAACGTGAAGAAGGAGGACTACTCGCTTGCAGACCGGTGGATCCGGGCGCGTCTCAACGACACAATCGCCGACGTGACGCAGAGTCTCGACGAGTACCGCTTCAACGATGCGGCGGCCCATCTGTACCGTTTCATCTGGCAGGAGTTCTGCGACTGGTACCTGGAGCTCATCAAGCCGGCCCTGTACGGCAAGGACAACCCGGGGGCGCGGCTCGCGGCACAGGAGACCATGATCACGGTGCTTCGCGCGAGCCTCGAGCTCATGCACCCCTTCATGCCTTTCGTGACCGAGGAGATCTGGCAGAAGATCTCGAAGAGCGGGCCTTCCATCATGGTGGCCCCGTACCCGACGATGGATGAACGGCTCAAAGACGACGCGGCGGAGCGCGACATGGGCCTGCTGATGGAGATCATCGGCACGGTCCGAAACATCAAGGGCGAGAAAGGCCTCTCCCCGTCGAAAAAACTCAAGGCCATGGTGACGACAGAAGAAAAAGATCTCCTGCCGCTTTTGCAGGCTGGGACGCCTTACATCGTCAACCTGGCCAGACTCGAGAGCCTCGCCATTGTACCTGCGGGTGCGGAACCGAAAAATGCGGCCACGGGCGTGGCCGGCCCCGTGAAGGTCTTTGTCGTCCTGGAAGGAGAGATCGACAAATCCGGCGAGCGGGCCCGGCTCGAAAAGGAAATGGCAAAGATCGAGAAGGACCTCGCCCAGGTGAACAAGAAGCTCGAGAACCCCGACTTCTGGCAGAAAGCGGCCCAGGCCGTCATCGACAAGGAAGAGGCCAAGGCGAAGGGTCTGAATGATCGGTTTTCGGTATTGGAGGCGGCGTTGAAGAAACTCTAGGGTCAAGGGTTCAGGGTAAAGGGTAAAGGGAAGATCGAAGTGCTGGAGAAGGAAGCCGTAAGGAAGATTATCCGTCGGGCTCTCGAGGAGGACATCCGTTCGGGGGACGTGACGACGTCGGCGGCCCTCACGGGTTCTGAAACGGGGCAGGGGACGGCGCTGGCAAAGGAAGACCTGGTCGTGGCCGGCCTGGAGGTATTTCGTGAAGTCTTCCGCGTGCGCGATGCAGGGATCGTTTTCGAAACGGGGCTGAGCGACGGCACGTGGGCTCCCCGCGGAACCGTCCTGGCGAAAGTCGGCGGGTCGCTCTCCAGCATCCTCACGGCTGAGCGGGTTGCGTTGAACCTCTTCCAGCGGATGTGCGGGATCGCCACCCTGACAAAACAGTTTGTCGATGCCGTCGCCGGCACGAAGGCGAAGATCCTCGACACGCGCAAGACCATGCCGGGCCTGCGGATCCTCGACAAGTACAGCGTGCGGGCCGGCGGGGGACTGAATCACCGCTACGGGCTCTATGACGGGGTCCTGATCAAGGACAACCACATCGAGGCGGCCGGGGGAATTACCGAAGCCGTCCGGCGGGTGAAAGCAACGTCGCCGCTCATGGTGAAGATCGAGGTCGAGGTGAAAAACCTCGCCGAGGTCGAAGAGGCCCTCGCGTCGGGTGCGGGCATCATCATGCTCGACAACATGACCGTCGATGAAATGCGGCAGGCCGTACGGCTCATCGGGGGGAATGCTCTCGTCGAAGCGTCTGGGAACGTGACCCTTTCCACGGTGAGGCCGATTGCCGAAACGGGCGTCGACTTTATCTCTTCCGGGGCTCTTACGCACTCTGTTCGGGCTGCCGACATATCCCTGAAGATCATAAGGAAGACCTGATCGATGGATTTCAATATAGAGGCACTGCGAGGCTATTTCTCCCGGAAGACCATCGGCCGGAGGATCGAATACCACGAGGAAGTCGAGTCGACGAACACCGAAGCCCTTCACCTTGCACAGCAGGGCGCCGAGGAGGGGACCGTCGTCATTGCCGAGGCCCAGACCGTCGGCCGGGGACGGCTGAACCGAAGCTGGGAATCGCCGCCCTCGATGAACCTCTACCTTTCCGTCGTCCTTAGGCCCGATATCCCTGCCGTGTCGGCATCGCTGATCCCGCTGATGGTCGGTGTGACAGTGGCAGACGTCATTTCGCAGTACTGCAAGGGGCGGGTCCGGCTCAAATGGCCCAACGATGTCCTGATCGACGGGAAGAAGATCTGCGGGATCTTGACGGAGATGAGGACCCGGGACGACCGGGCGGCCTTTATCATCGCGGGGATCGGGGTGAACCTCAACATGCAGAAGCTCCATTTTCCCCGGGAGCTGCGCGAGACAGCCACGTCCCTGCGGATCGAGACGGCCCTGGAGATCGACCGGGTCGATTTTGCCGTACGGCTCTTCGAAACCCTGGGGAACTGGTACCGCATTTTTCTCAACGGGGGAGAGGACCACATCCGGCAGAGCTGGCTGAAATACGCCGACATCATCGGCAGGAGGATCGAAGTCGTCTTCAAGAGCGACACCCAGCGGGGGACCGTCGTGGGACTCGACGAAAACGGGGCCCTCCTGCTTCAGGGGGAATCCGGCATGCAACAGGTGCTTGCCGGCGATGTCTACATAGAGAGGTTGTGATCATGCTTCTGGCAATCGACGTGGGAAACAGCAACACCGTCCTGGGGCTCTACGACGGGGACAAACTCATCTACGACTGGCGCATTCGGACGGTCTCCAATCATACGGTCGATGAATACGGGATGCTCATCGTGAACCTGTACAAGACGGTCAAGTCCAAATCCCAGCCGGTCACCCTCACGGGCATCATCATTTCCTGCGTCGTCCCCCCCATGCTCAACATCCTGGAGCCGCTGTGCATGAAATATTTCCATCTCAAGCCCCTCATCGTGGAGCCGGGGGTCAAGACGGGGATGCCCATATTTTACGACAACCCGAAAGAAGTCGGGGCCGACCGGATTGTCAATGCCGTCGCCGCATATGAAAAATACAAGACGGATCTGATCGTGGTCGATTTCGGCACCGCGACCACCTTTGATTACGTCTCGAAGAAGGGCGAGTACATGGGCGGATGCATCACGCCGGGTATCGCCATCTCCAGCGATGCGCTCTTCGAAAAAGCCTCCAAACTGCCACGTGTCGAGCTCAAGAGGCCCAAGACCATCATCGCCAAGGACACGGTCAGCAGCATGCAGGCGGGCATCATGTTCGGGTATGCGGGCCTCGTTGACGGGATCGTTGACCGGATGAAGGCCGAGACCCGGTCGAACCCGAAGGTCGTCGCCACCGGCGGGCTCGCCAAGATCATCGCCCCCGAAACGAAAAGTATCGATATCGTCGACGAGTTCCTCACCCTCGATGGTCTTCGACTCATTTACGAGAAAAACCAGTAATCCTGCCGGACACCATTATAAGACCTGTCCGGCGGAGCTGCCCTCTCCGTCGCGCGGAATCGCGCGGCAGAGGCATGCAGGTTGATCCCATGGCATTTGAGCAACTGACAAAGAAAGAGCTTCTCGAGAAGATGGAATCCCTGCGTTTGCAGGTGGTGGAGTACGAGAGGCAGGAGAGCGAGAAGCTCTATGAAGACAAGCTCTACAAGTCGCTGGCCATCAGCTCCGAGGCGGGCGTCTACATTCTCAAGGATGGGGTTTTTCGTTTCGCAAACCAGTTCACCGCCTCGCGGCTCGGGCTCTCGCCCCACGAAATGATCGGGCAGCGGGCCGTTGACTTCATCCACCCCGATGACCGGGAGCGGGTTCGAAAGGCGGCCACGGACATGCTTCAGGGAAGGCGCTCGGCCCCGTACGAGTTCCGGTCCGTCAGCAAGGACGGGCGCATCCACTGGGTCCTGGAGTCGGTGACGTCCATTGAGTTTGGGAGCGGGCGCGCCATCCTGGCCCAGTCCATGGACATCACGAAGCAGGTGGAAGCCCGGGACCGGCTCTCCGAGCTCGAAGCCCTCGAGGCGTCGATCCTCGAGTCCATCCCCCATGCCGTGATCGGCCTCAAGAACAGGCAGATCATCTTTGCCAATGACGGGGTCGAGAAGGTTTTTGGATGGAAGAGGGCGGAGGTCATCGGCAAGAGCACGCGGATCTTCTATCGCACGAAAAAAGAATGGATCGTGGGTGCCGACAACCTGTACCGCTCCCTGGAAACGCAGAGGACCTTTACATCGGAGGTCTTTCGCAAGAAGAAGGACGGCACTCCGATCATCTGCCGTCTCACGGCATCCCGGATCGGCGAGGCCCTCGTAGACAGACAGGTCGTCATCACCTACGAAGACATCACGGACCAGAAGTCGGCCGAGGATGTCTACGTCACCATGGCCGAAAGCTCCCAGGTCGGCGTCTACGTGGTGCAGGACGGGAAGTTCCTCTACCTCAACCCGATCGGGGCGGCCTACGCCGGATACCGCGTGGATGAGCTGATCGGCATGAGCTCCATGCAGCTCGTCCACCCCGACGACCGGGAACAGGTCATCCGGAAGGCCAAATTAATGCTGAGGGGCAAAATCAAGACACCCCACGAGTTCCGGATTTCCACCAAAGACGGCCAGACCCGCTGGATCATGGAAACGGTGACCCCGATCCGGTTCAGGGATCAGAATGCAATCCTCGGCAATTCGATGGATATCACGGCTCAGAAGGAGGCACAGAGCAAACTCGAGGAGCTGGAGGCTCTCGAGGCGTCGATCCTGGAATCGATTCCCCACGCCGTGATCGGACTTCGTGACCGCCGCGTGTTCTTTGCCAATGACGGTGTGGAGCAGGTCTTCGGCTGGAAAGCCAGCGATCTGATTGGCCAGAGCACCCGCGTACTGTACCGTTCAGACGGCGAATTCGAGGAGATCGCCCAGCTGCTCTATACGACGCTGGAGAGAAGGCGGACCTTCTTCATGGAGTATCCGTGCCGCCGAAAGGACGGAACCGAAATCCAGTGCACGATCAGCGCATCCCGCATCGGCGAGAAGCTCGAGCATCGCAGCATCGTGATCACCTTCGAGAATATCACCTATCGCAAACAGTTCGAGAAGGAGCTCGAGATCTCGAGGGGACGATTGAGGGATCTCTCCATGCACCTGCAGACAGTGAGGGAAAAGGAAAGGACACGGATCGCGCGGGAGCTCCATGACGAGCTGGGGCAGCTCCTGACGGCCCTCAACACAGGCATCATCCTGCTCAAGAAGAAGATCCCCGCGGAGCAGCCGCAGCTTCACGACCAGACTAAAGCCATGAAGGAACTGATCGACATGACCATGCAGACCGTGAAGCGGATCTACATGGACCTGCGTCCCGGCATGCTCGATCACCTGGGATTGGCTGTGGCCATGGAATGGCAGTGCCAGGAATTCGAGAAACGGACGGGGATCCGGTGCTTCGTGGAAGTAGAGCCCGAAGACCTGACGCCCGACAAGGATCTCTCCATCACCGTTTTCCGGATCCTGCAGGAGACCCTGACCAATGTTGCAAGGCATTCCAAGGCAAAGCAGGTCAAGGTGAGCCTCCGGGAGGCGGAAGACGACCTGGAACTCGTCGTCGAGGACAACGGCAGGGGTATCCGGCAGGAGGAGCTTCACAAGCCGAAGTCCTTCGGTCTGCTGGGCATCCGGGAACGCGTCGATTTCCGCGGCGGCGAGTTGAAACTCAGCGGCAAGAAAGGGAAGGGGACCACCGTCACGGTTCGGCTTCCCATCCGAAAAGGAGAAAACGCATGATCAAGATCCTGATCGCCGACGACCACCCGATCGTCAGGCAGGGATTCAAACAGGTCCTTTCCGAAACGGCCGACCTCGTCGTGGCAGACGAAGCGGGGAACGGCCAGGAGGTCCTTGCGCTCGTGGCAAAGAAGGACTACGACGTCATCCTCCTGGACATCTCCATGCCCGGCAAGAACGGCCTCGAGGTGCTCAAGGAATTGAAGATCGTAAGCCCGAAGATCCCCGTCCTGATCCTGAGCATCTACCCGGAGGAGCAGTATGCCATCCGCGCCCTGAAGGCAGGAGCCTCGGGTTATCTCACGAAGGCCAGCGCCCCCGAGGAACTGATCTCGGCCATCCGCAAGGTGTCCCGCGGCGGCAAGTACATCAGCTCGTCACTGGCGGAAAAGCTGGCCTACGAACTGGACGGCGACGTGGGGAAAGCCCCTCACGAAACACTTTCCGACAGGGAATACCAGATCCTGCTCACGATTGCCTCCGGGAAGACCGTGTCGGACATTGCCGAGGAGATGTGTCTCAGCGTGAAGACAGTGAGCACCTACCGATCCCGGATCCTCGACAAGATGAAGCTGAAGAACAATGCGGAGTTGACGACCTACGCCATACGGAACAAATTAGTGGAATAATGGAGTGATGGAATGGTGGAATAATGGGTATAGGAAAAAGAATTCCCCATCATTCCAGTATTCCAACATTCCAATTCCGCCGTAAATAGGCCCATCACTGAATTCACGCGCATGAGGATTGTCATAAAGAAAGAGGCCTGCATCGGCTGTGAGATCTGTGTGAACACCTGCCCGGAGGTGTTTATGGAGTGGGGGCTTTACATGCGGGCGGAGTTCGAGGTCAAGGAACCCGTGCGATTCAAGGCCCTCATCGAGAGGGCCATCGAGAATTGTCCCGTTCGCGCCATTTCCACGGATGCGCCAGAGCCGAAAGGAGGCGATGGCAGGGGATGATCGGTCCTGCCATAGTGAAAGCAGCTTCATCGCAAGAGGTCCTCGTCATTATGGCCCGCTACCCCGAGGAAGGGGCTGTGAAGACGCGCCTGGCAAGGGATCTTGGGCCTCGGGCGACGTACCGTCTTTATCGCGCGTTTATCGGCGATCTTGCAGAAAAGTTCGGTTCCCTCCACAGGCCGCTCATCTGGTATTACGTACCCGCGTCCAGCCCTTTCCCGAAGCTGTTCCCTGGTCGCTTCACATGCCGCCCGCAATCCGGTTTGTCCCTGCAGGAGCGGATGCTCCGGATCTTCGAGGACCTGTTCGGGGAAGGCTGCAAGAGAGTTGTCGTGATCGGGGCCGACGTGCCGCACCTACCCGTCGAAGCGGTGGACGAGGCCTTTGCGTCGTTAAATGCTGTGGACGCCGTTTTCCGGCCGTCTGTTGACGGCGGCTATCACCTGGTCGGGCTCAAGGCCGTTCGGGATCTCTTCAGCGGGATAACGATGAGCACCGATCGCGTTCTTCGCGATACGATCGAAAGGGCCGTTTCGATGGGGCTTTCCGCCCGCTGCCTGGCGCCGTCTTTCGATATCGATACCATCGAGGATGTGAAGCGTCTCAGGCAACACTTGGCCGAAACAAACGACCCGCTGCCCCGCACCCGCAAAGTCCTCACAGAGATCCCTTCCTGACAGGTTCGCTTCGAGAAGGCTTCAGGCTAAAGGCTTACACGGAAACAGTAATTGGGTAATTCGTTGATTAAGTGATTGGGAAATCTTGTCTAATTGCTGATTTCTTAGTTACTCAATTACTAATTCCCGAAGCCCGAAGCACTCTTCCCTTGCTGTCTGCATGTTGTCCTATAGGACAAAATCTGACGCGAGTGCCTCCCCTTGTCTGATGGAAAAATCAGACCGACGCCGATTTTCCTTTTGTGGAGTTTGATCGATAAATACACTGGAACCAAAAGTGAAGTGAAATTCGAATCGGTCATCTGCTCAGAAAAATCAGGATCAGACAGGGAGACAGCCATGACGACGAAGAAACGGGCCATAGCAAGAATTCGAAGGGCCGAGCGGATTGTTTTCTTTATGTTCGATGTGATCGTCCCCATCTTCGCCCGGGCGCGTGAATTACGGCGTGTCGCCTGAGCGAC
>DASRZY010000297.1:0-9534 GCA_035685905.1 Syntrophales bacterium
TCCGACATGAATACGCTGGTCTCCATCGGGGCGCTTTCGGCTTACCTCTATTCGACGCTCGCCACGTTCCTCCCCGGGATTTTCACGCGCTCGGGGATCGAGCTCCACGTCTATTACGACGGGGCTGCCTTCATCGTCAGCTTCATCATCCTGGGGCGGCTCCTGGAGGCGCGAACAAAGGGGAAGACCTCCCTGGCCATCAAGCGCCTCATGGGGCTCAGGCCCAAAACGGCGCGCGTGATCCGGGATGGGCAACCGGCGGATATCCCCATCGAAGAAGTCATGAAGGGCGATGAAATCCTCGTGCGCCCCGGCGAGAAGATCCCCACGGACGGCGTCGTCCTGACAGGCGCCTCGGCCGTCGACGAGTCCATGCTCACGGGCGAGAGCATGCCCGTCACGAAGGAGCCCGGCAGCGGGGTCTTCGGGGCCACGATCAACAAAAGCGGGAGCTTCACGTTCCGGGCAACGAAGATCGGCGCCGAGACGGCCCTTGCCGGGATCATCCGTCTCGTCGAAGAAGCCCAGGGCTCCAAGGCACCGATCCAGCGCATCGCCGACCGGGTGGCCGCCGTCTTTGTACCTGCCGTCATGGCCATTGCCGTTGTCACCTTCGTCATCTGGGGCTTTTTCGTGCCGGACCCCATCTTGACGAGGGCCCTGCTCAACTTCGTCTCCGTCCTCATCATCGCCTGCCCCTGCGCCATGGGCCTCGCGACGCCGACGGCGGTCATGGTGGGAACAGGGATCGGCGCCGAGAAGGGGATCCTCATCAAGGGCGGCGAGAGCCTCGAGAAGGCTCACAGGCTGACCCTCGTCGTCTTCGACAAGACAGGAACACTCACCGTGGGCGAGCCCCGCGTCACCGACATCATTGCGGCGCCCGGAGTGGCAAAAGACCGTGTTCTCCGGATCGCCGCTTCTGTAGAAGCCCTCTCGGAGCACCCCCTGGCCGAGGCCATCGTACGGAAGGCGCGTGAGGAAGGGATTCGGCCGGAACCCGTCGAGGCTTTCGAAGCCCTCTCGGGTCTCGGTGCAACGGCTGCCCTCAATGGAGCAAGGCTTCTTCTGGGTAACCGGAAGCTGATCGAGCAGGCGGGGCTCACCCTCGACGGCCTTGACGAGGCCGCAGCGAGGCTCTCCGGAGAGGCGAAGACCGCCGTCTTCGTAGCCGAAGGGGGACGGGCGGCCGGCATCATCGCCCTGTCCGATGTTGCGAAAGACACCGCCGCCGAGGCGGTGAAAAGCCTGAAAGGCATGGGCCTCAAGGTGGCCATGATCACCGGCGACAACAGGGAGGCTGCCGGAGCCATGGGCAGAACCCTCGATATCGACCGGGTGCTTGCCGAGGTCCTCCCCGGCGACAAGGCCCTGGAGATCAACCGCCTGAAACAGGGAGGCGAGATCGTGGCCATGGTGGGGGACGGGATCAACGACGCCCCGGCGCTCTCGGCCGCCGACATCGGGATTGCCATCGGCGCGGGCACCGACGTGGCCATCGAGGCCTCCGACATCACCCTCATCCGTGATGATCTGCGGGCCGTGCCCGAAGCGATCAGGCTTTCATTCCGGACGATGCGGACCATCCGCCAGAATCTCTTCTGGGCCTTCATCTACAACGTCATCGGGATCCCCATCGCCGCGGGAATCCTGTACCCCTTCTTCGGAGTCCTGCTCAACCCCGTCTATGCCGCCATCGCCATGGCGCTCAGTTCGGTGTCCGTCGTGACCAATTCCCTGAGGCTGAGATGGACATGAAGGCAGTGGTCAGTGTTCAGTGTAAAAAAGAGACGAGGGACCAGGGGGTAGGGACGAGGCAGAAGTGTCTGAGTGTCTGAGTGTCTGAGTGAAGAGAGGGTGCAGGAATCTTGACTCGGGGCGATAATAGTGACCGGTGACCAGTGGATAAAAGGGACGTGGGACTAGGGCGTAGGGACGAGGCAAAAACATCAAGACTGAATAGACGGAATAGACTGATGACGATAAAGAGGGATACGGGGCTTGAGATAAAAAGGGGGGTAAAAATGTTCTCGCCCTATGCAGTTAAGGCGGGGACTGCACAGGGCGAGGAGGAAGGGGAGGGAATCTATGATGCCTATCCTTACAGTAACCTGTATGGATAGGCCCGCTTGGTCCACACACTCGAGGGATACCCCGCCTGGAGCAGCTCATAAGCCAGCTTCAGGGGCTTTGCGTCGTGAGTGTTTTTGTACTCACTGACCCCCTTGAGGTACAGGGCCTCAGCGGTTGAATCGCTCTTCGGATACTCCTTGACTATTTTTTCAAAGCATTTCAGCGCATCGCTGATGCGCTCCTGATCAAAATAGACTTTGCCGATCCCCAAGAGCACCGATGGGATCAATTCCTCCGGCGATAGAAAACCGACCGTCCGGTGATGCTCCTTGCCTCCCCCGTTCAGCGTGATGAGGGTGGGCGTCCATTTCACAATGTAGTCATCTGACATCGGCTTGGCGTCAGACGGCAGTTTCAGTGGAACAACGTTTTTCCCGATAAAATCGACCACCTTTTCATCCGGATACGTCACGGCATCCATCTGCTGGCAGCCTATTCAGCCCGGGTTGTGAAAGAACATCAGGATGGGCTTCCCCTCGGAGCCGGCACGCGCCAAGGCCTTGTCCAAGTCCGTCTCCCACTGAATCATTCCCGCCAAAGAATTCTCCCTTACCACTCGCGCTCAGAAGATCGGGAACACAATCCCGCTATATCAATAGCAAGCATGCTGCCAAGGGGACAAACTGCCTATTTATTCAATAACCCATTGAATATAAATGAAATTATAATCAAGTGGCTTTCGGTCTCATGCCGCTCGCAACGACAGATATCGCATGCCGGCAAGGCATGAAATCAGGGGCACCCGCAGGATATGTCCCGGAAGGCCCACAAAATGGGCGTCCCCGGCGAGCGACCCTTTTGTCATGCGGTTACGACATGAATGTCATTTCTTTTAGAAAACTGACCACATGGCAGGCAGGATGCAGTCCGGGGCGTCGTGGCGGGTGTTGTTCACGGCAGGGCTCACATCATACGCAGTCATTTCTCCGGGGGGATAAGGCCTCAGGCAGGACAAGAGTTTCTCGCAGCTCGCCTCGGCGGGGTCGAGCCAGCGATCCTCGGCATCTGCGGACAGGATGACGGGCATGCGATCATGGAGGGGTCGGACCAGATCGTTTGCGTCGGTCGTGATAATCGTGCAGGTACGAACCCCGTTGCCGTCGGGGGCCTTCCAAATCTCGTAAAGGCCGGCGATTCCAAAAGGTTTTTTTGATTGCAGGGTAATATAAACGGGCACTTTACGCTTGCCCGCAGGGCGCCATTCGAAAAACCCGTCGGCCACGACAAGGCAGCGCCGCTTTGCGAAGGCATAGCGGAAGCTGGGCTTTTCGGTCAGTGTCTCGGCGCGTGCGTTGATGAGGCGGTTGCCGATGGCAGGGTCCTTTGCCCAATACGGGATGAGGCCCCAGCGCAGAGGCTCGATGCGGTTTTTCCCGTCGCGGATGACGCATAAGATATCCTGGCCTGGTGCGATGTTGTACCGGGGCCGCAGATCCGGGGGAGCCGAAACGTGAAATCGCTCCGTCACGGCCACAAAGGGGCTGACCAGCGTAAACCTGCCGCACATCCCACCCTCCTAACTCTTTGCGGGGCTGATGAATGTCCCGAGAACGTTTATATACTCGCGCAAGCCGGCATCGTAGTTCCGGTCGATCCCGCACCAGCGGGGATGTCTGAGCCGCAGGCCGGTATCCGCCGTGATTTTCCCTTCCTCCCCGAGCGCGCGCAGCGTCTTTTCCACCTCGAGGCTCGTGGCAATGATGTGGGTTGGCTTCACCAACCCCATCTCATAGGCGAACCGCTCCAGGATGACAGCCTGAATGTCTTCAGGCAGGCGGTAATAGTTGATATTCCGGCCGTCTTTGGTGAAGCCGAGCCAGGATATATTCGTCACGTAAAAGGTCGAATAGAATCGCTTTGGCCCAAAATGGTTTACGACGCCCAGGAAGAACCGGGCACTCTTTTCGGTGTCCTCACGCCCTGTGTCCCCCACGAGTTCATTCAGAGCCCGGAAATCGAGAAAAGGAACGCCGACTTTTCCCGAGCCAAAGCGGCCGGGGTTGATCCCGCAGATGACCACCCGGGGGCGGAAGGGCTCGACGTATTTTCCGTAGAAGAGCTCCATCCACCGGACATTCTCGAGGAACTCCGAGATGATCCTGATACCGAGAGACTGCAGCCGGGCTTTGATCCATCCGAGCCTCCCGTGCTCGATCTCGTCATAAAATCTCAGGATGTCTCCCACGATCGATTGCATGACGCTCTTTCCGGAAGGAGGAAGTTTCACGTTTCCTGAGGGTACATCTTCCGGTATGCACGATACAGGCAACGGTCCTGGACAAAGAAGATGTTATTCTCTTCGGCCAGTTTCCGGGCCTCCTCGTTGCGGATACCCTTCTGGAGCCAGACAACGTAGACGTCGCCTTTTTCTTTTTTGCGCGCCACCGCTTCCTTCACAGGTTCCAGCGCGTCTTCCGAACGGCGGAATACCTGCACGATGTCAATCCGCTTCGGGATCGATGCCAGGTCGGGATAGCATTCCCACTTCTCTACGGACTCGACGGTAGGATTCACACAAAGGATCTGGTATCCCTTGGAGGCCAGGTATTCGGGTATCCAGTGCGCCTCCTTTCCAGGGTCTTTCGACATCCCGAATACGGCGATGTTGCGATATTTTTCCAGGATGTTCCGCACCATCTCTTGAGTCGCCATCAGGGACCTCCTGCTTCTGCGTGATTCATTGTACCACATCCAAACGGTTATCCGCGATCGAGGGGCGGCATGGATGGCCTCAGAACAGGACCTGAAGAACTCCGTCGATGCGCTGCAGGGATGCAAGCAGGGCCGAGGCCTCCTGCCTCGTCATCGCGGCCCGGTCTCGCTGAGCGAGCAGACCGGCCAGGCTGTCGATGGCCTTCCCGACCTGCAGGTCGTCGTCCATGCCGGCCCGGAATAATTCCTCGAGTCGCGCTGCCGACTCCGAATCTGCCCGCGATACGCCTCGGGCCTTCTGTGCGATCCCGCGCACGCGGCCCCTCAACATGCGCAATTTCTCGGCGCTCGTCCGGAACCGGTCGTCCCGGTAGTTCATCTTGCGGCGGTAGTGCCCGTCGATCAGGAAGAACCGGGCCTCCTGCGTCGTGAATCCCTTGTCTGTGATCATTTCCAGGTAGACGATGTTGCCGAGGCTCTTGGACATCTTTTTCCCATCCACGTGCAGGTGATGACAGTGCAGCCAGTACTTCGCCATGGGATAGGCGCGAATGGACTCCAGGATGGCCAGCGAGTAATCGTGGTGCCTCACGAGGTTGTCGATGCCGCCGCAGTAGATGGACAGGGGCTCGTCGAACAGGGGGGCGATCATGCTCGGGTCCTGGATGCTCCAGGCCGGCCACCCGCTTCCGAGTGACGTGTCCCAGCAGACACGGTCGTCTGCATGACAGCCGTGCCAGATGATGAAGTCTCCCCGGTTCCATCGCATCCCCGGATAGGTGTCCTTGTGAAACCGGATCTTCTTTTTCGGCCATCGGCTCATGTCCAGGCCGTAAAGAATCCCGAAGCGGGGGAATGTGAGCGGATCGAAGTAGATGTTTGCTTCGTGGCGATAGGCCATGCCCTTGCGCAAAAGGCTCTCGATGATTTCCACGGCGGACTCCACATTTTCCGAAGCCCTGGGGAGAAAGTCGGGGGTCTTCATCCGGAGTTGTTTCATCTCCTTCGTGAAGATCCCGATGTTTTCCCCAGTGAGTCTCCGGAGGGTCGTCCCCCGCTTCCTGGCCTCCACCAGCGCCTTGTCCTCGATGTCGGTGAAGTTCATGCCCCGCGTCACCCTGAAACCCCGGTATTCAAGATATCGAACCAGCGTGTCTTCGAAGAGAAACGTCCGGTAGTTTCCAATGTGGGAGCGCTGATAGACGGAGGGGCCGCAGGTGAAGATATTGACCACGGAGGGGTTTGCAGGAATAAACTCCTCCATTCGCTTTCCGAGGGAGTTGAACAGGTTGAGCAAGTCGCACCTCCTTATGCTTTACCCGTTGACGCTGCCCTGGATATGCGGCAACCGGCGCCGATATTCAGTCCACGCGGATGTGCTTCCACCGCCCGCCCCGGAACCTCAGGCTCATGAGTAAGGAGTAACACACCATGGAGGCAACCATGGCAACCCAGACCCCGGTTGGCCCGTAGCCCAGGGTGATCGCCAGGAAGTATGCCAGCGGCAGCCGGACCCCCCACATGCAGGCCACGATGATCCACATGGTCGCCCTCGTGTCTCCCGCGCCCGTGACCGCCCCGGAGAGGATGGTTCCCAGGGCGAGAAACGGCTCCGAGACCATGGTGATCCGCAGGTAGTTGGCCGTCTCGGCGAGGACCTCTGGTGTCCTGGCCAGGATCGATGCGAACAGCTCGGCCCAGATGAAGATGGGCAGGGCCAGGGAGCTCAGCAGGATCATGCCCGCCCCCGCTGTCTTCCAGCCGAGGGCCTCCGCCCTCTGCGGGTCTCCTGCCCCCAGGTTTTGCCCGGACAGAACCGAAGCGGCCATGTTGAGAGCGAAGGCGGGCAGGAAGATGATGGCCTCGATCCTCAGGCCGTTGGTCAGGGCGGCCAGGGCCGTGACCGTGCCTTCGCCGAGTCGCGACAGAATGTTGTAGAGCGCAATGGTGCCTGCCTGCCAGGCAATCTGCAGGAAGACCGACGGCCAGCCGATGTCCACGATCCTCACGATCGTGGGGACGCTCACCTGCCACGGCTCGGTATAGACTCCCCTCCAGCGCTTCGTCGCCAGCAGGGCCACGGTGATGAGCATCCCTGCCGCAACGGAGGAGGCCGTGGAATAGGCAATGCCCCGGTACCCCATCTCCGGAAAGGGCTCAATCCCGAAGACGAGGACGAAGTCGCCGATGATGTTGACCACGCTGACGAAGAACATCGTGAGCAGGGGCTTCTTCACGTCGCCTGCTGCGCGAAAAGCGGTGTTGGAAATGATCAGAAGGTAGTTCGGCCCCAGGGCGAAAGCGAAGATGCGCAGAAACTCTTCCGCCACGACGCGGATCTCCACGGGCATGCCGGCCAGCGCCACGATCTCCCGGCAGTAAAGGATCGTGGCCGCGGTGATGATGACGGCCACCACGATGCCGAAAATGATTGACTGCCGGGTGATCTCGACGGCACGTCGGAAGTTCGAAGCCCCGACAGCTCGCGATACCATGGCGGCCGACCCGATGCCGATGGCATTGGCCAGGACGATGACGAGGAAGAAAAGCTGGGTGACGAAGCCGACGGCCGCCTGGACGCCCGGACTGATAAACCCTGCCACGTACAGGTCGGCCAGGCCCACGAAAAAATTGAAGACCATGATGAAAAAGGTGGGCCAGGACAGAAGCCAGATGCTTTTCCAGAGGCTGCCCCGCGTCAGCTCCGTTGATTGGTGCTCGCCGATGATTGGTCACTCCATGGGATCATTCGACCCTGCACGATGCGAGCAGGTCTTTGAATAGCATAACCGTCTGCGGCGGGTCATTCAACAGAAAATCCCCCTTCTCCCCAAAAGGTGAGGTAAGGGGGACTCTTTACCGGTCACTGATCACTGGCCACAGGTCACTGCATTGTTCAGTACCTGAACAATGCCGCTACCGCTTCCTTGTCCGGCATCCTCTCCCGGTTGATGGCATAGACCTTCCCTCCCCCGCCCAGCGTCTGTATGGCGGCGAAGTCAATGAGGTCTTCATCGCCCGCCTTGACGCCGGTGTGGAGGACGGCCCTGCCCGTCTGCGGGTTGAAGGAACCCCATTTCTCCTTGCCCACCTCGACGAAGAGATACCCGACCCGGCCGTGATGGGCAGCCGGCACGATCTCTTCGAGGTTGTTCGAGGCCAGGCCCGTCCCGATGGATTGCTGGTAGCGAACCCGGGCCTCCTCCTGCTCCTTGCGGAACCAGGGCTCCACGATCGGCCAGGCCAGGGTCTGGAGATCGTCAGCGACCATCTGGTCGGGGTTTCCGTTGATTGCGGTCTCGAGCAGGTACGGGTAGGAGTTCGTCTCCCGATACATGGCGAAGATGTAGTCGACGCCGGCAAAGACCAGGGGCGCCCGTTCCTCCTTGAGGGATGGCTTGAGGCCTTTCTCGACCTGCTGCAGGTAACGCTGGATATTTTCCTTGCCGTAATCGGTCCAGGAGCTGGAGCCTTTCTGCCCCGTTGCGCCCGACATGCCGGGCCGGATACGGAGCTGCTTCTCGTACACGTCATATTTGAGGACTTCGTCAATGTTGCGGGGAATGCCTTCGGGCCGGGTTTCCTTCACGCTGTAGCGAGAGCATTCCAGCAGGCGCACGTCTTTCTGGCTGAGGGCGATCACGTAAAACCGGCCCTCCGTGTTGAACATGGGCAGCAGGGGCTTCACGTTGAACCGCTCTGCCAGAACGACGGATGGCTGGAACTCCACGGGAAGCGGGTAGTATCGGAAGAAATCCGGGCACAGGAAAATGGCCAGGCCGCTCGACTGCTGGCGCCAGAAGGGATTGTTTTTTACAAGGGCCTGGACAGGCTCGAGGAATTTTTCGACATCCGCCGCCCTGCGGCCGCCGGCCACGAGCCGGTCTTCCGCTTCCTTGAGGAGATTCTTCAGCCGAATGGCATTCTGTTGCACGTCCGCGCCTGCCCTGTGAGTGGGCATGTAGATGCTCAGGCACGGCGCCTTCCCCTTCTCGATGAGAAGTCTCAATTCGTCTTTGGAAAGCTCGTTCATAAACCCTCCATCAACACGTGTATTGGATGTCCGCCACCCGCCTGTCAGTCCGGGGTATTGTGCCCCGCCCTGACGGCGAGAGCGGCATCGGGGCGGTCCGTGACGATCCCGTCGATCCGGTCATCCTCCAGGAGCCGCTTCATCAATTTTATGTCGTTCACGGTCCAGACGGCAATCCTTTTGCCCGCCCGGCGCAGGCGCACCAGCAGATCGTCATCGACCAGGCTCTGGACCGGGAGCATCCAATCCGTATCGCCCTCCAGGATGTCCGGCGTCAGGGCCCCTGCTTCCTTGAAAATGAAACCCGTGCGCACACCGGGGCGGTATCGCTTGACCGTTGAAATCGAGCCCGCATGAAAGGAGCTGACGATACAATCGGCGTCCGACAAGGCAGCGCAGACTTGCTCGAGAACCTTTCTCTCGTAGCCTTCCTCCTTCAACTCGATATCGACGCCGATCCGGCCGCCCGCCAGTTGGAGCGCCTCCTCGAGACCGGGGACATGAAAGCCCATGGCCCGGGCTATTTCCCGTACTTCGGAGCGCGTCAGCTCGGTCAGGGGTTTGCCCGCGATGCGCGGATCGTGGTGGATGACGTAGTGTTGATCCTTCGTCCGTCTCACATCGAATTCGATCATGTCTGCACGCAGATCGATCGCTTTCTGGAAGGCCTCCAGGGTGTTCTCCCGGGCCAGCGAAGAAGCGCCCCGGTGAGCGAT
>DASRZY010000298.1:0-26729 GCA_035685905.1 Syntrophales bacterium
GCCCTTGCGGCTGAGGCACATCGCGAAGTCCACGCTGTTCCAGGTTCCCGTCGTTGGTTCCATCTTGCGCCGGATGCGGGCGATCCCCGTTTTGCGGCAAAAGGAAGCCCATGGGCCCGTCGACTACACCCCCTTTTTCGAGGAATGCGTGGGGGCTCTCGCGCAGGGCGATTCCATCGTTATCTTCCCGGAGGGCGGCTCCTCGGCGAGCCCATACATCGGCCACGTGAAGACGGGTGTTGCCCGGATGTTCTTCCTCGCCCGTGAAAAGGGCATCGACGTGCCGATCGTCCCCATCGGGATCAACTACGAGGAGGGCTCCATCTTCCGCTCATCGGTTCTTCTTCTCGTGGCGCGGCCCGTGGACACGAAACGCGCGGTGGCCCTCCACGCATCGGATGCGACGGCGGCCATCCATGCGCTGACCGCCGAAATCCAGGAGGTGCTCAGCGAGCATGTTTTCCAGGCCGAGACCTTCCAGGACCGGGAACTCATCATCCTGCTGGAAAGGATCTATTTCGAGTCAGGGCAAACGCACCCCTGGGCAGAACGATACAAACGGCTGGGAGAGTTCAAAACCCGCGTCGCCAGACTGCGCCCATGCTGCCCCAGAGAGATGACGCGGCTCCGCAGGCTCGCCGCCCGCTATCGCAGGCTGTCGCATATCGCCGGCAGGCGCACCGGAGAGACCCCTTCGACGCCCGTGACCGCGATCCTGGGCGCCGCGGGATCACTGATCGCATACATCGGCTGGGCCTTCAACTGGATACCCTACCGCCTGGTCAAGTGGCGGGTCGAGCGCGGGCGGCTTTCGCGGATCGATATCGCCACGATGACAATCGGTTGGTCGCTTGTCATCTTCCCGCTCGCCTATCTCGCGGAAGGGTTGCTCATCGGAACCTTCTTCGGATGGAAGACAGGCCTGCTCTTCGGGATCGGCATCGTGCCATTCAGCTATCTGACCCTGCGTTACTTCGAGTGGCGCGAAACCCTGGGCATACGGCCACCCTACCCTTCGGCTCTTTTCAGCGGCCGCTGGTCGCGCCGCACAGCAAAACGCCTGCAGCGGCTTCGGGAACAGATCATGAGGGAGGTGGAAGGTTTTGCGGCAGTCGAGTACCCGCAGGAAAAGAGTGGCAGCGGCTAACGAGCGGCCCATGAACACAGACATGCGGAATGGAGGGTCGGAATCCGGAAAGGCGGGCAGGGCGAAACAGAAATTCACGTCAAAATGATTTTTCTTTCATGTTCCTTTTGGGTATACTGTTTTCAGAGAGAGATCGACGTCCCACCCGTGACCAACCTGTGCCCGGCATCGGCGGGCCCATCGTAAAAAGGAGGTCCCATGAAACGCCTGTCCATTCTTTTGTTTGTCGCAGTGATCCTTGGCGCCTTTCTCAGTATCCCCGGCACGGCCGCAGCCACTGACAAGGACGATGCCCGAGCCATTGTCACCAAGGCGAACATCACCTATACGAGCTTCATGTCCGACAAGAACTTCTCGGAGATGAAGAAACTGTCGAGAACGGCCAAGGGCATCTTCATCGCCCCCCAGGTGCTCAAGGGCGCCTTCGTCATCGGCGCCTCGGGCGGAACCGGGGTCTTTCTCGTTCGCGAAGCGGGAGGGAAGTGGACGCAGCCGGCCTTCTACACCATCGGCAGCGTAAGCTTCGGCTTCCAGATCGGAGGCCAGGCCTCCGAGGTTATCCTGCTCGCCATGACGGACCGCGGGGTGACGACCCTGCTCCAGAGCAGCGTCAAGCTCGGTGCCGACGTGGGCGTTGCCGCCGGGCCGATCGGCGCGGGCGCCCAGGCCGCAACAGCCAACATCAGTGCCGACATCCTTGCCTTCTCGCGCTCAAAAGGGCTCTACGGGGGGATCTCGCTGGACGGCGCCGTCGTGGACGTCCGGGACAGCCTGAACAACGCGTATTACGGCAAGCACGTTACGCCGGCGGACATCCTGGTGAAACACGACGTGTCCAATCCCCACTCCGACAAATTGCGAGCGAGCCTGTCCCGGATTTCCGGCGGGAAGTGATTCCAGGTGCATGATCCTCTGACCGAAAAACCCTTCGCATGCCGCGGAGGGTTTTTTGTAAAACAAAACGGATTCGGGACATGAAGGGAAACCGCAAAGCCATCTTCGGATGGGCCATGTACGACTGGGCGAATTCGGCCTTTGCCACAACCGTCATGGCCTCCTTCTTCCCGATCTTCTTCAAGGAATACTGGACGGCGGGGACCGACCCCGTTGTGAGCACTGCACAGCTCGGGTTTGCCAACTCGGCGGCCGGCATCCTCGTGGCTCTGCTTGCGCCGATACTCGGGGCCATGGCCGACAGGGGAGAGGCGAAAAAGAGCTTCCTTCTCTTATTTGCCGCCATCGGGGTCATGGCGACCTGCGCCCTCTACCTCATCCCCCGGGGCGGCTGGGAGACGGCGGCAGCCTGTTACGTTGTTGCCATGATGGGCTTTTCCGGGTCCATCGTCTTCTACGATTCCCTGCTGACGACGGTGGCGACGGAGGCGCGCAGGGATTCCGTTTCGTCGCTGGGCTTCTCCCTGGGCTACCTCGGGGGCGGCTTGCTCTTTGCCCTCAACGTGTGGATGGCCCTCTCGCCCGCCACGTTCGGCCTGCGGGACAGCGGTCACGGTGTGAAGCTCTCGTTTCTGTCCGTGGGGATCTGGTGGGCCGTGTTCACGCTGCCGCTGATTCTTCTCGTCCGGGAGCGCACCGGCGCGGTCAAAAGCGCCCCGTCGCTCATCATCCGGGAAGGCCTGGGCCAGCTGCGCGACACCTTCCGGGAGATCCGCCACCTGAAAACGATTTTTCTCTTTCTTGCAGCGTACTGGCTCTACATCGACGGTGTCGACACGATCATTGTCATGGCCCTCGACTACGGTCTCTCCATCGGCTTCAAGGCCGAAGACCTGATCGTCGCACTGCTCATCACCCAGTTTATCGGTTTCCCGTCGGCCCTGGTCTTCGGCTGGCTCGGCGCGCGCATCGGGGCGAAGCAGGCCATCCTGATGGGTCTCGGCGTTTATCTCTTCATATCGATCTACGGTGCATTCATCGACGACAAGCGGGAATTTTACGTTCTCGCCTGCATCATCGGGCTCGTCCAGGGCGGGGTGCAGGCCCTCAGCCGATCGCTCTATTCGCGGATCATCCCGATTGACAAGTCCGCCCAGTATTTCGGTTTCTACAACATGCTGAGCCGATTCGCCACCGTCGCCGGACCGATCCTGATCGGCTCCACGGCCCTTGCAGCCCGGGCCATGGGCTATCAAGGGAGCTCGGCTTCGCGCATCAGCATCGTTTCCGTGTCGATCCTTTTCCTGGCGGGCGGTTTCATCCTGCGAAGGGTGGACGAGAGCAGGGGCAAGGAGGAGGCGGCGTTTCTCTCGGGCCGTTCCGCCATCTAGTCCTTTTTCTGTAGAAAAATTCAGACTCCCGCCGTATTGATTTCCGGAGCGGTTTTGTGGTTACCTGAGGCCACTTCAGGACAACCGGCACGAGCGACGTTGGAGGGGAGGATCGTGATGGACGGGCACTGCAGCACGCTTCAGACCGGGGCCGGATGGCTGCAATCGCTTCTCGCGTTCCGCAACAACCCGCTGATGTTCACCATGGCCATTCTGGTCGCAAGCCTGAACATCGCCGACGCATTTTTTACGCAGGTCATCATCGCCCACGGCGGCGCGGAGGTCAACCCGATCGCCCAGGCGGCTATTTCCACTTTTGGCAATCATTTCTGGCTCTGGAAACACACCGTCGTCTCCCTGTGCGTCATCATACTGAGCAGCCACATCCACCTGCGCATGGCAAGAGTGAGCCTCGGAATTGCCGCTTTCTTCTACAGCGGGGTGATGGTGTGGCACATGATACTGATCGACAGCATCCGCCCCTTCGTTTAGAAGGATCGAGGCGCGAGGATAAAGGTCCGAGGTTTTTTCTTTGTACCTCGGTCCTCGTTCCTCGAACCTCGTGCCTTTATCTTCTCGCCCTGCCCCTGTCCGTACCGTCGCTGACGATCAGGACCTGGTAATTGATATCCCACAGAGCCTTCACGAAGGCATCGGTCCGGGGACCTTCCACCCTGACCATGACCAGGCACCTCTTGCTTCCCCTCAGGGGGTGGACGAGGACCGTCTGCAGGTCGAGCCGGTGCCGCTTGCAAAGCTCCACGATGTCGTAGATGATGTTCTGCTTTTCCCCGGCAGGGACGCTGAGGCAGATCCGCACGTTTCTTTCGCCGGCCCGCGCGATGCCGCACAGCGCCTCCAGGACATCGCAGTCCGTAATGATGCCGACCAGCTGGTCGTCTTTTAGGACGGGAAGGGCGCCGAGCTTTTTCTCCCTCAACAGGACGCCGACATCCTCGAGCGGCGTGTTCGGGCCGCAGGTGACGAGATCTGTCGCCATGATCTCCCGGACGGCATGTTTTTTCAGGTTGTCGATCTCCGCATCGGAAAGTTGCCCTTTCAGGCTCACAGGATTCACATAGGGATAGAGATCGGACAGGGTGATGATGCCGCAGAGCTTGTTCTCACTGGACAGGACCGGCAAGCGGCGTATGTCGTGTTTCAGCATCAGATTCAATGCATCGTGGAGGTCTGTGGTCTCCTGCGCAACGATGGGGGATTCGGACATCCAATATCGTACCAGCATCTCTTCACCCGGGAGACAAGTTGTCCCTGAACAAAATGAAACAATTTTCGTGCCAAAGGATGACCTGGATAGAATTGAAGCTCCCGCCACAGGGCGGGGCTTCCCGGTAAGGAAAGAACCAAACATGATTTGCGCGCCCTAACCCCGCCTACAGGGCGGGGCCTGCGGGACGCGCCCCCGGTCAGATGAGCCGGGCGAGATAACGGATCAGGACAGAGGCATAGAGCTCGTGCCCCTTCTCGTTGGGCAGGCGGACATCTCCCTGCACGAGGGCTGAATTCGCAAGACCCGCCTCCAGGAGGTACCCCGCCCAGGCCGTGTGCACGGGGACCATTTCGCAGGCAAGGTCCGCAGCCACCTCACGGATGACCCGGTAGTAGATGTTCACCGCATCCATCTCGAAGGGGTCGTCGAAGGTATGAGACGTGGGGAGTAGAATGGGGGTCGGGGACTTCTCCCTGGCACGCCGGGTGATCTGCACGAGGTTCTCCTTGAATTCGGAGCGATAGACCGCAGAGAACGCGTCGTCGATGCCGAAGTGGACAATGAGGATGTCCGGGCGGTAAGGCTCGATATCCTCGGAAAACCGTTCGATCCCCTCGAAAGAAGTCTCCTTCGGCTTCGAGCGATTCACGACTTCCACGCCGTGCGGCCCGCAGCGCTCCCGGAGGATGTCCGCATATCCCCGAGATACGCCGACGCCTGCGGCGATGCTTCCGCCACGAACCAAAATACGCATGGTCTGTTCCGTCTATTCAGTCACGCCGAAGTCACACAGGAACGAGGATCGAGGTTCGAGGCTCGAGGATTTCTATTTTGTTTCCTCGGTCCTCGTTCCTCGGACCTCGTGCCTCGTCCCTGTCACCTGCACCGCCACCTGCCTCTTTCTGGGCCTGTTGTCGAAATCGCACAGGATGACCTGTTGCCAGGTACCCAGCACCAGTTTCCCCTCGATGACGGGGATCGTCAGCGACGGCCCCAGCAGGGCGGCTCTCACGTGTGCATGACCGTTCCCGTCGCCCCAGCGGGCATCATGCCGGTAGTGCAGGTTCTCCGGGGCAAGTCTTTCGATGGCCTCCTTGAGGTCCTCGATGACGCCGCTTTCATACTCGATCGTCGTGAGGGCCGCCGTTGAGCCCGGCACAAAGATCAGCACGCTGCCTTCGGCAATGTCCGAGTCGCGGACCCTGGCGGCCACTTCCCTCGTGATATCGACCAGGTCGGTCTTCCCCGTCGTCGGGAAGGCCAGGACGTAATTTTTTATTACCATGTCACCCCCTCGCGGAGCAGGCCTTCTCGATAACTTAAACACAGCGGCTCGCAAGTTTCAAGGATGGCTTCAACGCGAACAAAATGCACCTTGTCATTGCTGCCGGGATTTGATAGTCAATGACTCTCGTATCCCAAACCATTCGGGCGTTTACGGAGTTTTTTGGATGAAGGGGAAAAAGAAAAGCGACGAGGCCCTGAAGCAGGCAAGGGAAGTCCTGAAGATCGAGGCCGAGTGCATACTGGACCTGATCCCCCGTCTTGACTCCAATTTCACGAAGGCCGTCGATACCATCTTCAGGGCCAAGGGCCGCGTCATCGTCTCGGGAATCGGCAAATCGGGGCTCATCGGCCACAAGATCGTCGCCACCTTCACAAGCACGGGGACACCGGCCATCTTCCTCCACCCCGTCGAGGGAGTGCACGGCGATCTGGGCATTGTGACGAAGGGCGATGTGCTGATCGCCATTTCCAACAGCGGAGAGACGGCCGAGCTGAACGAGTTGATCGCACGGATCGGCCCGATCGGGATTCCGCTCATCGTCCTGACGGGAAACCCCAAATCAACGCTCGGGCGCGCAAGCGACATCGTCATCGATGTGGGGGTGGCCCGGGAGGCCTGCCCCTTCGGCCTGGCGCCCACCTCCAGCACGACGGCTGCGCTCGCCATGGGAGACGCCCTGGCCGTGGCCCTGACGGAGAAGCGAAACTTCGGCGAAAAGGATTTTCTCAAGTTCCACCCGGGAGGGACCCTGGGCCAGCGGCTGATGAGCCGCGTGAAGGAAGCCATGATCACGGGCGACCGGATCCCCAGGGTGTACGCCGGGTCGCCCGCCCTGGAAGCCGTGAACGAAATTGACCGGCGCAACCTGGGCTTTGTCCTCGTCACGGACCGCAAGGACCGGCTGAAGGGCATCTTGACCGATGGCGACGTAAGGCGCTGCGTGAAGAACAAGGTGCGCTTCGATGCCGTCCCCGTCGACGACATCATGACAAAGACGCCCCGAACGATCGACGAGAACACAACGCTTGCCAAGACCGTCGAGACGATGGAGGCCCTGGAAATTACGACGCTCGTCGTCACCGGGAAGAACAGCAAGCTCAAGGGCTACATCCATCTGCACGACATCTTCGGCCGCGGCGGCACGCTGCGCATGTCCGTCCCCAACGGCAACGCATGAGAGCAAATGAGAGAGAAGACAACCGGGCCTTTCCGACCGGGGGGTCTCAAAATCCGCAAGGAGGGAGTATCATGAAACGCTGGGTTGGAATCATCACGGTCCTGCTTTTCGCCATGGGACTGGCGGCAACGGCATCGGCAGCAAGCTACAAGTCGGAGTACAAACTATCCACCGTTCTCGCGAAGCCGATGCCCTGGGGCATCGCCGGCGAGCGCTGGGCCGAGCTGATCAAGGAAAAGACGCAGGGAAGGATCAACGTCAAGCAATACCCCGGCACGAGCCTCGTGGGGGGCGACCAGACCAAGGAGTACACGGCCATCCGCCAGGGCGCCATCGACATGGCTATCGGTTCCACGATCAACTGGTCTCCCCAGGTGAAGGAGCTGAACATCTTCGCCATGCCCTTCCTCATGCCGGACTACAAGGCCATCGACGCCCTCACGCAGGGCGATGTGGGCAAGGAGATTTTCAAGATCCTCGAAAGCAAGGACACGGTCCCCCTGGCCTGGGGCGAAAACGGCTTCCGGGAACTTTCCAATTCCAAGAAAGTGATCCGCAAACCTGAAGACCTCAAGGGCCTGAAGATCCGCGTGGTCGGCTCCCCCCTGTTCCTTGAAACCTTTGCGGCCCTCGGCGCCAACCCCACCCAGATGAGCTGGGCCGATGCGACCACGGCGCTCTCCAGCGGCGCCGTCGACGGTCAGGAGAACCCGCTGACCGTTTACGTGGTGGCCAAGCTGGCAACCGCCGCCAACCAGAAGTACCTGACGATCTGGAACTACGTGGCCGATCCGCTGATCTTCGTCGTCAACAAGGAGGTGTGGAACAGCTGGACGCCCGAGGACCAGAAAGCCGTCCGGGAGGCAGCCCTCCAGGCCGCCAGGGAAAATGTTGCGACGGCCCGAAAAGGTCTCGTCCCTCCCAACGACACCATGATCAAGGAGATCCAGGCCTCGGGGGTCAACGTGGTGAAGCTGACCAACCAGGAAAAGGATGCCTTCCGAAAGGCCACCCGCGGTGTCTATGACAAGTGGGCCAAGCAGATCGGACCGGAACTGGTGAAAAAGGCCGAGCAAGCCATCGCCAAGCGCAAATAGCAGCCGATCGCTGCATTCGATTGAGCGGCACGCGCCCGATCTCTTTTGTCGCGGCGCGTGCCGTTGCGTCTTGCCGAGTTGCACGAACGTTCTCACGGGGTACAAGGATTCATGGAATGTGAACCGCCTCGAGAAGTCAAAGGGCTCAAAACCCGGGTGCCTCTCCAATTCGAAGAATACACTGCCGGGATCACCATCGGGCTCCTCGGGCTGATCACCTTTGCCAACGTGGTCGTGCGCTACCTGACCGATTTCTCCTTTGCGTTCACCGAAGAAATCTCCGTCTTTCTCATGGTGCTGGTGGCGCTTCTCGGCGGCTCGAGCGTCATGGCGAAAGGCGGCCACCTGAACATCATGTTCGTTGTGGACAGGATGTCGCCTCAACGCAGGCGGATTGTCGTCCTCGCGGCCAACCTGCTCAGCTGCCTCATGTTCCTGCTGCTGGCGTTCTACGGAGGACGGATGGCCTGGGACGAATACCGCTACGAGGTCACTTCGCCCGGCCTCGGCCTGCCTACCTGGATCTACACGGTCTGGCTGCCGATCATGGCCCTGGCAATTTTCGGCCGCGCCGTCGGGTTGACCATCCGCAAGTGGAGGGGGGACTGATGCTTCCGGTCACCCTTCTCTTCGGGGCTTTTTTTGTCATGCTCTTTGCCGGCGTGCCGATCGCCGTGTCCCTGGGCCTGGCAGGGACCGTGGCCATTGCCATCGGCAAGCTCGGCATCATGGCCTTCCCGACCAACTTCTATACCGGGATTGCCAAGTATCCCCTTCTGGCCATCCCCATGTTCGTTCTCGCAGGCGCCATCTTCGACCGGGCCGGTGTCGCTGAGCGGTTGCTGACGTTTGCGGAGGCCATCATCGGACGCGGCCGGGGAGCGCTGGCGGTGATCACCATCCTGGTGGCCATGGTCGTCGGCGGCATTTCGGGCTCGGGACCCGCATGCACGGCAGCCGTCGGCGGGGTGATGCTGGGCGCCATGATACGCAACGGCTACCCGCCGGCGTTTGCAGCCTCTGTCACGGCTGCGGCTGGATCCACGGACATCCTGATCCCTCCGTCGGTGGCCTTCGTTGTCTACAGCGTCCTGGTGCCGTCTGCCACCGTGCCTGCCCTTTTCGTCGGCGGCGTCATCCCCGGGATTCTGGCGTGCCTTCTGCTCATGATCCCGACGCTCTACCTCAGCCTGAAATACAACTTCGGCGTCGATCTGAGCACTGAACCCAAGCCGAAATTCTGGGTATCCCTCAAGGATGCCTCGTGGGCCCTGGCCGCGCCGGTGCTCATCCTGGGCGGGCTTCGCACGGGATGGTTCACCCCCACCGAGGCTGCCGTCATGGCCGTGGTCTTCGGTCTTTTCGTCGGGTTTGTGATCTACCGGTCGCTCACCTTTCGCGCTCTGTTCGAGCTGCTCATCGAATCCGCCGAGACTTCCGCCGTCATCCTGATCGTAGTCGGCCTGGCAAGCGTTTTCGCCTGGGCCACCGCCACGCTCGGTATCGTCGACCCGATCACCCGGGGCCTGGTGGCCATGGGGGGCGGCAATTCCCTCGCCGTGCTGTTCATCCTGCTGCTGTTCCTGAAGATCGCCGGGATGTTCATCGACGGCATATCGATTTTTCTCATCTTCTGCCCGCTCTTCATCCCGATCGCCAATGAGTTCGGCTGGGACCTTGTGTGGTTCGGCGTGATGATGACCTACGTCATCGCCCTGGGTCAGTTCTGCCCGCCCATGGCCGTCAATCTCATGGTGAGCTGCCGTCTGACGGGCGCATCCATGGAGTCCACCGTGCGCTGGGTCATCTGGCTGCTGCTTTTCATGGGCCTGGGACTCGTGGCCATGGTCTTCTATCCCGAGCTGGTGCTCTGGCTGCCGGATGTTCTTGGTTTCATGTAAGCCGCCGCGGCTGACACGCCCGATTCCGCTGCGTCCGGCTCTCGCCGGAAGGCACCGTTTTTGCAAGATTTGCTGCTCCGGGTGCAGACGCTGCGGACATCAACTTTTCCCTAGCTAGAACAGACACTTCCGCTTTTCCAACCCTGCCCCGCATCGCACCGGCGAGACGGCATCTGCCTGCCGGCTTTTGTGAACTGCATCAACTTCAACCCAGGATCAGGATCGGTACCATGAGAAAAGCCGTCGGGCGGGGATCCACAGGAAAAAAAGAGAGCCTCAAGACCGCGGGGCCGAAGAAGACCGCCGGAAAGCGATCTTCGCCGAAACCTGCACAGCGCCGGACCTTCGACCCGGACGCGCTCCTCAAATCCACGGGCGGGATGGTTTTCGTCGCCTCCCCCGAGTACCGCATCGAGTACATGAACGAGGCAGCCCTCCGCAGGGTCGGGCGGGACATGACGGGCAGGCATTGCTTCAAGGTCTTTCACGGCCTCGAGGAGCGCTGTCCCTGGTGCATCGGCGAATTGGTGCTGAAGGGCGAGACGATCAAGCAGGAGATCCTCAACCGGATTGACAACCGCTGGTATTCCTCCATAAACACACCTCTGTACCGGGAAGATGGCTCGGTGTCCATCCAGGCCCTCGTTTTCGACATCACGGACCAGAAACAGGCCCAGGCGGCTCTCGTGCAAAACGAAGCCCTTCTGAGGAGCATCCACCAGAGCGCCCCGATGGGCATCGGGGTAGTCCATGACCGGGTACTGGACTGGACCAACGAGCCGCTCAGCCGGATGACGGGCTACACGGCGGAAGAGCTCCGGGGGAAAAGTGCACGGATTTTCTATGCTGACGATGAGGAGTTCGACCGCGTCGGCAGGCATAAGTACGCCGAGATCCGGAGCAAGGGGACCGGAAGCATCGTCACGGCGTGGCGCCGCAAGGACGGGCGCATGATCAGCGTGTACCTGAGCTCGACCCCCATCGACCCGGGCGACCTCTCGGCCGGCATCGTCTTCACGGCCCTGGACGTCACGGAGAAGAAGAAGGTCCAGGACGAGCTCTGGAGGAGCGAGGAGAAATACCAGGCCCTTTTCGAAAACGCCGTCATGGGCATCTTCCAGAGCACGCCGGAGGGCCGTTTCATCACCGTAAACCCCGCGACGGCAAAGATGTGCGGCTACGACTCCCCCGAGGAGATGGTAGCCGCCGTCACCGACATCGCCACCCGGCATTACGTCGATCCCGCGGAAAGGGATCTCTTCATCCGGGCAATCGAGCAACAGGGCTTCGTCAGGAATTTCGAGCACCGGACCTTCCGCAAGGACGGAAGCGTCTTTTGGGTCTCCGTCAACGCACGGGCCGTGAAGGATCGGCGGGGGAATATTATCTACTACGAGGGGACCCACGAGGACGTCCAGTGGCGCAAGGAGTCCGAGGAGGCCCTGCGCGCAAGCGAAGAGCGCTTCTCGAAGGCCTTCCACACCAACCCCGCGCCGGTTGCGATCTCCACGATCGACGAGGGTCGCTACATCGACGCTAACGACCGGTTTCTGGGAATGTTCGGCTTCAACAGGGATGAGGTCATCGGCCGGACCTCCGAGGAACTGGGCGTCTGGGCGGATCGCTCGCAACGGAATGAACTGATCGCCCAACTGCGGGAAAAAGGCCGCGTGAAAAATGCACCGGTGCTTCGAAAGACCAAGACGGGAGATACCCGGCATACGCTCTGGTCCGCCGAGATCATCAAACTTGGCGACAAGGATGTTCTGCTCACCCTGCATCAGGACATTACGGAACAGAAAGAAGCCGAAGAGAAACTCAGGCAGAGCGAAGAGAAATACCGGCACTTCTTCGAAAACACCCTCGTTGGAGTCTTTCAATCCTCCCTGGAGGGGCGTTATATCAGCACCAATCCCGCCTTCGCGAGAATATACGGTTACGGCTCGCCGGACGAGGTCGTTTCTTCCGTCACGGACATCGCGGCCCAGATCTTCGTCGATGCGGAGGACAGGAAACGTTGCGTCCGGACACTCGAAGAAAAAGGCGTTCTCGAACGGTTCGAGACCCGCACCCGCCGGAAAGACGGGAGCATCATCTGGACCGTGATCAACTCCCGCTTCGTCCGTGATGCCGATGGCCGGCCCTTGCTCATCGAGGGAATCATTGAGGACATCTCGGACAAGAAAAAAGCAGAAGAGGCTCTCAAGGGATCGCAGAGACTGCTGGCCGACATTATCGACTTCCTGCCCGATGCGACGCTCGTCATCGACCGTGACGGAAAGGTAATCGCCTGGAATCGCGCCATCGAAAAGATGACCGGCATTCGGGCAGCGGACATGCTCGGAAAAGGAGACTTCGAGTACGCAATTCCCTTCTATGGAGAGCGGCGGCCCATCCTGATCGACCTCGCCCTGAAAGCGGACACAGGACTGGAGCAGGATAAATATGTCACGATCGAAAGAGCGGCAAACTTGCTCACCGGCGAGGCTTACATGCCGGCCCTCCGCGGAGGCAAGGTCTATCTTCAAGGCACGGCGAGCGTCCTTCGCAATGCCGCTGGTGAAATCATCGGAGCCATCGAGTCGATCCGCGACATCACGGACCGCCGGAATGTCGAGATGGCCCTCCGCGAAAGCCTGGCAACGGCGCAGGGAATCCTGAATGCCGCGACGGAGACCGTTTTCCTGATGGATCTTACCGGCAGAGTTCTCGCTCTGAACGAAACGGCAGCCTGCCGTCTGGGCAAGAACGTCCATGAGATGCTCGGCACGTCCATTTTCGATACCCTGCCTGCCTGTGTGGCAGCCCGCCGCAGGCACCAAAGCAGCGAAGTCGTCCGATTGAAACAACCCGTCCGTTTCGTTGACCACCGTGCCGGACGGTGGTTCGAGTCCACGCTCTATCCCATATTTGACGTCGCCGGCAATGTCGTGCGGATCGCCGTCTACGCGCAGGACGTGACGGAGCGAAGGCAGGCGGAAGATGCCCGCAAGCTCAACGAGCAACGCCTCGAAGCCCTCCAGGCGCTCAACCAAATGAGTCATGCGACGATCCAGGATCTGTCCGATTTTGCCCTGGAGGAAGGCGTGCGCCTCACCGGCAGCCGCATCGGTTATCTGGCGTTCCTTAGCGATGATGAGGCCGTCATGACGATGTATTCCTGGTCCAAGGCGGCGATGGAGCGATGCGCCGTCCGCGACATCACACACGTCTACCCCGTCGAAACGACGGGCCTTTGGGGCGAGGCGGTCCGGCAGCGCAAGGCCGTTATCACCAACGATTACGCCGCCCCCTGCGAGTTCAAGAAAGGCACGCCTGACGGTCATGTGAACGTGAACAGGCACATGAACGTCCCCATCTTCGACGGTGAACGAATCGTCGCCGTGGCGGGGGTGGGAAACAAGGACACCGACTACGACGAGTCGGATGTCATCCAGCTTTCGTTGCTGATCCAGGGGATGTGGAGACTCATCCAGCGCAGGCTCTCCGAGGAGGCTCTGCGGGCAAGCGAGGAGCGATTCATCAAGGTTTTCCAGTCCAACCCCATCCCCATGACGATCGCAACAATAGACGAGGGACGTCTCATCGACGTCAATGAACGGGTAGTTGAATTGTCCGGATACTCCCGGGAGGAGTTGATCGGGAGGAGCGCCGTCGAGATCGGTCTCTGGGCCCACCCGCAGGAGAGGGACCGACTGATCGCGATCCTCCGCGAAACGGGGTCATTGCGAGACGGGATGGCCCACTTCATAACCAAGGCGGGGGAGGTGAAGCCGGCGCTGTGGTCCGCCGATATCATTCAGCTGGGCGAAAAAAAGGCGCTCCTCACGGCCATCCAGGACATCACGGAGCGCAAGCGCGCAGAGGAAACCCGTCTGAAACTCGAGGCCCAACTCCGGCAGGCCCAGAAGATGGAGGCCGTGGGGACCCTGGCGGGCGGCATCGCCCACGACTTCAACAACATTCTCTTCGCCGTCATCGGCTATGCCGAGCTTTGTCTACAGGATATACTGGACGAGGAGAACCGATGGAACCTCTCCCAGATCCTCAGCGCCTGCAGCCGCGCGAAATCCCTCGTAAACCAGATCCTCGCCTTCAGCCGCCAGATCGAGCAGGAGCGCAAGCCCCTCGACGTCGTCCCGCTCGCAAAGGAGGCCGTGAAGTTCCTTCGGTCCTCCCTGCCCGTCACGATCGATCTGAGCCTCGATGCCGCCGCAGGGAGTGGCATTATCCTGGGCGACGCGACCCAGATCCACCAGGTGATCATGAATCTCTCTACCAACGCCGCCCACGCCATGCGCGCTTCGGGCGGACGGCTGCATATCGTCATCAACAACGCTGCCCCTCCGTCAAAGGCCATGAAGGACACCGCGGTGAACGGCCGGCCGGAGGGATTCGTACACCTGGGCGTCAGCGACACGGGATGCGGTATCGAGCCGGATCACCTGAACCGCATCTTTGATCCGTTCTTCACAACAAAAGCGCCCGGGGAAGGCACCGGGCTGGGGCTCTCCGTTGTCTACGGTATCGTAAAGGGTCTGGGAGGAACCATCCACGTGGAGAGCACCGCCGGCAGGGGCAGCACATTCGACATCTACTTTCCTGCCGTCGTTCCGGAACGAGCCGAGCCGGCCAGTGCCGACGAGCCGCTTCCCCGGGGCACAGAGAGCATCCTCTTTGTTGACGACGAAAGCCACCTCGTGGAAGTCATGGGGAAGATGCTCTCCGCGCTGGGCTACCGCGTCACCACCGCCATGGAGAGCCCGAAGGCGTTCGAGACGTTCCTGAACAGCCCCGAGCGTTTCGACCTCGTCATCACGGACATGACGATGCCGGGAATGACGGGTGCCGAGCTCGCCCGCGAGATCCTCCGGAGAAGGCCTGACACACCCATCATCCTGTGCACGGGCTACAGCGATCTGATCAACGAGCAGGAAGCCCTCGAGATGGGCATCAGCCGGTTCCTGATGAAGCCCCTCTTCATGGGTCATGTGGCAAGGGAAATACGCGCTGTGCTCGACGAGCACGGGAGGAGACCTGCGTCGTGAAGCGAATCCTGATCATCGACGATGACTTTCATGTAAGGGACATGCTGGAGAGGCTCTTGCGCAAGGCGGGCTACGATGCGCAGCTGGCGGAAAACGGTGTCGAGGCCGTGAAAATGCACAGGGAAAACCCGATGGACCTCGTGATCACGGACATCATCATGCCCGAGAAGGAAGGACTGGAATTCATCACGGAGTTCCGGAGAGATTACCCCTCGGTAAAACTGATCGCCATCTCCGGCGGAGGACGCATCGGTCCAGCCAATTACCTGAAGATGGCGAAGCTGCTCGGTGCGGAGCGGACGTTTGCAAAACCCGTGGACACCTCGCAGCTGCTCTCCGCCATCGAGGAACTGCTCGCCCGCACTGGCAAGGAGCAATCAGTAATTAAGTAATTGGGAACTGGGTATTGGGAATCCGGCTTCCGGAATCCAGATCCCTCTCTCTTCACTTAGACACTTAGACACTCAAACACTCAGACACTTTTTTTCGTCCCTACACCCTCGTCCCTGGTCCCTTCTGTTTGCACTGGTCACTAGCCACTGTCCCTTAGAGCCACTTCTTGCGGCGGAACAGGTACAGCATGACCATCGCCGCAGAAATCATGACGCCCCAGATGAGAAAATAGCCGTAACGCCACTTGAGTTCCGGCATGAACTCGAAGTTCATGCCGTAAACACCGGCAATGAACGTGAGAGGGATGAAGATCGTGGAGATGATCGTGAGCACCTTCATGACCTCGTTGAGGCGGTTGCTGATGCTCGAGAGATAAATGTCAAACATCCCGGAAAGGATGTCCCGGTAGGTATCGACGGTGTCCATCACCTGGATCGTGTGCTCGTAGACGTCGCGGAAAAAGAAGGCAGAGCTCTTGTCGATAAGGGGGGAATCGGCCCTTTCGAGCAGCGAGATCACTTCACGCAACGGCCAGACGGAGCGCCGCACCAGCAGGATCTCGTCGCGCAGACGCTGGACGCTTCTCAGGATCTCCCGCTTCGGGTTCGATACGACCTCGTCTTCCAGGCTGTCGATCTTCTCCCCCATGCGTTCCATCACGACGAAATAGTGATCGACGACTGCATCCATGAGGGAATAGGCCAGGTAGTCCGTGCCTTTCTTGCGGATCCGTCCGAGGGTTTTCCGGATTCGCTCGCGCAGCGGATTGAAGATCCCGCTTTCCGATTCCTGGAAGGACAGGACGAAATCGTCGCTGAACACGATGCTCAACTGCTCGATCCGGAGCTCCATCGTCGTCTCGTCGAAGCTGAGTATCTTGAGGATCAGGCAGATGTACTTGCTCAGATCGTCGATCTTCGGCCGCTGGGTCGTGTTCATGATGTCTTCCATCAGCAGCGGGTGGATCTGGAACTGGCAGCCGATCTGCTCGATGACCTTCGGCTCGTGAATCCCGACGACGTCGATCCACGTGACGCTCGGTTTGCCGACATACGGCGCCAGTTCCTCGACAGCGTGGATCTCGCGCTCCTCGACGTGTTCCGCGTCGTAATCGAGCATGGTGATCCGCGTCTTTTCTCCACGCTCCAGGCCGATGTGGACAAGGCTTCCGGGCGGGAGACCCGTTTTTCTGGACCGCTTGATCATGCTCCTGTGCATAGACTCACCCATGGTGGAATAACGTCAGGCTCACGCCAATCGAAGGGCTACTTCATCCCGCAGAGCTTCTCCAGCTGCTCATAGCGCTTTGGAAACTCGGGGCGCATCCGCATGCCGAAGAACGGCGTCGGGATCCTCGAGACGCCTTTCTTGTGGATCACCTCGAGGCCCTCGAGGGTTGCGGCGATTTTCGACTTCGGGATGGAAAACACCATCTCGTCGTCGGCCGTCATGGCGAAGAGCCTCTCGCCCTGGGCCGGAACGATGACATTGCACTTCTGGCTCAGGTGAGGGTGGATAAATTCCTGGGCGCAGGCGCATCGGCCGGAGAAGCGCGATTCGACGGCGCCGCCCTCCTTGAAAAGCGATCCCTGTACCAGACGCACGACCTGGGCGGGGCTCCCGTACACCAGGATGAGATCGGGCTCGAAATCGACCCGCGAGAGCGGACCGATCAGGACGCTGCCGATGGAGCCGGTGGGTGCCTTCGGCTGGGCGGCCTGGGTCCGCACGGCCGCTTCGAGACTGTCCGTGAAATCGGGGAAGATGATCTCCCCCTTCGTCACAAAATCGGGTTCTTCCACAAACCCGAAAATGGGCATCGACAGCGGACAGGCCATGTCTTCCGCGGTGAACCCCAGCATCCATCCGTAACGCCGTGCGAAATTGACGCCCTGACAGATATTGATCCGGTATCCGAGGATATTCGTTGGACGCCGGTAACCATCGGGAATTTCCTTTCCCTCGAGAATCCGGATTGCCACGGGATAGGTCAGCGGTCGCAGATACTGTTCGAGGGTCGCGTTCATTTTTTCGTTGGTCACTGTCAACACCTCCTGCAGTCATTCTTGCCAGACTGGCAATAAATAGGGCCATCAGAAACAACTGTCAAGTGAAATCACTGCCTTACACCGATGAATCGGAAAAAGGCATTAGGCCATTGGTATGGTTATTGCTAGATACCCTGTGAGTGGAGCTGTTATTAATGACCTGACCATCGGCACAACGATTCCGATGACTCGTTCTCTAACGATGATACGATTTCCTTCTGGCCTGGTAGTTACTTGATCTCGACCGACTGCGACAGCACGTGCTCATTCTCGCCCTGTTCATGTCCTGAGGATCGATGGTCAGGTCATTGCTCTCGTGCAAATAGGACGGGATCCTGCAGCGCTGGGAAGTAGCGGAATGGACAACAATATCGAAAACCTGATTGCCGAGTTGAAGTGGGAGGTCCCGGAGGCGGATCTTGCGCGGCTGAAGGATATCTACGAGAAGATCATCGAGGGCCTCACCCTCGGCTTCGATCCCTCCGTTCTGCTCGTCCTTGACAACGAGGACGCCCACCAGCAGGAGATCGAACGGATCAAGTTCCGGATCAAGGAAAATATCGTCGCCCGACTGATGGCCCGAGCCAACTCGGTCGTCATGTTCGGGAAGATCAAGAGCGGCGACGCGAGCAGTTTCACGAAGGTCGTCCTGCGCATGGGGATGAAAACGGCGAAGATCTACATCCTGGCGTTGGCCCTTTTCCTGTTGGATCCCGCCCTTGAGCCTCTGGCCGCGAGAAGTTTTTCCCGGGCCATTCTGGGGCGCCTCCTGGCGGAGGAACTCGGTTTCAAGAGCACCATGGCCGAACGGGTGGAGATGGGGGGGCTGCTGCTCGAGATCGGCCGGATCCCCGCGATCCTCTACGAGACCAAGGAATCAATCTCGCTGGACGAGCGTTTCACCTCGACGTATCATCCCTTGCTGGGCCTGATCGTCCTCAGGAAATACGAGTTGCCCGATTACCTGGAAGACAGCCTTCTTCAAAACCACTTTTCCTTCCTGCACAGATCCCTCTCCCCCCGGGGAGTCATCGGCCTGGCGGACCTTGTCATAAAAGACAGCTTCTCGCGTCACGGGAAATTTATTTTTGAATCGCCCATTCCCGATGCGACGATCGACTCGACGCTTGGCTCCAACATCCTGGACCAGTTCAGCGCCATCGGCTACCGCAAATACGTCGAGTTGCGCCGCACCTGAAAAGGAACTAGGGACCAGGGTGTAGGGACGAAGCCTGACGAAAGGAAAAATCCCCCTCCTTCCCCCTTTGTGAAAGGGGGATTTTCTCGCCTTGTGGCTTGCGGCTTGAGGCTTGTGGCTCTCTGTTACCTTGTCCCTTTTTTCAGCATGATCACTTACAAATGTCCCCGTAGAAGTCGGGTCTTCGATCGCCGAACAGGTTGTTGTGTGCATTGAGCTGCTTGTCCAATGCCATTGAGGGGTCGATCTCGACCATGACGGCGACTTCTTCATTTTCGCCCGCCCGGGACATGAGATTCCCCCCTGTGTCGACGATCTGGCTTGCACCCGTGTAGTGCAAAATCTTCCCGCCCCGCTGCTCCGTCCCTGTGCGGTTGCACGTGACGGCAAAAACGCGATTTTCCAGGCACCGGGTCACCATGGCCGTCTGGCAGAAAGGAAGGACGAGGTTGGAAGGGTGACAGATGACCTGTGCCCCCTTCAGAGCCAGCATCCGTGCCGACTCCGGGAAGAACCAGTCGAAGCAGACCATGATGCCGACCCTGCATAGCCCGATGTCGTAGACCGGGAACTCGCCGTCTCCGGGATCGAACCACAACTTTTCCTCGAAAAAGAGATGCACCTTGCGGTAGGTCGCCACGTGCCCTGCCGGCGAGATCAGGACGGCGGCGTTGAAGATTCTGTCCCCGCTGCGCTCGGCCATCCCCGCAACGAGGTGCACACCGCTGCGCTTTGCGATGGCGGCAAGGCGCTGCGTGGTCCTGCCGCCGGGTACCTCCTCGGCGATGGTGCCGATTTCCTCTTTCGAGGTGATCAGGTAACCGGTGTTGAAGAGTTCCGGCAGCACCAGCAGGTCGGCGCTTGCTCCCTCGATCAGCGCCTCCGCGCGATCGAGATTTTTTTCTATCTCGCCGAAGGACGGGTTCATCTGCACGTAACCGATCTTCATGTTCATGTTCTCCCTTTAATCATTCTTACCCCCAGACACTTCTTTCTTCACGGGGCACTCGCCACTGGTCACTGTACTTGAGTTGCGCCTATGCCCGCATGACTTATTCTTTTTCCCATTCTTTCATGGTCACTAATCACCGGTCACTGCGAGCGGAGCGCGCTTGTCCCTGGTCCCTGGTCCCTGGTCCCTGGTCCCTTCTGTCTGCTCCGGTCACGGGTCACTGGTCACTAGTCACTTCTTTATGGCCGGAGGCTATTTCGATTTGGCCTTGAGATTCTGTACCAGCGTCATATTTTTCTCCGCGTCCCGATTTTCAGGGTCGATTCGGAGAGCCTCACTGAATTGCTCCATGGCTTCATCCAGTTTCCCTTTCCTGGCAAGGAGGACGCCAAGGCTGTTGTGAGCCTTCGCCAGGCGGGGATTGATCTTGATCGCTTTCTGCAGGTGTGTCTGGGCCTCGTCCAGCTGCCCTTTCTGCATCAAGGCCACTCCGAGACTGTTGTGCACATCCGCATTGCCGGGTTCCAGCTTGAGGGCCGCGCGGAACTGGCGGATTGCCTCATCGATCTCGCCCTTGTACGCCAAGGCGAGGCCCAGGCCGATTCGGGCCGCCGGCAGATCGGGATTACTCCGGACGGCTCCCCGGAAATGGACGATGGCGCTGTCCAGATCGCCTTTCAAGACGGCTTCCTGGCCGAGGCGCATGTTCTCTTCCACGGCGACTCCGCCTGCGGGGCCCGCAGAGGGAATCTCCCGGGAGGGTCTTTTGATCTTTTCCTCGGCAGCCAGCAGCATCGTGAGATTCTGCTGCGCCGCCGCAAACCCCGGTTCCAGGCGGAGAATCTCCCGAAACTGCTCGATCGCGGCAGGTCGATTGTCCGTCTGGATCAGGCAGAGGGCCAGGTTGTTTCTCGCCATCACGTGATCGGGGACCGTTTTCAGCACCTCGCGGTACTGGGCGATGGCCTCCGGATATCTTGCCTGCCGGGCCAGCATGTTTGCCAGGTTGTAACGGGCATCCCCGTCGTCCGGTTTTATGCGCAGGGCCTCATGGTACTGTCGGACAGCCTCTTCCATCCGCCCCTGTCCGGCAAGCCAGGCGCCGAAATTGCCGTGAACCACGTAATTGTCTTTTGTCGCCTGCAGGGCATGCTCAAAGAGCGCTTCACTGTTCACCCAATATCCTGTCTGGGAAACCGTTGCCGCCGAGAGGCCCGCGAGGATGAGCAGCGCTGCTGTTGCCAGCACGGCCGCGCGATGGGGCAGACGGGCGGACAAGTCGCCGGCCAGCCACGTCAGCAGGACGAACAGGCCGATGAAGGGGATGTACGTGTACCGGTCCGCCGAGGCCTGCACGCCGACCTGCACGAGCCCGATGACCGGGACCAGCGTCCCGAGATACCAGAACCAGCCGACCATCAACGAGCGGTTCCTGCGCCGGTAGACGACCAGGGCCGTTACGGCGGCAAGCAAGAGAGCCGCCGCAAGAACCTGTCCTGTCGTGACGCTTCGATAGGGGTACAGTACGGCCAGGTCCACAGGGACAAAACAGCGGTAGACATACTCCGCATAAGCCACGACGGCATTGAGGACGCGGGCACCGAGAGGGACCGACTCGAGCGCTTTCATGGCGCCGCGCTGGGCCTCGATCGTCACGATGCACGAGACGACGGACAGGACCAGGAGAGGGATTTTCTCCAGGAACAGCCCGCGGTTGATCCTGATCCACTCGACGATCCCCTTTCCCGCCGTTGCTTCTTCCGAAGCGGGGTCTTTCGGAGGGCAGGCCTGAAAGCGGCCCAACGGCCAGAAATCGAGAAGCAGCAGGACAAAGGGCAGCGTCACGACCATGGGCTTCGACAAAAGCCCCAGCGCAAACAGCATGACCACGAGGAGATAGTTCCCCGGCCCCTTCCTTGAAGTGTACCGTTCATAGGCAAGAAGGGCGAGCAGAAAAAAGAAGGCGCTGAGCAGATCCTTTCGCTCCGCGATCCAGGCAGCCGATTCCACGTGCAGCGGGTGCAGGGCGAAGAGAGCCGCTACAAATGCGCTTTTCCAAAGGGCTCGCGTCATGCGCTGCAGCACGATGAACAGGATCAGGGTGTTCAGGATGTGAAAAAGGAGGTTGACCTGGTGATGCCTCCCCGCGTCGAGCCCGAACCATTGGACGTCGAGCATGTGGGAGAGCCAGGTCAGCGGATGCCAGTTGTGCTGTTCGAAAGAGCGGAAGGCCCACCGGATCCCCTCCAGGCTCAGGCCGCTGCGGACGACCGGATTCTCCATGACGTACTTGTCGTCATCATATCGCACGAATTCGAATCCGCCCACCTGCCAGAAGACCATCGCGGTGACGATGACGAGGGCCAATCCGATCAGGACGGCCTTTCCGTGTTCATTCTTGCTTGTCATAGTTTTTTTTCTTCTTGTTGTATTCCCCTGTACCCTGAACCCTGTCCCCTGACCCCTTTCCTTACAGGATCAGCTGCATCCAGACGGCATCGAGATCCCGCCCTTTTTTTCTCGCAACCCGCCTGAACCGGCCACACTCTGCGAACCCGTGATGCTCGTGAAAGCCCAGGCTCAACTCGTTCAGTGAGCACACGTTGGCCAGGATCGTGTCGATCCTCTTGCGCCTCGCTTCACCTGTGATCCGTTCGAGGATTTTCGAGCCGATCCCCTTGCCCGTGTAGTCCGGATCGATGAAATAGCTGATCTCCGCCGCCCTCTGGAACGTGCGGAGCGGGAGGATCGGCCGAAGAAAAGCAAAGCCCACGACCCGGCCATTGTCATCCTCATCCCGTATTGTGTAGGCGGGATAGCCCTCCGTCAGCTTCAGGAATTGGTCGAAGAACTCGTTTGGGACCCTGTCCTCCGGATATGCCGCAAAGCTGTTCTCGATGTAGTAATTGAAGATGCCGATCACTGCCTCGCGATCGCCCTCGGCCATTTTGTCAAACCGAATCCGCATAGGGCCTCTGTGTAATCTTCCGGGTTGCCCAATCGCAGGCTCGAGGATCGAGGTTCGAGGCCCGAGGTTTTTGATTTGTTCCTCGGTCCTCGTTCCTCGGACCTCGTGCCTTGTTTTAAAGGAGCCCCAGTTCCTTTCCAATCGCCTTGAACGCCGGCGGGAATTCCGGCTGGAAGTTCAGGAAGAACGGCACCGGGTAGCCTGCACCGACTTTCTTGCCCGCCTCCTGCAGGCCTGTCAGGAGCTGCGGCAGCCCCCTTGCGGGCAACGAGAAAACCATCTCGTCGTCCTGGGTGAGGGAAAAGACCCTGTCTCCCATCCCCGGGACGGCCACGCGCGGCTTTTGCTCCCGGAACGGCGCGATGAGGTAGTCGGCACACTCGATCTTGCCGCCGAAGTTTCCGGCGATCCGCTCGCCTTCCTGGTAGCTCCAGGCCTGGACGAAGCGCATGATCTGTGCGGGATTCCCATAGAGGACGACGATGTCCGGCTCGAAAGTCGCCCTGGCCAGCGGGGCAATGAGCAGTGCGGCGTACTCGTCCTTGCCGAACCGGCAGATCGACATCCCCTCCCGCGTGCCCGTTTCCTCCGTCCTCGCATAGGCGCCCGCGCAGAAAAGTTTCCCGATGGCGGCCGCCGTGTCCTCGGCGTTGCTGAACCCGAAAGCGATGCCGGCGGGCACGCAGATCAGATCCTCCTTCGCAAGGCCCACCGTCCAGCCATAGAGCCGGGCCATCGACACGGCCTGGCAGACGGCGATCCTCTTTCCCAGGGCAACTGAGGGCTGCCTCGTTTTCTCGGGGAATGCCTTGTCCTTCAGGAACTTCACGGCAAGGGGAAGTGTCTTCAGCCTGACGTTATTCCGGATAACCTCCGCCGCCTCCGCATAATTCTGACCTGCCATCGCTTCTCCCTCCTTCAAGTTTGGGTATTGGGAAATGGGAATCGGGTAACGGTCTGGGATGCTGCCTTTTAGCCTTTAGCCTGTATAGCGCCTTTTCGGTTCCCCGTGAAGCAGAAAAAACGCCGCGGTTCAAAAGAGCCGCGGCGTTTTTTCTTGTTCTTCGCTTAAAACTTAAACCTGAAAACTTAACACTCACGCCCCCCGGGCGTGTCGAACCAATGGAATGGTATTTTCTCCCTTAACACTTAAAACTGAAAACTTAAAACTCGCGCCCACTGGGCGCTATGTTTTAAAGCATTTCATAAATCCCCGCGGCACCCATGCCGCCGCCGATGCACATGGAGACCATGCAGCGCTTTGCCTTGCGGCGCTTCGCTTCGTGGAGGACCTGCGCCGTGAGCTTGGCGCCCGTGGCCCCCAGGGGGTGTCCAAGGGCAATGGCGCCGCCGTTGGGGTTGATGTCGCCCTTCCAGTAGCGCTCCTCGATCCCGATGGACCGGCAGGAGGCGATGGCCTGGGCAGCAAAGGCCTCGTTGATCTCGAAAAGATCGATGTCTTCGGGCTTGAGACCGGCCAGTTTCAGGGCCTTCGGAATGGCAACGGCCGGGCCGATGCCCATCTCTTCCGGAGCGCAGCCCGCCACGGCGAATACCGTCATCTTGGCCAGGGGTTTGAGGCCCAAAGCCTTGGCCTTCTCCGCCGTCATGAGCAGCGCGAAAGCTGCCCCGTCGGTCATCTGCGAGGAGTTGCCCGCCGTCACGGAGCCTCCCGCTTTGAAAGCGGGCCTGAGTTTGCCCAGGTCGGCAACCGTCGTCGGCCAACGCACGCCGTCGTCCATGTCGAAGACAACGGCCTCGCGGACGCGTTTGCCGCTGGCGTCCTTCTTGTACTTCCAGGCCTGGATGGGGACGATCTCTTCCTTGAACTTCCCGGCCTTGATCGCCTCGGTGGCCCTGCGGTTGCTCTCCACGCCCATCTTGTCCTGGTCTTCACGGGAAACGTTGTACTTTGCGGCGACGTTTTCCGCCGTGATGCCCATGGAAACGTAGGTGTTTGGCCTGTTCCCCCAGTCCGGGTCGGGGCGGAACTGGCTGCCGCCCATGGGGATGTGAGACATGGTCTCGCAGCCGCCGGCGATGATGACATCGGACCAGCCCGCCTGGATCTTCGCCGTCGCATCTGCAATGGCCTGCAGCCCCGAGGAGCAGAACCGGTTGATCGTCATCCCCGAGGCCTCGATGGGAAGGCCTGCCCCGAGCGTGAGGACGCGGCCGAGGTTCATCCCCGTCTCGGCCTCCGGGAAGGCGCAGCCGACGATGAGGTCGTCGACGTCCTTGGTATCGAGCTGGGGTACTTTTGCCAGAAGGCCCTTGATCACCTGCAGGCCATACTCCTCGGCCCGGGTTGCCGCAAGGCCCCCTCTCTTATATCGCCCGCCAGGGCTTCTGACCGCTGCAACAATTACGGCTTCTCTCATGGTATGGTTCCTCCCTTATTGAAAGAGACTGTTTTTCATTTTGCTACCGTCTTCTTCCTCTCCCCTCCGCGGGAGAGGATTGAGGTGAGGGGGAATGTTCCCCCTCCTCCTGCCTCCTCCCGCCAGGGGAGGAGGATAAAGGAACTTAGTTACGCAGGGGCTTGCCGGACGACAACAGCGACATGATCCGGTCCTGCGTCTTCTGCTCGCCGCACAGGCTCAGGAACGCCTCGCGCTCCAGATCCAGGAGTTCCTGCTCCGTCACGTAGGTCCCCTCGGCGCAGTCGCCGCCGGAGATGATGTGGCCGAGTTTGCGCGCGATGTGGAAGTCGTAGTCGCTGATGTAGTTGCCGTGCCGCATGTTGTAGAGAACGGCCTCGCAGATCCCGCGGAAGTTCTCGCCCATGACGGGGACAAGCGCCGGCTTGGGCGGCTTGTAGAACTTCGAAAGCCCCAGCACGATCTGCTTTGCGTCGTTGAGCTGCTGGTCGCGATTGATGCTCATGCCGTCGGTCTTGCGGACGTAGCCGAGTTCCTTGGCCTCCTCGGCGCTCGTGGCCACCTTGGCCGTGCCGATGTTCTCGAAGACCTTCCCGAAGTAGCCCTGCAGGTTGAGGCCCTGCTCCACGACCCCCATGGGGATGCCCTCGGTCACGCGGACCATGAGTTCCTTGGTGCCGCCGCCTGCGGGGATGACGCCCGCGCCCACTTCCACGAGCCCGATGTAGGTCTCGGCTGCGGGCTGGCACCTTGCGCCGTGCATGGCGATCTCGCAGCCGCCGCCCAGGGTCATGCCTGCGGGAGCGGTCACGACGGGCTTCTCACAGAACTTCAGGCGCATGTTGGCCTGCTGGAAGTCGTTGATCATCTTCTCGAGAATGTCCCAGTCACCCTTCTGGATGGCGACGAGCACCTTGAAGATGTTGGCGCCCACGGAGAAGTTGGCGCTCTGGTTGCCGATGACGAGGCCCGCGTAGTCCTTCTCCGCGATGTCGCAACTCAGGAAGAGCATGTTGATGACGTCTTCGTCGATGGCGTTCATCTTGGTGTGGAACTCGAGACAGGCGACACCGTCGCCGATGTCGATGAGGCTTGCCCCGGCATTCTGGCGGATGATCTTCTTGCGCTCCTTGAGTGCCGGCAGGATGATGATCTTCGGGCTCTCCGCGAGCTTCACATAGTCCTTCTTCGCGAAGTCGTAGTAGTAGGTGCCGTCTTCCTTCTTCGTGTAGAAGGAGGGGAAGCCCGCCTTGAGCATCTCCTCGACCTTCTTGGGCACCTTCTTGCCCAGCTGCTTCATGGCCTCGACGGCTTCCTTGACCCCGATGGCATCCCAGGTCTCGAAAGGCCCCAGCTGGTGGTTGTAGCCCCACTTCATGGCGTTGTCGATGTCCACGACGGAGTCGGCGATCTCGGGAATGCGGTTGGCCGCATAGATGAAATTGTTGCAGAGGTATTCGCGGGCCAGCTCGGCCGCGGCGTCCTTGCCGTTGAATACCATCTTCACGGTCTTCTCGACGGGGGCCTCGGACTTCTTGGCCGCGCCGACGGACTCGAACTTGGGTTTGTTGGCGGGGACGTAGTCAATGGTCTTCACGTCGATGGCGAGCTTGAC
>DASRZY010000299.1:0-20671 GCA_035685905.1 Syntrophales bacterium
GCTAGATCATCAGCATCAAGGATTCCGCAGAACCGTTTCACTTGACATTATGACACTTGTAATGAAAGCCCGCGAGCAAACAAAAATTTCGCATCTCGAAAAAAGATTGGCAGACCTCGAAAAGCAGCTTTCTGAACGCCCTGGAGCACAAACCAAGGGCAAATAGGGCTAAAAAGTGGCTAACTAATTTGAACAGACCGAATTGCGATGAGCAACTTCGGCTAAGATACTGTAAAAAAGCAGGCGATAATCATTTTAGTTATCATGGTTATCAACAGATTATCTGGGAAAAGGAGGCGAGTGATAATAATGAATAAGAATCCAATTATATTATACAATATACCGCCTTACAAAGGTTGCACAGGATCGCGATGACATGCGGGATGAGCTGCAGTCAGCAGCCCGCTATCGAATCTTGCTTCTGAAGTAGGGCAGTACCTTCTTCAACCCCGCATTCAGCGGTACTCGCGGTTCCCACCCGAGGAGCTTTCTTGCCTTGCCGATATCGGGCCGCCTGACCTTGGGGTCGTCCTGGGGGAGGTCCCGGTAAACGATCCGGCTCTTTGAGCCGGTGACCTCCAGGATCCGGTGGGCCAGCTCCAGGAGCGTCAACTCGTCAGGATTTCCCAGGTTGACGGGGTAAACCTCGTCGGAGGAAAGGAGCCGGAAGATCCCTTCCACCAGATCGTCGACATAGCAAAAGCTCCGGGTCTGGGAGCCGTCGCCAAAGACTGTCAGGTCCTCACCCCTCAGGCTCTGTCCCATGAAGGCGGGTAGAGCCCGCCCGTCATCGAGACGCATGCGGGGGCCATAGGTGTTGAAGATACGTACGATCCTGGTCTGGATGCCGTGATAGCGGTGATAGGCCATGGCCATGGATTCGGCGAACCGCTTTGCTTCGTCGTAGACGCCCCGGGGCCCTACGGGATTCACATTTCCCCAGTAGTCTTCGGTCTGCGGATGAACGAGGGGGTCGCCGTAGCACTCCGAAGTCGAGGCCAGCAGGAAACGTGCTTTTTTCTCTTTTGCCAGGCCCAGGGCCTTGTGCGTGCCCAGAGAGCCGACCTTGAGGGTCTGGATGGGCATTTTCAGGTAATCGATCGGACTGGCCGGCGATGCAAAGTGAAGGATGTTGTTGAGCGGTCCATCCACGTGGAGGTAGTTTGTCACGTCATACTGGATGAAGCTGAACCGCTTGTGACCCAGCAGGTGGGAAATGTTTTCCATGTTCCCCGTTGAGAGGTTGTCGATGCAGATGACCTCATGGCCCTTTGCAATGAGATAATCGCAAAGATGGCTTCCCAAAAAGCCCGCCCCGCCCGTTATCAAAGTTAGTTCCATGAAGCCTTCCGGCGACCGTGAAGTAGCACTGAATCTGCGAGATACTATGGTTGCATCATTCTTTTGTCAATGGTTTCTTCATTACCCCTCTTGGCCGACTGAAAATCTTGTAAAAGGCGTCTCATTGATCGGCAGCAGGGCTGCGGCTGCCGACAGAGGCGGTTCCTTGTCGATGCCCGGGCCATCCGCGGGCAATCATCCCCGGCATGGTTCTTGTACATTTCGGCGGGATACGGACATTCCCCGTTGGTATGTATGGAAACCACAATATCGACCCAGCGTCTCTCAACGGTCTGGGCATAGTCAAGGTGCGATCGTCATGAATCAGGAAAAACGCATCCTCTGCATCGGGGCAGGTTACGTGGGGGGGCCCACGATGGCTGTCATCGCGTCCCGCTGCCCGCAGTACCGGGTGACTGTCGTCGACGTGGATGAGGCCAAAATTGCGGCATGGAATTCTGACAGGCTTCCGATCTATGAACCCGGGCTCGATGATCTCGTCCGGTCCGCCAGGGGGCGCAATCTCTTCTTCAGCACAGATGTCAGCAGAGCGGTCAAGGAGAATGACATCATTTTCGTCAGCGTCAACACGCCCACGAAAAACTACGGGGCCGGCGCAGGCATGGCATCGGATCTGCAATACCTGGAGCAGGTGGCCCGGATGATCCTCGAACACGCCGAGTCCCCGAAGATCGTGATCGAAAAGAGCACCCTGCCCGTAAAAACGGCACAGGCGCTCGAGCGGATTCTGGGCTGCAACGGCCACGGTGTCCGCTTCGATGTCCTCTCCAACCCGGAATTTCTGGCCGAGGGGACGGCAATCCGGGACCTGGAAAACCCCGACCGGATACTCATCGGCTCCAGGGAGACGGACAAAGGCATAAAGGCGCGGGAGGCCCTCGTGGAAATCTACGCCAATTGGGTGCCGACGACGCGGATCATCACATCCAATATATGGAGCAGCGAGTTGTCGAAGCTCGTGGCCAATTTTTTCCTGGCCCAGCGCATCTCCACCATCAACGCCGTTTCGGCTGTCTGCGAGAAGACAGAGGCCGATGTTGCAGAGGTGGCAAAGATCGTCGGGATGGACAGCCGGATCGGGAGCAAATTCCTGAATGCCAGCATCGGATTCGGCGGGTCCTGCTTCAAAAAGGACATTCTCAACCTGGTCTATCTATGCCAGCATTTTGGCCTTCCCGAGGTTGCCGATTATGTCGAGTCCGTCGTGAGGATGAACGAATATCAGAAGGAACGCTTCTTCCTGACCATGCTTACGGCCATGTTCAACACCCTGGCCGGGAAACGGGTCTGCCTGCTTGGTTTCGCATTCAAGGCCGACACGGCAGACACGCGCGAGAGCCCGGCCATTTTCGTCGTGAGAAAGCTTCTCGAAGAAAAGGCCGAAGTGATCATCAGCGACCCGAAAGCCCTGGAGAACGCGCGGCAGGATCTCTCGGACGCAAACGGCAAGATCCAATACGTGGAGGACCCCTATGAGGCCGTTGCGGGTTGCCATGCCATTGCCCTCTTGACGGAATGGGATCTTTACAGGAAACTCGATTACCGGAAAATCTACAGCTCCATGTCAAAACCGGCCTTTCTCTTTGACGGACGGAATATCATTGACCACAGGGCGTGCTTCGACATCGGCTTCAATGTCTATCCCGTGGGGAAGGCGCCTTTGACCCACTTTGCCTGAAGCCTGCAGCGCCTTGTCAATCTCCTCGGCAGCGTCTTTCGGTTCAGATTCTCCGGGTGTCTGGAACGCCGGGCGACAGGCTCGAAGGATGCATCTGCGCCTTATGTCGCACCCGCTCCCGGGAACTCCGCGCCGTGACCGTTGTGCCTGTAATGATAGATAAAAACAGGTTAGCGGTTTTACATCGCAACCGGAAGAATGAGTGATCGTTCCCGTCCCTGGACCTTCTCCTTGTCCCCCCTTTCAGCACAGCTCGCTAAAGTTTCAAAACTTTGTGACGATAAAACAAGTGCAGTTGTTGCGCTTGATGTATATGTTGCTATAGTATCGTGAATTAAAGCGAATCGAGAGGTGTTCCATGGCGAAGATGTTCTTTTCCACATCTGAAGTGGCCGATCTGTTCAACGTGAACCGGGTCACAATCTACCGCTGGGTCAAAGAGGGGACTGTCAAGGGGTACAAGGTCGGCAAACATTTGAAAATCCCGCTGGTGGAGGTCGAACGGCTCAAGCGGGAGTTCGGCTTCGGGGATATGCCCCTCGAGAAACTTCAGGGGTCGGCAGGCGCTGCGGGCCAGGCTGTCCAGCCGGCACTCAGAGACCCGTCGCAGAGAAAACTCGTCATGGCCATTGACGATGACGAGAATATCCTCACCTTCATTCAGAGCGCCTTCGAGGGTCTGGGTCTGAACAAGCACTGTACGCTGAAGACCTATTCAAACGGGCTTGAAGCTGTCTTACAAATCGGAGAGGAAAGACCGGACCTCATCCTGCTCGACATCGTGATGCCGAACCTCAATGGCCTCGAACTTGCAGAGAAGATCCGCAAAATGCACCGCGACGTCAAGATCATCATCCTGACAGGGTACCCGGAATATCTCACCGAGGATGAAAGAGGCAAGTTCCTCGACTACATGACCAAGCCCGTCGATGTCAGGAAGCTCCACGACATGATCGTGCGCGCCCTCGAGATCGGCAGCGAAAGGGTCAACGGGGCCCAGGCCCGGGTCTGACGGGACTTGACAGGGACAGGATGATCGGCCGCAAGATCGGAGAGGGATCTCCCGAGGTGCGTCGGCCGATGCGCAATGGTGTAATTGACAGGGAGGTACAGAAGCGATGCAGACGGAGCTCTTGGAGAAACGGGAAGACAACCTCTTTCGGCCCGCTGACGCAAACGCCGGAAAGGAAGGAAAATATCTGACCTTCTCGCTTGCCGGGGAGGAATACGGGATCGGGATCCTGAAGGTGAAGGAGATCATCGGGATGATGTCCGTCACGCATGTGCCCCAGACCCCCGATTTCGTGAAAGGGGTCATCAACCTTCGGGGAAAAGTCATCCCCGTGGTGGACCTGAGGCTTCGCTTCAGCCTGGAGGCCGAAGCCTACACGGAGCGGACTTGCATCATCGTCGTAGAGGTGGCGGGGACAAACGGCTCCGTCATGATGGGGATCGTCGTCGATGCCGTCTCGGAGGTGCTTAACGTCCGCGGGGCCGACATCGAGAACACGCCCACCTTCGGCGTGCAGCTCAACACGGACTACATCCTGGGCCTGGCCAAGGTGGGGGGCGGGATCAAGATCCTGCTCGAAATCGATAAAGTGCTGGGGAACGGCGACATGGCCTTCCTCGCGTCGTGAGTCCCGGTTTTTTACGCCCCTTTCTCCTGCCACAGGCGGGGAGAGACGATTAGAAAGAACGCCGATTGGAACAACGGGTCATGACCGCTCCTTTCGACAAGACGAGAAGCCATTTTACAGGAGGTTCGGCAGCATGAAGAAAATGTTCGTGATCACCCTCGTGATGATGTTCGTGGCGGGTTTTTCCGCCATCGCACTGGCAGCGGACGGTACGCCGGCGGAGGCCAAGGCCCTGGTGAAGAAGGCCGTCGATTATCTGAAAGCCAACGGCAAGGAGAAGTCCTTTGCCGAATTCAGTGACCCCAAGGGCAAGTTCGTGAACGGGGACCTCTATATCTTCGTCTACGACATGAACGGCAAATGCCTGGCCCACGGTTTCAACCAGAAGATGATCGGGAAAGATCTCAAGGAGATGAAAGACCCCGACGGCAAGTTCTATGTCAAGGAGCGAATCGAGATTGCCAAGACCAAGGGCTCGGGCTGGCAGGATTACAAGTTTACCAACCCCACCAGCAAGAAGCTGGAGAACAAGACAGCGTATATCGAGAAGTACGATGACCTCATCGTCGGATGCGGCGCCTACAAGAAATAAAGCCCGCCGGGAGGAGGCTGATCTGCAAGGCCGATTCAGCCGCCAGCGCCAACCGAATGAATGATGCAAGAGGAACTTCATGAAGAAGTACATCGCCAACTGGAAACTATCCAGGAAACTGTTTGTCGGTCCCCTGCTCGTCATGCTCTTTCTGATCCTCATGGGATTGTTGTCGTATTCCGGGCTGACGAGCCAGAAATCAGCGGTTGAGAACATTTTCAACAACCGCTTCAAGGGCTACCAGGCAAGCGCCGGCATGCTCAAGGACCTCTCCCAGGCGCACGCCAACCTGTACAAGGTCATCAGCTGGGCGAACGCACAATATGACGAAAAGAAAGTCGAGGCGCTCGGGAAAGAGCAGCTCGCGGTCATCGACCGCACACAGAAGACGGTCGGGCAGGCGCTGTCCGCCCAGGGACTATCCGACGAGGAGAAGAAGCTCTACCAGGCCTCGCTTGCGCAGTTGAAGGAATACAGGGAAGCGGCCGCCTCGGCCGTCGATCTGTCGGGCTCCGATCTGAATATGGCCACGATGTACATGGCCACGACAGATGAAAGATTCCAGGTTCTCAATGCAAGCCTGCAGCAGATCCTTGCCCGGGAAGACAAACTGAGCCAGGGAGAATATGAGCAGACCCTGAAGAGTTTCGCTGCGCTCATGGTGCTGCTGCTTGTGGTTCTGGGATCGGCCCTCGCAGTGTCTCTTGTCGTGAACATCCTGATGACCCGTCTCATCGCCACTCCCGTCCATCAGACCATCCAGGCGGTGGATCGGATCGCCGCAGGAGATCTGACCCATACCGTCGGCCTCACGTCAAAGGACGAAATCGGCGCGCTGGCCCGCTCCGTGGACACCATGCGCGAAAAGATGGCCGAAGCGGTCGGTGGGGCGGTGGCGGCCTCCCAGTCGCTCTCCGAGTCCGCCTCCGAGCAGGCGGCCTCCCTGGAGGAGACCTCCTCTTCCCTGGCGGAGATGGCTGCCCGGACTCAGAATAATGCGGACAATACCAACAAGGCCAGCGAGCTGATGACGCGTTCCAACGAGGTGGCCTCCAGGGCCAACGCCTCCATGGCGGAACTGACCCGCTCCATGCGGGAGATTGCCGGCGCCAGCGAACAGACCGCAAAAATTATCAAGATGATCGACGAGATCGCCTTCCAGACCAATCTCCTGGCCCTGAATGCGGCAGTGGAAGCCGCCCGTGCAGGCGAGGCGGGGGCGGGGTTTGCCGTCGTGGCCGAGGAAGTCCGGAACCTGGCCATGCGGGCCGCCGAGGCGGCCAGGAACACGGCCCATCAGATGGGCGAGATCGTCCAGAAGATCAAGCGGGGCGAACAGCTCGTAGGCAACACGGCCGGCGATTTTGAGGTCGTGGCGGACAGCTCGGGCAAGGTGATGCAGTTGATGGGAGAGATTTCCGACGCATCGCGCGAGCAGTCGCAGGGGATTGACCAGATCAACAGGGCGGTCTCGGAGATGAACAGCGTGACACAGCGCAATGCGGCAAGCGCCGAGGAACTGGCATCGGCCATGTCGATCTTCCGGGTCAATACGGGAAACTGAAATGAACGATCCTCCCGCGGATGCACGCAGGGAGTCAGAAAGCAGATAGAAGAAGAATCGAATCGAACAACAGAGGAGACAGACGATGGCTCAAGCGGCGGCGATCATCACCCCGGAGAGTGCCGGCATGGCGGACCGGGAGGGCAAATACCTGACCTTCGCCCTGGCGGAGGAGGAGTACGGCATCGGGATCCTGAAGGTCAAGGAGATCATCGGTATGATGTCCGTGACGCACGTCCCGCAGACCCCGGACTTCGTCAAGGGGGTCATCAACCTCAGGGGGAAGGTCATCCCTGTCGTGGACCTGCGTCTGCGCTTCGGGCTGGATGCCGCGGCCTACACGGAGAGGACCTGCATCATCGTCGTGGAGGTGGCCGGGGCGAACACGTCAGTCATGATGGGGATCGTCGTCGATGCCGTCTCCGAGGTCCTCAACATCCGCGGGGCCGACATCGAGAACACGCCGACCTTCGGGGTGAAGCTCGACACGGACTTCATCCTGGGCATGGCCAAGGCGGCGGGCGGGATCAAGATCCTGCTCGACATCGACCGGGTGCTCAACAGCGAGGATCTGACCGTGATCCAGCGGATGGCCTGAGAACATCGTTCATTGGAGTGAGGTTGAAGAGATGAAGAACGTTTCCCTTTCAGCGAAGATCGTCGGAATCGTCATCGTATCGGTGGTGGTCGTCGGCCTGACGCTCACGGCGTGTACCTGGTATTTCCTGAACAAGATCTACAGTGATGAGAGCCGCCAGGAAGTTGCCCGACTGGCGGCTCTCGTGCAATCTTATGTCGCTGACGAGGCCCATAAACTTGCGTCGGCTGCCCAGATGACGGCGGCTCGGCAGGACCTGGCCGAGGCAATTGCCAAGGGGGATACGGCCATCGTTCAGAAGCTGGGCAAGGACACCATGCGTGACAGCCGGATCAGCCTGATCACCATCGCCGACAAGGAGGGCAAGGTCGTAGGCCGTGGCCACTCCGAAAAGGCGGGCGACAGCGTCCTCGCCCAGGCCAACGTCCGCAATGCCCTTGGCGGGGAGATAACGACCGGGATCGAGGAAGGGACGGTGGTGAAATTCTCCATGCGCGCAGGCGCCCCCGTGAAGCTCGGCGACAAGATCGTGGGTTCCGTCACGACGGGCACCGATCTAACGTCGGCGGACCACGCCTTTGTCGAGAGACTCAAAAAGGAATTCGGCACGGAGTGCACCATTTTCCAAGGCGACACCCGGGTGACCACAACGCTCATGAAGGACGGCCAGCGGGCCGTGGGGACCAAGATGGACAACCCGAAGGTCCTCGACTCAGTCCTTGCCAAGGGGCAGCAGTTCCAGGATAAAAACACCATCCTGGATAAGGAATACGACACGGCCTACTGGCCCCTGAAGGATCACACCGGCAAGATCGCGGGCATGCTCTTCATCGGCAAGGACCGCGGGGCCATGAACGTGACCCTGAGGAATGCGCTGCTGACTATCGCTGCCGTCGTTTTTCTCATCGGGCTCCTCATGGTGGCCGCAGGCTTCTTCATCGCCCGATCGATCACCCGGCCCGTGCGGCAAGTCATCCAGGGCATCACGGAGTCCTCCGAGCAGTTCGTCTCCGTGTCAAACCAGGTCTCCTCGGCAAGCCAGTCGCTGGCCCAGGGGTCCTCGGAGCAGGCCGCCTCCATCGAGGAGACGTCCTCCTCGCTCGAGGAGATGTCCTCCATGACCAAGCAGAATGCCGACAACGCCTCCGCAGCCGACAATCTCATGAAGCAGTCCCGCCTCATGGTGGACAAGGCCAACGGATCCATGACGCAGCTCACCCAGTCCATGCAGGATATCTCGAAGGCCAGCGACGAGACCTCCAAGATCATCAAGACGATCGACGAAATCGCCTTCCAGACCAACCTGCTGGCACTCAACGCCGCTGTCGAAGCGGCACGGGCCGGCGAGGCAGGCGCGGGTTTTGCCGTCGTGGCCAACGAGGTGCGGAACCTCGCCATGCGGGCTGCCGAGGCCGCCAAGAGCACGGCCGCCCTCATCGAGGGCACGGTGAAGAAAGTGAAAGAAGGCTCGGAGCTCGTCGAGCGCACCAACGGGGCCTTCTCCGAGGTGTCGAAGAGCGCCGCCAAGGTGGCCGATCTCGTTTCCGAAATCGCCGCGGCCTGCGGCGAGCAGGCCCAGGGCATCGGCCAGGTCAACAAGGCCGTTTCCGAGATGGAGAGGGTCACCCAGCAGTCGGCCGCCAATGCCGAGGAATCCGCTGCCGCAGGGGAAGAGCTCACGGCCCAGGCCGAGCAGCTCAAGCGCTACGTGGGGGACCTCGATGCGCTCATCGGCGGGAACGCCTCGGGTGGCAGGGGACGCGGGCTTCAGGAAAGCGCCCCCGCCATCGAGCCGCCGCAATCTGCGGTGGGAAAATCGGCTCTGACGGGATCGTTGAAAAAGGCCCTCGGCCGCAAGACGGCAAGACCCGAAGACGTGATCCCCTTTGACAAGGGCGATTTCAAGGATTTCTAGCCCGGGGGCATTTGATTTGACCGGAACATCTCCTGCACGGGATTGAGCTCCATGATTCTTGAACTGCGCGATACCGAATTCGAAAAGATCAGCCAGCTGGTCTACAGCCACTGCGGCATCCACCTGCACGACGGCAAGAAGGAGCTGGTCAAGGCCCGGCTGAGCAAGCGGATTCGCGAGGGGAACTTCGATTCCTTTACCGATTACTATGACTATGTGAAGACCGGCGAGGGGACCGACGAGTTCATCGCCATGATCGATTCCCTGTCGACGAACCTGACGAGCTTCTTCCGGGAGGACGGCCATTTTCGGGCCCTCACCCGGTTCGTCCCGGCCATGCTCGGCGAGCCATCGCGGCGGGGCCGGCCCCGGCTGCGCTTCTGGAGCGCAGGCTGCTCCACGGGGGAAGAGCCCTACACGATGGCCATCACGGCCCTCGAGGCCGCCCAGGGGGCGACCTTCGAGCTGCACATCCTGGCCACGGACATCTCGACCCGGGTGCTGAAAAAGGCGCAGCAGGGCATCTATCCCGCCGAGCGGGCCAAGACGGTCCCGCCCGATCTGCTGCGGAAATATTTCCAGCTCGGCCAGGGAAACTGGGCCGGGCACTATCGCGTGAAGAAAGAGGTGCGGGACCTCGTGACGTTCCAGAGCTTCAACCTCATGGAAACCATGGCGGCCGGCGATCCCTTTGACGCCATCTTTTGCCGCAATGTGATGATCTACTTCGACAAGAAGACCCAGGAGGGTCTCGTGAACCGATTCTACGACAAGCTCGGAAAGGGCGGCTACCTGTTCATCGGCCACTCCGAGAGCCTCACGGGACTCAACCACGCGTTCAAGTATCTGGAACCGAGCCTGTACCGGAAGTAAGGACCCATGGCGGATCTCGTAGTCGGCATATCGGACCTCAAGGTCAGCAACAATCCCGCGGATGCGATGATCACCTATGCGCTGGGGTCCTGCATTGCTGTGGCCGTGTACGACCCGGTCGCAAAAGTGGGGGGGCTTCTGCACTTCATGCTCCCCGATTCGACCCTCGATGCCGACAAGGCAAAGGATGCGCCGGCCATGTTCGCCGACACGGGAATCCCGCTGCTCTTCAAGTCCTGCTACAAGCTGGGGGCGGACAAGAAACGGATGGTCGTGAAGGTGGCAGGCGGGGCCAGCATCCTCGACGAATCGAATTTCTTCCGGATCGGGCAGAAGAACATCATGGCCATGCGGAAGCTCTTCTGGAACAACAACGTCCTCATCGACGCCGAGGACACCGGAAAGAACTTCAACCGCACCGTGCGGCTCGAACTCAGCACGGGGAAGGTCAGCATCAAGCGGGCGGGCGGCCAGATGGAGGAGCTATGAAGATCAACAAGCGGATCCTGAAATCGATCCAGACGCTCCCGCCCTTCCCGGCCACGATCCAGAAGGTCATGGCGCTGGCGAGCGATCCCGATTCCTCGCTCACGGAGCTCGTTGCCGTGGTCCGCCTCGATCAGGCCATCACGGCCAACATCCTGCGGATCTGCAACTCGGCCTACTTCGGCCTGCGCCGGCCCGTGGACAACGTGAACGATGCGATCATGTACATGGGGAAGAAAAACGTGCTCCGCGCCGTCATGACGGCCGGGCTCTCGCGCTACTTCCGCACCCAGAAGGGCTATGACGTGAAGGGAGGCGATCTCTGGGAGCACGCCGTAGGGGTGGCGCTGATGGCGCAGATCTGCGCCGCGAAGCTCTCCCGTCCCGACGATCCCCGGCTCTTTACGGCGGCGATCCTCCACGACATCGGCAAGATGGTCCTCGGCGAATTCGTCCACGAGTCCTGGCAGAAGATCCAGGAGCTGGTCGAGAAGCAGCGGTACTCCTTCCTGGAGGCCGAGGAAGAGGTCATCGGCGTCAACCACGCCGACCTGGGCGGCGAGATCGCCCTGAACTGGAAATTCCCGGACGAGATCCTCCGGGCGATCGCATTCCATCACCGCCCCGACCTGCTGGCCGACAACGATGCCGTGCCCTGGATCGTCTACCTGGCCAACCAGGTCTGCCATGTCATGGGCATCGGCGTCGGGACCGATGCGCTGAGCTACCGCGCCGTCGGGGACGTCGCCGGGCGGCTGAATCTCAAGCAGCGGGATCTCGAGGACATGATGGCCGAGCTTCACATGAAGCTCCAGGGCGCAAAAGAGCTGGTCAGTATCGTTTCTGAACGCAAGGAAAGCGGGAGGGGATAGACGGAGGAAACCATGGCCTTCAACCTGCTCATAGTCGATGACTCGAATTCGATGCGGACGGTCGTGAAGAAGATCGTGGGCCTGACGGGGCTGGAGGTGAGCCAGATCCTGGAGGCGGACAACGGCCGCAGGGCCCTCGACGTCCTGGGCGGCAACTGGGTGGATGTGGTGATCCTCGACATCAACATGCCGGAGATGAACGGCCTCGAGCTGCTCAAGAGGATGAACGAGGATGCCGTCCTGAAGAACATCCCCGTGGTGATGATGACGACAGAGGCCAGTGAGGCGCATATGAAGACCGCCTTCGAGATGGGCGCGAAAGGCTTCATCCGCAAACCCTTCGTACCCGAGGAGTTGAGGAAAATGCTGCTCGGGGTACTCGGCTTCAACGAAAAGGGGACCTATGGAGAACATCAGGGAGATTCTGAAGGAGTCGATTTTTGAGGTTTTCGAGAAGATGTTTTTCATCTTTCTCGAGCCCGGCGGACGCGTGCTGGTCCATGACTACGAGACCTCGATCGGCTTCGACGGCCCGCAGCGGGGGACCCTCCGCATCCTGTTTTCCCGCCCGGTGGCGAGGCTCATGGTCCGGAACATGCTCGGGATCGCCGACGAGAAAGAGATCGAGCGGCACGTGGAGGATTGCGTGAAAGAGGCCGCCAACATGGTGTGCGGGAACTTTCTTGTGAACCTCGACGCGTCGAAGAAGTTCGCCATGTCGATTCCCGTATTCTCCGCCAGACCGGCGCAGCCGCCGGCCGTGTCGGAGGGCGTCCATGCCTTCGATTTCGATTGCGAGGCCGGAAAGATGGGGGTCATCCTCGAAATAGAGGGTAAAGGGTAAAGGAAGGGGAGGAATTGCTTTTACCCCTAACCCTGGACCCTGTCCCCTTGACCCTGAAGTAGGGCAGCAGCATTGCGTGAGTTCAGGCGAATAAGAATCGGCTAGAGGTGGCTGAGCAGTGAACAGGATCAAGGTACTCATCGTCGACGATTCGGCCATCGTCCGGAAGATCTTCTCGGAGGAGCTCTCGAAGTTCCCCGACATAGAGATCGTGGGGACGGCGCCCGACCCCTACGTGGCGCGGGACAAGATCGTCATGCTCAAACCCGACGTGATCACCCTCGACATCGAAATGCCCCGCATGGACGGGATCACGTTCCTGCGCAAGCTCATGGTGCACTACCCGCTGCCCGTCATCATCGTAAGTTCATTGACGCCGAAGGGTGGAAAACTGACGCTGGAAGCGCTCGATATCGGCGCCGTGGAGGTCATCGCAAAGCCCGGCGCGGCCTACACCGTGGGCGATATGAGCGCCCAGCTGGCCGAGAAGATCCGGGCGGCCTCGCGGGCACGGATCGTGAAACACGACAACGGGGGGGCCGACAGCGGGGGGCTGCCGGAGCCCATCAGGGCCCTGTCCCAGACGACGAACAAGATCATCGCCATCGGCGCCTCCACGGGCGGTACCGAGGCACTCAAGGCGTTGCTCACGAGGATGCCTGTCAACTCCCCGGGGATCGTTGTCGTGCAGCACATGCCGGCAAACTTCACGACGGCCTTCGCGGAGCGCCTCAACGGGTTGTGCCAGATGTCGGTGAAAGAGGCAAAGAACAACGACTCGGTGACCCAGGGAACGGTGCTGATCGCACCGGGGAACTTCCACATGCTCCTGAGGCGAAGCGGGGCCCGCTACTACGTGGAGGTCAAGGACGGGCCCATGGTGCACCATCAGCGGCCCGCCGTGGACGTGCTCTTCAAATCCGCGGCCCAGAATGCGGGCGCGAACTCGATCGGGGTGATCCTCACGGGCATGGGCGCCGACGGGGCCGCGGGAATGCTGGAGATGAAAAAGACAGGGGCGAAAACCATCGCCCAGGACGAGAATACCTGCGTGGTCTTCGGGATGCCGAAAGAAGCAATCAAGCTCGGCGGCGCCGACAAGGTCCTTCCCCTGGACCAGATCGCCGGGGAACTGGTGAGGATGATCTGAAATGGATTACAGTGAACTGAGACAAGAAGTCGACGCGATCGCATCGAGCTTCCTCTTCCTCGAGAAGAAGGAAATCGAGATTCCCCTGGCGGGGCAATTCCTCAATCAGCTCGAGGAGGCCGCAACGCGTGCCGACGCCCTCGGGGCCGCGGAGGTGAAGCGGCTTGCCGGGGCGCTCAGCCAGCTCCTGGAGAAAGTGGTTCTCGACGGGGTCGACGCCGAGAAGGGATACGGACTCTTCGAGCGGGGCATTGTGCTGCTGCAGGCCGTGGTCGACGGGTACTGCAATGCGGGCCGTTACGACGGGAACATGGAGGACTTCATGGGCGAGCTGGCCTCCGGGATCGGCATTGCTCTGGAGGCTCAGACAACGACGGCCCCGAACGCCGAACGGGCTTCCGGGGAGCCACCGGCGACCGAGGCGACCCCTGCAAAGGCAACCGTCCAGGACGAGTCGCTCCTGCGGGACTTCATCACCGAGGGCCTCGAGTATATCGGCGAGATCGAGCTGAACATCCTCAATCTCGAGCAGGAGCCCGAGAACAAGGATTACATCAACGCCATCTTCCGGCCCTTCCACTCCGTCAAGGGCGTGGCCAGTTTTCTGAATCTCGACAAGATCCGGATCCTCGCCCACGACCTGGAGACACTGCTCGACAAGGCCCGCAACGAGGCGATCGCCATCACACCGGAGCTCATCGACCTCATCCTCGACGGCTCCGACACCCTCAAGGCAATGATCGGGCAGCTTCGCGACGAACTGGAAGGCAGGGAGGCCGGCGAGGAGATCGACACCTCGGATATCATCCGGAGGGTCAAGCTTGCCGAGACGTGCGCGGAGCAGCCCAGGCAGCCCAAGAAGCTCGGGACGATCCTCGTCGAGGACGGCGTCATCAACGAGTCGGATCTCGAAGTGGCACTCGAGCGCTCCCAGGTCCCCCCGCCCCGAAAACTCGGGGAGACCCTCATCTCGGAGGGGATGGCCTCTCCCAAGGACGTCTCCCGCGGGTTGCGCAAGCAGGCCCAGCAGGTCACGGACTCCAACACGATCCGCGTGGACATCAAGAAGCTCGACGACCTCATCGACATGGTGGGAGAGCTCGTCATCACGCAGTCGATGATCCGGCAGAGCGATACCCTCCAGAGCCTCGGCGACCGGAAAATCGTCCGGGACCTCGCCCAGCTGGCGAGCATCACCTCGGAGCTGCAGCGCTCCTCGACGGTCCTGCGGATGATCCCGATCAAGCAGACCTTCCAGCGCATGTCACGGCTCGTGAGGGACCTTGCCAAGGGCGCGGGCAAGCTCATCAATGTCGAGACCGTGGGCGAGGACACGGAAATCGACCGCAACATGGTCGATGAGATCTACAACCCGCTCGTCCACATGATCCGCAATGCCGTGGACCACGGGATGGAGAGCCCCGAGGAGCGCATCAAGGCCGGCAAGCCGGAAAAGGGCACGATCAAGCTCAGGGCCTTCCACCGGGGCGGAAACATCGTACTCGAGATCTCCGATGACGGACGGGGCCTCAACCGGGAAAAGATCCGCCAGAAGGCCGTCAAGAACGGCATGATCTCCGCGTCGGACAACCTGACGGACCCAGAGCTCAACCGCCTGATCCTGCTTCCCGGTTTTTCGACGGCCGAAAAGATCACCGACATCTCCGGCCGCGGAGTCGGGATGGACGTGGTCAAGCAGGCCGTGGAGAAACTGCGCGGCAAGATGGACATCCAGAGCGCCGAGGGCAGGGGGACGGTCTTCGTCACCAGCTTCCCGCTCACCATGGCCATCATCGACGGCATGATCGTGAAGGTGGGGAACGAACGCTACATCCTCCCTACCGTGGCCATCCGCCAGCTCATCCGTCCCGACCGGACGTCCTACAACTGCATCGTCGGCGAGGCGGAGACGATCAACGTCATGGGGCGCCTGCTGCCGCTGGTGAGGCTGCACGATCTCTTCGAGATCGAACCGGTTCACCGCAATCCCTGGGAGGCAACCCTGGTCGTGATGGAAGGGGAGAAGCGCTCCAAGTGCCTGCTTGTCGACGAGATCCTCGGCAAGGAGGAAGTCGTGATCAAGAACCTCGGCGAGAGCCTGAAACGCATCAAGGGCGTCTCCGGCGGCGCCATCCTCGGCGACGGCAACGTGGGCCTGATCCTGGATCCCGAAGGCCTCTTCGAGATGGCCGAATCGAACTGAAGATGCGCGCCCGCGGCCTGAACGGCGTCAGGGCGCCGAACTACGGATATCAAAGCTGAGTGCGGGAGTGACATATGAGCGTGAACAAGAATCTCAAGATCCTCATTGTGGATGATTTCGCCACCATGCGCAAGGTCATCCGGAACCTGCTCAAGCAGGGCGGCTTCGAGAACATCGTGGAGGCAGAGGACGGGGTTGCGGCCCTCAAGGTCCTGCAGTCCCAGAAGGTCGATTTCATCATCTCCGACTGGAACATGCCCAACATGAGCGGGCTCGAACTGCTGAAGGCCGTCCGGGGCGCTGACGATCTGAAAGAGCTGCCGTTCCTGATGGTCACGGCGGAGGCCCTGAAAGACAACGTCGTGGCGGCTGTCAAGGCAGGCGTGAGCAATTACATCGTGAAACCCTTTACTGCTGAAGTGCTCAACGAGAAGATCGAGAAGATCGTCAAAGGCATGGCGGCGTAAGACCGGCGAGGATAAATTATGGACGTTCGATTCATCAATCCGTTTCTGAATGGGACCGTATCGGTCCTGAAGACGATGGCTTTCGTGGAGCCCAAGGCGGGAAAGCCCTTCCTCAAGAAGGACAGCCTCGCCCGGGGCGACGTGTCGGGGATCATCGGCCTGACCGGTGCTGCCCGCGGGTCGCTCGCGCTGAGCTTCAGTGAAGGGGCCATCCTGAAAATCGTGTCCAACATGCTGGGCGAGGAGATCAAGAGCGTGAACGGCGACATCAAGGATGCCGTGGGCGAGATCACCAACATGGTCTCCGGCGCGGCCCGCAAGGAGCTCGAAACCCTTGGGTTGAACATCACGGCGGCCATCCCCACCGTGGTGGCCGGCAAGGACCACTCCATCAGCCACGTGCTGGGGGGACCCAGCATCATCATCCCCTTCGAAACACCTCACGGTCCCTTCGTCGTCGACATCTGCATCGGCACGCTTGCCGGGGAAGGACAGTGAGGAAGGGACGAGGGACAGGGGTGTAGCAACTGTCTCGTCAAGTGAACATTCGATAAATTTTTCTGTTCTTTGAGATTACGTTGGTTGCCAACAGGTTTGGCTCCTCATCATGGCATTGAGGATGACGAGGATCTTACGCATGCAGGCGGTCAGGGCCACCTTGAAGGGTTTTCCGGCACACCGGAGCCGCTGATAGAACGCCCGGATGACGGGATTGCAGCGGGTAGCCGTCAGAGCGCACATGTAGAGAACCGAACGGAGAGCGGCCCGTCCCCCCCAGATCTTGCGCTTGCCCTGGTAGGCACCGCTGTCACAGTTCAGGGGGGCGACGCCCACCAGCGCAGAGATCTCCCGCCGGTTCAGGGTGCCCAGTTCCGGCAGATCGGCGATCATCGTCGAAGCCATGACGGGGCCCACGCCGGGGAAGCTCTGGAGGATCTTGTCCTTCTGGCGCCACAGGGGGCTTTTGCGGATCAGCTTGTTACGGTCTCGGTTGATGGCCGCCAGGCGCTTCTGGAGGATTTCCAGGAGCTCTTCGATGTCGGGACGGATCCACTCAGGGGCACTGACCAGGCGGTTCTGCTCGGCCGTGATCATCTCGACGATCTGGCGGCGCCGGGTATTGAGGGCTTCGAGCTTGCGGAGCTCCACGGGCTTGAGGGGCCGCACCTCGGGCCGGACGGCCTGGCCGAAGCGGGCCAGGATACGGGCATCGATGGTATCGGTTTTGGCGAGCTGACCGGTGGCCTTGGCGAAGTCCCGGACCTGTCGGGGGTTGAGGACCACCACGGGCAGGCGCTGTGCGGCCAGATGATTAACGGCATTCATCTCCCAGCCGCCCGTGGCCTCGAAGAGCACCAGGGCGGGATCCTGTGGTTTGATGAAGTCGGCCAGCAAGACGATGCCGTCCTCGCTGTTGGCAAAGCCGATGCTTTCTCCGGAGGGCGCCACGGCCACATCGAGGCGGTCCTTGGAGACATCGACACCGATAAAGACGCTGGACTGGAGTGCTTTCATGATGGATCTCCTTCCTCCCGGCCTTGCGGAATGCGGGATCTCGTGAGAGTCCCAGGCAACTGTTCGGGTTCATTGGAGAAGGTCGTGGCGACCCACGCTACACCACGGGCTTGGGCTCCCAAGGGACAGACGGTCTGCCACGACCGGGAAGACAACCTGGCACTTCTTACTACACGGTGCCGTTCAGATAAAGATTTTACAGGATGGGGTAACATACAAGGGACGGGCTGCTTCGCAGCGGGCAGCGCCGCTGAACCGTTAACCCTCTTTCCCCGACACCCGATGCCCGATTCCCTATCTTTTTCTCTCCCCGTCCCTCATCTCTTTCTTCCACTGACCACTGACCACTGCCCTTGCGGGGCTTCCCGGCAAGGAAAGAACCAGACATGATTGCGCGCCCTGACCCCGCCGACAAGGAGGGGCTTGCGGGACGCGCCCCCGGTCACTTAAAAGCAGCAAATTCGTTTGCACCTAAGGTATTGCGAGACGACGAATCAGGGTTTCCCCGATTGGAGGACCATCAAACCACTGGTATTGTGCGATCAATGCACAAACCCCTCTTCATGGATCGATAGTATGAAACAGCGTGCATAACAGTTTACCTGAAAGGGTTATTTTATGGATGGTCCATTTGATTCCGCATTGATTCTCATATTTTTTGTTGTTTTTCTTTACCTGTACCTGGTGGTCATCAACCAGGGCACTCGCAAAAATCATTTTCCTTTCAACTGGAAAGATGATGAAGCGGATGTTGAACGGCACTTTGGCGGATACAAGCAGAAATAGTCGCAGCTTCAACACCCCGAAGCAGATGGCGTGACTGGACTGCACAATCCTGTACTTCTCATTCCCCTCCTTTTCCCACTTCTCTGCCCACTCAGATGCTCACGGATCAGGGTGCCCGATTAGAACTTCAAGATGGGAAGTCCGGCCATGTGCTTTGCAACCCCTCCTGACCGAAGAGCAGTGATGTTCGCAACCCTTCTCGCGGTGTGCCTGGGGGGCAGTCAGGCTTTCCCACTGGATCCGCCCGAAAGTGCCCCCAGGTCAGACAGCATCGTTGAGTATTTGACGGAAACGATCAGCTGGTATCGAGGCACCATCGTCGAACAGCAGATTGCAAACGAGCCGATCGACATCACGTTTCTGAATGAAAACCGCCAGATTTCCGGCGGGATCGTGAAACTCGCATTCGACTTCGCACGTCTGGCGGCACGAAACGAATCCATGCAGCCCAAGGAAAACCAGGCCCAGGAGCAGGCAAGTGCGCCTTCCCAAAATCAACGTTTGATCCAGGCAATGGCCAAAGCCGATCAGCAAGTTGAACAGTCGAAGAACGAACTCGAGTCGCTTCGGCAAAAAATGGCGACCACTCCCGGGAGACTGCGCCCGGCTCTCGAATCGTTGATCGGAGAAACGCAAAGCGAACTGGCGTTTCGCCAGGCTCGTCGTGAAGCCCTGCGCGAAATCCTCCAGTTCAGTGCAGGGACCAGCAGCGAAGGCGCCGACCTGCGGACCCGGATCGAGGAACTGGCTCGCTCGGTGCCTGCCGCACAGAGCGGCGCGGATGTGGCGTCGCCGGAGCAGCAAAAGACGGAGCAGACCATTGCGAGCATGCCGCCTTCAGGGACCCGGCAACAGGCCCTGGGCATTTGGGGGCTTGTGGCCGACTTGTTCCGGCTGTCCAGCAAAGAAAGCGCGCTGGGTCATCAGATTCAGTCCACCGATCATCTCATGCAAGCTGCAAGGCAGTTGCGCGGGCCCCTGGCGGCAAACCTGAGAAACCTGATTCAGAGCGGAGATCAGCTCGCGGCCCAGGCGCCATCCGGCGATCCTGCCGCTGTCGCGCAGCAGAAAAAGCAACTGAACGCGCTCACGGCCCGGTTCAAGGAGACCTCATCGGAACTGTTGCCGCTCCGTAAACAGGTCATCCTGCTCAATCTTTACAACACGACGCTTACGAACTGGCGTGACGCAGTGCGCAGGGAGATTCGCGATGTGTTGACAAGCTTCCTGGTTCGACTGGGTCTGCTGGCGCTGATCATCGCCGCGGTATTCGCCGTGGGAGCGGTCTGGCGCAGGGCCATCTTCCGTTACGTACAGGAGACTCGCCGCCGATACCAGTTTCTGTTGTTTCGCAAGATCGCGATCTGGATCGTGGTGGGTTCGATCGTCGCTCTCACATTTGTCACCGAGTTGGGATCCGTGGCCACGTTTGTGGGTCTCCTCACGGCCGGGGTGGCGGTTGCGATGCAGAACATCATCCTGTCCGTGGCAGGCTATTTCTTCTTGATCGGAAAATACGGGATTCGAGTCGGGGATCGGGTGCAGATTGACGGCGTGATCGGGGAAGTGGTCGACATAGGAATTGTGAGATTCCACCTGCTCGAGCTCGGCAGCGGCGGGATGGATGCGCAACCCAGTGGCCGGGTGGTGGCGTTCTCGAACTCCGTTGTGTTTCAGCCCACAGCCGGCGTCTTCAAACAAATTCCGGGCACAAGCTTCGCCTGGCATGAAGTCAGCCTCACGTTTTCGCCCGAGGGTAATTACCGGCTGATCCAGGAGCGGATCACAACGGCAGTCGACGGTGCCCTGAAGGATTATCGCGAGGAGATGGAGCGGCAGATGCGGCAAATGGAGCGGACTCTCGATTCAATCTCTTCGATTGAACTGAGGCCGAGGACGCATCTGCACATCGCGGCGTCGGGGATTGAGGTCACGGTGCGCTATCCGGTGGGGCTGCAGAATGCCGCGGAGATCGACGATCGGGTCGTGCGTGAGATCTATGCGGCCATCGACAGGGACCCGAAACTCAAGCTGGTCGAATCCGGCATGCCTGCATTGCAAACGGAGCCATCGTCTCCGAGGGCCGCTTGAAGAGTGATGATCTGTCCTGGATAAAAGTTGACTTG
>DASRZY010000300.1:0-8511 GCA_035685905.1 Syntrophales bacterium
ACGGGCTCTGCGGCTCATGGAGGAGTCGCGCCAGCATGTCTTTGTCACGGGCCGCGCCGGCACCGGCAAGTCCACCCTTCTGAGCTACTTCAAGATAAGCACCTCCAAGAGGGTGGCGGTATTGGCCCCGACAGGCGTGGCGGCCCTGAACGTCGGCGGCCAGACGATCCACTCCTTCTTCAGGTTCAAGCCCGACGTCACATCCGCGTCGGCACGCAAGCGGGTCAGGGGCGCAGACGCCAATATCTATCGAAAGCTTGATGCCATCGTGATTGACGAGGTTTCCATGGTCCGGGCAGACCTGCTGGACTGCGTGGATGCCTTTCTGCGTCTCAACGGCCCCGAGCCCGATTCGCCCTTCGGCGGCCTGCAGATGATCTTCATCGGCGATCTCTACCAGCTTCCCCCCGTGGTCGGCTCGGACGAGAAAATGCTGTTCAAGACCCTCTACCTCAGCCCCTACTTCTTCAGCGCGCGCGTCTTCCAGGGGCTGGAGATGGAATTCGTCGAACTGGAAAAGATCTACCGCCAGCAGGATGACCGATTCATCCACCTGCTCAACGCCATCCGCAACCGCACGGTCACGGAGGAAGACCTGGAGCTTCTCAATTCTCGCTATGACCCCGGCTTCGAACCCCCTGCCGACGAATACTATATCCACCTGACCAGCACGAACAACCTGGCCGACCGCTACAACGATGAGGAGCTGAAGAAGCTCAAGGGCAGGACGTGGACGTCGTCGGGAATCCTCGAGGGCGAATTCGGGAAGGAATATCTCCCAACGGCTGTTGCGCTGAAGCTCAAGAAGGGCGCCCAGGTGATGATGCTGAACAATGACTTTGGCAACCGGTGGGTGAACGGGACCATCGGAAGGGTCTCAGGCTTTTCCAAAGACCCCGAGGGAAACCCCATCGTAAAAGTCCGGCTCAACGACGGGCATCAGGTCGAGGTCGCGCCTTACACATGGGAGATCTTCCGATTCTTCCTGAAGGACGGGAACCTGGACTCGGAAGCGGTGGGCATGTTCACCCAGTTCCCGCTGAGGCTCGCCTTCGCCGTGACCATCCACAAGAGCCAGGGAAAGACCTTCGAGCGGGTGATCATCGACGTGGGCAACGGGACCTTCGCCCCGGGCCAGATGTACGTGGCCCTTTCCCGGTGCACGAGCCTGGAGGGCATCGTCCTTCGAAAGGCCCTGCAAAAACAGCACATCCTCCTGGACTGGGCCGTGGTCCGTTACCTCACGCGCAGCCAATACGACCAGGCCGCCAGGACCCTTTCCCGCGAGGATAAACTCCGTATCCTGGAAGAAGCGATCCGGGAAGAAAGCCTCCTGCAGATGGTTTATCTGAAGGGATCCGACGTCAGGAGCCAGAGGATCGTTAAGCCCCTGCGCCTGGGCGAAATGGAATATGCCGGGCGCCCCTTCCCGGGACTCGAGGCCTGGTGCATGACGAGACGGGGCAGACGGGTTTTCAACATCGACAGGATCCTGAGTGTTCAACCGGTCGGAGAAGGGCCTTCGGATTCCAGGGGAAAAAATTGAAAGGAGAGCTCCAGGAGTCTGCAAACAGGAGGGAGGGGATCACGAAAAAACATTGCTGCTCTCTAGTGACATATTATTGCTGAATGGCTGTCGGCCCGGCCATGATCACCCAGAAGGAATCGACGAGGGCAAATAGTTCGCCCCTTACAGAACACCTGGGGCTCATGTCGAAGCGATCATGGTTTCCCTACAAAAATGTCGAATCGGAGTGACTCCCAGTATCCCCCCGCCCGGTTTCTTTTTCTGATTCTCCTTCGTTCACGAAGACTTATGACAAATATTCTTTGATGCTCTTTCCTGGTAATCTTCTTGCAATATCTAAATCACGACTGACCTACGAATATCAAGCGGCCGGTCCTGGACCGGAACAGACACAATCTGTTACATCTCATAATCATTCGGTATTTCTGATAACAATCCAGGAAAATAACTGAAGGAAATCCCGGGATTATCCCCGGGTGCAAGGATATATGATCATTATCTCCATCCTGGCGATCATTTTAATCACGTCAATCATTCTCTATTCGCTCTGTCGTATCCCGTCGAGGGTCTGCCGTGAAGTGTGCAGCAAATCACTGGTATTTGACAGCGAGGCTGAAGCGAGGCGTTTCGAGGATCTCCTGTCAGACGGTGATGACGAAAGCATTCACCGGATATTGAAAGCACTTCAACAGAGAGGCGAAATCGAACTCATCGAATCGGAAAAGGAACTTCGCGTCTGCGGGCCTGGCTCCACAGATCAGTGCAGCGATATCTTTGGTGACCTGATTGCTTCGGATCATCATCCCCTAGAGTATCTGCAGAATCTAAGGGTAAGGTCCCCCCTTCATGCCGATTTGCGGCTTGTCGATGCCGATAAAGAGATTCCCGCGAGGGGGTTCATGCCTGTCTCCACCGACAGCCTCGCGAAAGACGATCTTTTTGCATCAGAGTACGATGTCAGCGAACTGCTGGGGAGTCTCTGCATGAAACCCGGCCTGATCTTCGCCTGTCAAATTCCATCCTAAAATCGACCGAACGGTGATCGACTCACCAGCAAGCGCCACATCGCCGAACTGACAACCAGTCCGGGCATGTTTCTTCTATTCAAGACAGCTGCCGCATGGAATGATCAAAAAACGTCGACAATGTTTACAATTTCCGGTTTCCGGTTTTTCAACATTCATATGCCCGATATCATTATTGATTTCATATGGTCGTCTTTATCATTCAAATAATAATTTACAAATAAACGAAGCTTTTCTTTACAAATACCAAACATGCTTCGGACCCGGTTAATTAAATGCATGAATATAATCAATAAGTTATACAATCGGGAATGTAAATTGCTCATAATTGATACAGGACTGCCCACATTGGCCTGTTCATACACCTCGCACACTCTATTCATCAGCAGAGTCCCCGTTGCTCATCTTCACCATCTCTGGCGCAGGCATCCTTTCAAGTACCGATTCTACGGCGCAAGCAGGCAAGCAATACAACCAAGCAATCGACAGGAGGGTGTGCGATGCGAAACAAATCGAGTTTCAGCGCGGGGACAAAAGCGTTCTTCTTGCTCGCTGGCGTAATCTTTTTCATGTACATCGCCGTGCCGGCGCAAGGCGCCACGTTTAACGTTCCTGGGACGTCTGACCCCTGGTTGGCGGGGATGCCGAATGGAACAACCGCCAGTTTCAACCCGGGCAGCGGGGAAGCTGCGGATGTCGCCCCGGCCCAATCCCCGGTTTTGGTCACTGGCATTGCTATCACGCCCGGAACGATGCTGCAGTGGAGTGCAACCGGTCAGGTGGGGCATCCCGGGGACGTCGCAGGCCCTGATGGCTTCACAGCCGTCAATACACTCCACTTTACCGGTGCAGAGCATGGAATCTCGGACATCAACGTCCCGATTGATTCACTCCTGGGGGTATTTCTCGGTATCAATCCACCCAATCTTATTTCGGCACCGTCTGCGCTGGATTTCTCTCTAGCCGGCAGTCGAAACTATCTCAGCCTGAGCCCGGCATTACAGCAAGTGTTCTTCATGGGGGATGGTGTTACGAGCGGGTCAGTCTTGCAGACGATTGTGGCGCCCGCGGGGGCGACGCGGCTTTACCTCGGCACCATGGACGGCTTCTCCTGGAACAATAACATCGGTTCATTCGATGTCAGCATTAATGCCGTTCCCGAGCCTTTCACAATGCTTCTCCTTGGCGCCGGCCTGTTGGGCCTCGTTGGATTCAGGAAAACGTTTACGAAATAGCTACCGGTTCAAGCAGAAAAAAGTGAAGGCAGGGTCATTTCCGACCCTGCCCTTTACTTGTGATGAAATGTTTTCACGTCCTCGTCATCGGGGGGATTTATCACTGCCCTCGACGATGAGCATGAGTTCACGGGCAATCTCCTTCATCCGTAACGCCTGGGCGTTCATCTCCTCGGAGGCGGAGGCCGATTCCTCCGCGTTGGCCGCCGTCTGCTGGGTCACCTTGTCCATCTCGTGCATCGCCTTGTTGATCTGTTCGATGCCCTGGGCCTGCTCGCCTGCGGCCGCGTTGACCTCCTCGATGAGCACCGTGACCCCCTTGCCCATCTCTCCCATGGTCTTGAAGATATCCAGGCTCTTTTGTACAAAAGCCCGGCCTTCCCCGATCTTCGTCGTGACCTCCTCGATCATGCCGGTTGTCTCCCGGGCCGCCTCGGCCGAGCGCATGGCAAGGTTGCGTACTTCTGTAGCCACGACGGCAAATCCCGCGCCGGCCTCACCCGCCCGAGCCGCCTCCACCGCAGCATTGAGGGCCAGCAGGTTTGTCTGGAAGGCGATCTCGTCGATCGTCTTGATGATCTTCGTTGCCCTGTCACCGGCCTGGCTCGTCTCCAGCATGCGATCGTTTAAGATTTTGAGACTCTTGAAACACTCCTTCTGGAGCTGGAACGTTGCCTGGCCCGACTTGGTGAGCTCCTCGGCGTTGTCTGCAGTCCGCTTGACCATCGAGGATATCTCTTCCAGTGACGAGGTGGTCTCCTCCAGCGATGACGCCTGCTCGGAAGCCCCCTCGGCCAGCATCTCGCTTGCCGCCGAGACCTGGCTCGAGGCCGCCGCCACCTGCCCTGCCCCCTCGGAGATTGCGTCAACGGTTCGCTTTATGGGCCGCGTGATGTAGGCGCTCAGGAAAAAGCCGAGGCTGACGGCCAGGATCGTCCCGGCAATCGACCCGAAGAGGGTCAGGCTCTTGTAGATGGTGCCCATGGTCTCGGCACTCTGTTGTGCTGCCCGTGTTGCCTTGTCGCCGGCTTCGATCAAATTATCAAGAATTTTTTGCGACGCGTAGAAGGAATCCCTCGCCCGGGTTGTCGAGAGGGCCACCGCATCGTCATGCTTTCCGGCCCTGGCGAGTGCGATCACCTGGGCGTTATCTTTCTTCCAGGCCTCCCATGCAGGCTTCAAACTGTCCCAGAGGGCCGTCTCCTCAGCAGTCCTGGGAAGGGGTTCATAGATTTTCCAGCTGCTTTCCGCGCGGCCCGAATATTCTTCCACGAGCTTGATCTGGCGGGCCAGCTCGGCTTCGTTGGTGTAGATCTTGGGGATGAGCACGTTCTTTTCAATCTTCTGAAGGCTCGTGTGGGCCTCGTTAATGATCCCCAGCGCCTTGATGGCGGGAACGTGGACATCGGAGATTTGCTTCAGGTCATTGAAGGTCGAGGTAACGCCCCACCAGCCGATGCCGCCGCCCACGACGATAATCAGTGCGATCAACATGAAACTCCCGGTTAATTTGACACTCAGTTTCATTTTCCCCATGCGAATTAACTCCCTGCGTGAGATTTTGGAATAGGTTGCTGCTGGTTACCGGGTGAAACGATTTCTTCAATCACCCACTGATTCATCGCCCCCTGCATCGAATCAGCTGGAGGCTCTCTTGCTTAAAAACGATAGCCAATCCTCGCAATCATCAATTCCGAAAAATGAGCAAAGCGTATGCCATATTTTGCACCATTTACAATTATTTTCAAAAATCTCTCATCCGAGCGAGGCCTTGGAACGAATGAGCGGTCGTTCGCAAGATTTCAGTTTATCAGGAACACTCGTGGTCGGGAGCCTGCTTTTTTGTTACAGGTCAATGATCATCCGCGACCTTCATTGATCCTGCCTGGTGTCATGTTCCATGATTTGTGTGATATAATTCGAGTTCGACAGGGCCTTTTACTTCACGCAGATGGAGGTGGGAGAATGAGCTTCATATGTTTTTCACGTGTTCACCGTCCTTTCAGCATGGCTCCGCGCATCGGCATCTTGCTGTCCCTGTTCATCCTGGTTGGTTGCTACGTTTACGGTCCGCCGCCTGGACCCTATCCATACTACTACGGACCGAGCAGCTACGATCGTTCCTGGAACGCCGCACTGGATGCGATGCGGGATACAGGCGTCAGCATCGTGTCGTCCGACTATAACGGCGGGATCATCCAGGGGACCCGGAATGGCGTCGATGCGACTGTCAGGATCCAGGGGCAGGCCGACGGGCGCGTCAGGGTGGAGTTCCATGCGAGTGGACCCTCCGGGCAGGATCCCACCCTGGCCGACCAGATATACCGCGCCTATGAGCGGAGAATGGGGCGATAAACAGAGACCCGGATTGCAGGGTGACCGCATGAAGACGCGACTGCCCGATAACGTCATTGAGTTGCCGGCGCTGCGGGATCGCGCTCCCGTATTCCGGAACCGCGAGCACGCCGGCGAAATCATGGCGGGCATGTTGACTCGCTATGAGGGCGCACAGGCGATCCTCTTCGCCGTGCCATCGGGGGGAGTCCCCGTCGCGGCCGTCATGGCCGAGAGGCTCCGCGTTCGCCTGGAAGTGGCTGTCGTCAGCAAGATCACGCTGCCCTGGAACACCGAGTCCGGTTACGGCGCCGTGGCTTTCGACGGGAGCGTCCTTCTGAACAGGGGCATGCTTTCCCGGATCGGGCTGAGCGAAGAGCAGATCGGGCAGGGTCAGCGGGAAACGCTGGAAAAGGTCGAGAGGCGGCTGCGGAAATTCCGCGGCGACAGGCCCCTGCCGGACCTGGATGCGACAACAGCCATCCTGGTTGACGACGGCCTGGCCTCGGGATTCACGATGCTTGCGGCAATCGGTGCCCTGCGCGCAATCGGGGGGCGGGATGTTGTTGTCGCCGTGCCCACGGCAAGCGCGACGGCCGTAGACCTCGTTGCCCCAGCGGTGGAAACCCTTTACTGCGCCAATTTTCGCGGAGGCGCGAGTTTCGCCGTCGCGTCCGCTTACCATGCCTGGGAGGATGTGGAAGAGCAGGATGCGGTCGCGTTGTTCAGGCGTTATTCGGCATAAAAAAAAGCTCCCCCGAAATCGGGGGAGCTTTTATAGGCAAAATGAAGCTCAGGTTTTACAGCTTGCGAACATTCGCCGCGGCCGGACCCTTGGGGCCTGCGACCACATCGAAGCTCACACGATCACCCTCGGCTAATGATTTGAAACCCTCTGCCTGGATAGCGGAATGATGTACGAAAACGTCCTTGCCACCGTCCTCTTGGATAAAACCAAAGCCCTTTGAATCATTGAACCACTTTACTTTTCCTTCAGACATCTTTACTACTCCTTGTGTTGGGTTCCTCCAGGAACCATAAAATTATGCCGAAAAACTTCGGCTGGGAATCTTGTTCTGCGCACAAAAAAACCGCACTTGCCATCTACGGTTTGTGCGGTCGACTTTTCTGTACTTTGCCGGTAACAAAAACGTGCTGCACATCAAGTTACATGAATTATAAGGGATCCTTTCCGGGAATGCAAGGTATTTTTTTAAACCAACTTCTCCTTTACAAAAGAGGGCATTGCCGGTAGGCAAGTGCGGGATGTCCGCGCCGCCCCGAAAGACCGGGGATCGATCACGCGGCGCCGCCCGAACGGAAAAACGGTTTCACAGGCAAGAGGATATGGCACTCATCCGGATCAATGATGTCTCTGTCAGCTTCGGAGGGCCGCGGCTGCTGGACGGTGTTTCGCTCCAGATCGAAGCGGGCGAAAGGATCGGGCTGCTGGGCCGCAACGGGTCGGGCAAGTCCACTCTCATGAAACTGCTGATGGGCGTTATCACCCCGGATTCCGGTGAAATCACCCGGAGCGGTGACATCCGGAACTCCATGCTGCCCCAGGACGTCCCCAACGACCTGCCGGGAACGATCTACGATGTAGTGGCCTCTGGCGGCCGGGAACACCTGGATCTGCTCCGGGAATACCACGATCTGACCCTGCAGATGTCTCGAAGCGGCGACGAAGGCTTGCTGAAAAAGCTCGAGCAGGTTCAGCACCGCTTGGAAACCTCCGGCGCCTGGAATTATCATCAGCGGGTGGAAACGATGATCGCCCGGACCGAGCTGGATGAGAATGCGGAGTTTCGATACCTGTCGGCGGGGATGAAGCGACGGGTCTTTCTGGCCAGGGCCCTGGTGAACGACCCGGATTTGCTGCTCCTGGACGAGCCCACGAACCACCTGGATATTAACGCCATCCTCTGGCTCGAGGATTTCCTCCTGAAGTTCGACAAGACCCTCATGCTCGTGACCCACGATCGGGCGTTTCTCCAACGACTGGCGACGCGCATCGTTGAGATCGACAGGGGACACCTGATGTCATTCCCATGCGATTACGGCACCTATCTCGAACGCCGCCAGGCCCTGTTGGATTCGCAAAACAGGCAGTGGCAGGAATTCGACAAGAAACTCTCCAGGGAGGAGACTTGGGTCCGGCAGGGAATCAAGGCCCGCCGCACGCGAAACGAGGGCCGGGTGCGGGCACTGGTGAAAATGCGCCAGGAGCGGGCGCGCAGGCAGGAGCAGACGGGCAACGTCCGGCTGACGATCCAGGAGGCCGAGCGCAGCGGTCGACTGGTCGTGCAGGCCGAAGAGATTCACTTCGCTTTCGGTGACAACAGGATCGTGGAAGGGTTCTCCACCACGATCATCCGCGGTGACAAGG
>DASRZY010000301.1:0-9247 GCA_035685905.1 Syntrophales bacterium
TGAGATCTTTTGCCGCCGCGGAATAATAACCTCGGAACACGGCCAGTGAGAGCCGAGGTATGAAGCCGCCTAGTGCTTGTGCTCCCCGGGCGCCATCTTCATCATCTTGCGCTTGTCCCGGATCATCTTCGTATCGGCGTACATATCCTCATAAGCAGCTTTCATCGCATCGTCATAGGTGGAAATTTTCCCGCCGTTCAGGCCGACAAATTTCTCTGCATCGCCTTTCTGCATGAAGGCCCATTTGGCATTGTGGGTCATGACCCCCATTGGCTTCCCGCCCAATACCCACGTCGCCTTCTCGGCATCGATGAGCGCCTTCGTGTTGTAGTCCCCCACCATGACGGCCTTGGGCATTTTGTCGATATTCAGGGCGAGGTCCATTGCAGCGCAGTGGATGCTGCAGGTACCCACGACCGTCCCGTCGGTGTACTCGATGAGCATCCTGCTGTGGGCGAACTTCCCCCGGTCCATCCCGCAGTATTTGCAGGAGGGGTATTTCTTTACGTCATCCTGGGCCAGAGCCGCTGCTGCCATTGAAAGGATAAATACCGTCGCAATGAAGAAAATGATCGCCCTTCGCATCGTTGCTTCCTCCTTTCTGAGTCCTGTGCGGTTTTGACGGACCGGGGTGACCTTACATGGCCGGCTTTTCTGCAACGTATGCCTTCCCATCGATTTTCATGATCGTGATCCGTTCGGTGCCTTTCAATGTTCCCTCGATGGTCAGAGTCTTCTTGCTTTCCATGTACTTCTTGAGGATCTCGGGGTTCTGGTTCAGGATCATCCACTCTCCACCGGGTTTCACACCGTGAACGTAGTAGCCGCCGAGCTGATCCATGAACTCGATCTTCCCCTGCAGGGTGATCACGCGGGGTTCCTTCATCGGCTGTTCCTGAACCTGTGCGAAGCATGTACCGACGGTAATCATCACAAACAGCAGAATCACCAGGACCAACAAAGTTCTTATTGTTTTCATGTTCATTCCTCCTTGATAAATATTTGCGCGTTCATTTCGGACCGGGTACAGGGTCGTCTTTTTGGACAGGGCCCTGGATTTTGGTTTTCTTCATTTCAAAATTCAGCTTCCAGCTCTGGTAGACGACCGGGTAAACGAGAAGCTCCAGCGCGAAGGATGTCAGGATCCCGCCGATCATGGGGGCTGCGATCCGCTTCATGACATCAGCACCGGCCCCGATGGACCACATGATCGGGATGAGCCCGAGAAACATGGTGGCTGCCGTCATGAACTTCGGCCTCAATCGCCGGGCCGCACCGTATCGGATCGCTTCCTGCAGATCAGCAAGGTTGCGCAGCCGCCCTTCTTTTTTTGCCTGCTCGTAGGCGAGGTCCAGGTAGAGAAGCATGAAGACCCCCGTCTCGGCGTCCACGCCCAGAAGCGCGATCAGGCCGACCCAGACGCCGATGCTGATGTTGTACCCGAGCAGGTGCAGAAACCAGAAGGCCCCTATGGCTGAAAAGGGCACGGACAAAAGCACGATGAGGGTTTTGGGCAGGGACCGCGTATTCATGTAGAGCAGAAGGAGGATCAGAAAAAGTGTCACGGGGACGATCGTCATCAGCCTGCTCTTCATGCGCTCTGTGGCCTCGTACTGGCCGCTCCATGAGATGGCGTAGCCAGGCGGAAGCTTGACCTTCTCCCGTAGAAGCTTTCCGGCTTCCTCGATATATCCGCCCTGATCCCGGCCGCTGACGTCGATATAGACATAGCCTGTCAACAGCCCGTCCTCGTCGCGGATCATGGAGGGCCCGACAGCCGTGCTGATCGTCGCAAGCTGCGCAAGGGCGATTTGCCTGCGGCCCTCGGAAGCGGGCACCAGGACCCTGCCCAGGGCCCCGAGGTCCGCCCGGAAATCGCGCATGTAGCGGACATTGACAGGATAGCGTTCCCGACCCTCGACGGTAGTGGTCACGTTTTCACCGCCGATCGCTCTCGCAATGACCTCCTGCACTTCCTCGATGCGCAGGCCGTATCGGCTGAGTGCCTCTCGATTCCATTCGAAATCCAGGAAATAGCCGCTGCCGGTCTTCTCCGCGAAGACACTTCGGGTTCCTTCGACGGAAGGCAGGACAGCCTCGACCTGTGCGCCGATTTCCTCGATCACGTCCAGATCGGCCCCGGAGACCTTGAGCCCCACGGGTGTGCGCAGGCCCGTGCTCAGCATCTCGATGCGCCCCTTGATCGGCATGGTCCAGCTGTTGGCAAGCCCCGGCATCTGCAGGGCTTCATTCATCTGCCGGATGAGTTCCTCCTGCGAGATGTGATCCGGGGTGATGTGGCGAAAAATTGCCGCGGCCCATCCGGGCGCCCATGACGAATACCAGGTGTCGGCGCGACGCCATTGCTCTTTGGGCCGCAGGATGATCACCGTTTCCAGCATGGACAATGGCGCCGGGTCCGTTGCCGTATCGGCCCGCCCGGCCTTGCCCAGCACACGCTCAACCTCGGGGAATTGCCGGATGATCTGGTCCGTGACTTGGAGCAGACGCTTGGCTTCGGTAATTGAAATACCCGGCATGGTGGTGGGCATATAGAGGATGGAGCCTTCCTCGAGAGGGGGCATGTACTCGGAGCCCAGCTTGTAAAAAACGGGCACCGTGGCAATCATCAGGACGAGGGCCGCTGCGATGACAATCCGGCTTCTTTTCAGCGTCCAGTCCACGACCGGCTCATAGAGACGGATCAGGAAACGGCTTACAGGGTGTTTCTCCTCGGGAAGAACGGGGCTCGAGAATATGGCATTCATCGACCTGGACAGCCACTGCGGCCGAATCTGCAAGGCCTGCCGGCCGGTCAGAAAAACGCGCAGGGCCGGGTCCAGGGTGATCGCCAGCACGGCGGCAATGATCATGGAGAGGTTCTTCGTGTAGGCCAGCGGCTTGAAGAGGCGGCCCTCCTGACCTTCCAGGGTGAGCACGGGAAGGAAGGACACGGCGATCACCAGCAGGGCAAAGAAACTCGGGCCGGCCACCTGCTTCACGGCCCCGATGACGACGTCGCGGACATCTTCCCGACGGCCTGTCTTGTCCCACTGCTCGAGCCGCTTGTGCGTCTGCTCGACAACCACGATGGCGGCATCCACCAGCGCCCCGATGGCGATGGCGATCCCGGCCAGGGACATGATGTTGGCGGACATTCCCATCATGCGGAAGGGGATGAAAGAGAGAAGGATCGCAACGGGGATGGTGATGATGGGGATGATGGCGCTCGGAATGTCCCAGAGAAAGAGCAGGATCACGACGACCACCGTGAGGATGACCTCGGCGATGGTAGCTTTCAGATTGTCGATGGAACGAAGGATCAGGTCAGAGCGGTCGTAGACGGGAAGGACCTTCACACCGGGAGGCAGCCCCGGTTCGATCTCCGCGAGCTTTGCCTTGACTCGCTCTATGACCTCGAGGGCATTCTGCCCGTGGCGCATGATGACGATACCGGAGACCGCCTCACCCTCGCCGTCCAGATCGGTAACACCCCGGCGCAGGTCCGGCCCCTGCACGACCTGCCCCACATCGCGGATGCGTATGGGCGTGCCGTCATCCGAGACGGAAAGAACGATGTTCTCAAAATCCTGGATGGAGCGCGCATAACCGCGGCCCCGGATCATGTACTCCGTCCCGCCGAATTCAATCAGGCGGCCCCCCACCTCCCTGCTGCCGCCACGCACCGCTTCCACGACGCGGTTGATCGATATCCCGTAGGCCTGAAGCCGGTTTGGGTCCACGTTGACCTGGTACTGCCTGCCGAACCCGCCGATCGGGGCGACCTCGGCAACCCCGGGGACGGCTTTCAGGTAGTAGCGAAGATACCAATCCTGGTACGAGCGCATTTCGGCAAGACTGTACTTGCCGGACGAGTCCACAAGGGCGTACTGGTAGATCCAGCCGAGGGCCGTTGCATCGGGGCCCAGTTCCGTCCTGACACCTTCGGGAAGACGAGGCAGAACCGTGGAGAGGTACTCCTGCGTGCGCGAGCGGGCCCAGTAGATGTCGGTGTCGTCCTCGAAGATGACGTAGACGTAGGAGTAGCCGAAATCGGAAAACCCCCGGACGGCCTTGACGCGCGGAGCGCCCAGCATGGCCGTGACGATGGGGTACGTCACCTGGTCTTCCATGATGTCGGGGCTGCGGTCCCAGCGGGAATAGATGATCACTTGGGTGTCGCTGAGATCGGGGATGGCGTCCAGGGCGACATGCTTGAGGGACCACCATCCGGCCACGCAGGCCACGGCCACGAGCGCAAACACGATGAACTTGTTTCTCACCGAAAAGTCGATGATTCGGTTAATCATTGCCTTCCACCGGCTTTGCTGCGTAGCGATCGGGGTCCCTGTCGAACTTGTCTTTGCACTCGGCAGAGGAGAAGTAGTAGGTCTTGCCCTGGTGGATGCTGCTTCTGCCGGCCTTTTCGGCCTTTTTCACCGACACGAAGGCTCCGCAGGCGGGGTCTTTGACGAGGGAGCCGGACATTCCCGCTGCGGCGAGTTCCATGCGGCTCTCGGAATCGATGAGGAAGTTGCCCGACACGACGATCTTCTCGCCGGGCTCGAGCCCCTTCACGATTTCGACCCGGTTTGCAAAACGCCAGCCCGTCTCGACTTCCCGGGGCTCGAAGTATCCGTTGCCGCGATCGACGAAGACCGTCTTCTTGAGGCCCGAGTCGAGGATCGCGTCGGCGGGCACCGCGATGGCCGGGGGGAAGGTCACGGGAAGCTCCACATCGACGAACATGTCGGGCCTGAGTACGTATCCGGGGTTATCGGTTTCTAGGCGCACTTTCAGGGTCCGCGTGGCGGGATCGAACTGGGGCAGAACGCCCGAGACTCTCGCCTGCAGGACCTTCTTCTGATTGGGGAGAGTGACCTTCACAATCTTTCCCGGTTTGACGTAATCGGCCTCGTTCTCGAAAAGGTCCGCCAGGATCCAGATCCGCCTGAGATCTGCAATCTTGAACAACTCCGTTCCCCTGCTGAATTTCCGCCCGGGTGAGACGTTCCGGGCGAGAATGAATCCCGCGGTCGGGGCCGTGATCTGGATGTTCTGTGTGCGTTTGCGGGTCTTGCCGATTTCCTCGATCTGTTTGTCGCCCATCCCGAGATTGCGTAGTGCGTCGGAGTACTGCTGGATGTTGGCCTTGGTCTGACTGATCTGCCCGGGCGTTTCATTTTCCGAGGCCTCGAAGCGGTCCAGCGAGTTCAGGGCGTAAAAGTAGGCTTGCTGGGCGGAGAGAAACTCGGGACTGTAAAATGAGGCAAGGGGCTCGTCTTTTTTGACGAGAGTGCCCGTCGAATTGTTGTATGTGTCCCGTATCCAGCCGTCCACGGGGGCGATGATCTGGTAGATTCGCGTCTCGTCGGTGGCGACCCGCCCCAGCAGGCGCAGGGTGTGTGTCTCCGGCACCTTCTCCACGGTGGCCAGCCGCACGCCCACGAGCTGCTGCCTGTCAGGGCTGACCCGTACCATGCCTGGCGCCTGGGACGAGGGACCGGCCGGATCGGCTGTCATCTGCAATGCCGTTGCCCCGGTTTTCGGCGCATCCGGCGCTTTGGACCAGTAGCCCGCGAGGAATGCTACGGACAGGCACAGGAAGGCAGCGGCAATAATATAAATCTTCTTCATGGATGACGATTCCTTACTGAAGCACAATGCAAAGAAGGCAGAGCGGGCGCAGCCCATGTGATCCCGGGATGCTCAACGTCGCGACCATGCTGTTCATCGGATAGTCTATAGAACAACAGGAAACCCTATAAATGAATCGGTAAAAGACATATTTGTCCCTGCCAAATCTCTTACTCTCTACTAAGGGAATGGATGAGAAATGTCAATGAACGCCCGGGTATCGTTTCTCCATGTCAGCGGATCAGTATCCTGTCCGGCACGTCTCCTCAATTGCAGTAAGAAAAAGGCCCCGCACCGGCGGTGCGGGGCCTTTCAACTTGTTCACAAAACCCGGTGAGATTCCGGTAATCTTTGTGCGTTTAGGGATTGACCACCAGCGGCCGCATCATGTCGTGTTCCTCGTGCTCGAGGATGTGGCAGTGCCACACATACTCGTTGCCGCCCGTCCTCGGGCTCGGGGGGACCGTGAAGGGCACGGCGGGCAGGTCGAACTTCATGAACACCCGGATGGCCTGGCCCGGATTCATCCGGACAGTCTCCTTCCAGCCCAGCTCATTTGCATCGGGGGCCTGAAGAGGTCCCGTAAATGTGGGAGCGCCTCCGCCGTAATTCGTGGCATCGAAGTTCTGACGGGAGAGGACCTGGACGTTTACGAGGTGGAAGTGGATCGGGTGGACATCCCCTGTCAGGTTGAGGATCTCCCACACCTCGGACGCACCCGCATTAACAACTTCCGTTGGCGTTGCCGTATACTCCATGCCCGTAACGGTTCCGTTGAGGTTGGTCACCGCATCGGTTCCGAGGTACTGGATCAGACGGCCATATTGATCGAACCCCTCGTTCAGGGTAAGGCGCCTGACAGGCACGCCTGACGGGACAGGCGTCGGCACACCCGGCGTCTGGCTCAGGATGAACGGGTCGGTGGGTGTGAAAGTGCCGGGCAGACTGATTGACGGGTTCTGGGCGCCGTTCAGCGGTTTCACGCGGAATTGGAGAAGCGTCCGTGTGTTCGGCCCAAATCCAACTTTGGAAGAAGGCGTCTGGAAGTTTGTCGGCGAGTAGTCGTTGCGTGCATCCCCTGCGGGGTACGGTGCGGATGCATCACTGTAAAGCAGCAGGACGGCGCCGGGCGCGACATTCCGGAAATCGACGATAAAGTCGCCTCTTTCCGCGGGCGCCAACAGGAGGCGCTGCTGGCCCGGGCCGTTGAGCATGACCGGCGCGGGAAGGAAGCCGCCTTCGGTCCCGATCTGAATGAAGGCAGGCCCCGGCTTGCTCACATTGGGTTCCGCGCTGAGAGTGGAGTTGATGTTGTTGCTCATCGCATAGACAAGTCTCGGATTCATGAAGCGGGCGTTGAAAGCATTCAGCATGCGGAACCTGTACTGCCTCGGTTCCACTTCCACGTAGGGAAATACGGAGCCGTTGACCAGGATCGTGTCGCCGAAGAACTCGGGGACGACCGATTTATTGGTATCGGGCAAAGAGGAAGGACCACTGAGATTATTCGGGTCGACGGTCCAGCGGCTGGGATCATACTTGTGCGCATACCAGAGGTCGCCGGATCTCGCACCGGTCACGGGATATCCATCGGGGTCGTTGCTGCCGGTGTAGAAGATCTTGTCCTGGAAGACCAGGTAGAGCGTACGCGGATCCAGGGGTCCCGGGAGATTGTTCGCCGTTACCAGTTGCGTCTCGTACGAGTCGGTGATCACGTAGGCCGACGCGATTCCCGCGTAGGCATTGAGACGCGTGATGCCGAAGGCGTGGTCGTGGTACCAGACCAGGCGGGCACTCTGGCTGTTGGGGTAGTAATACTCGGCCTGGATCGGTGTGGCCCCGGGGTTGAGAACCGAGTTATTCAGGAAACTCGCGCCGTGCGTGCCGTCCGGAGTCCACCAGTCGAAGGGCCCGCCGTCGCTGATCCAGGGTACGAAACCGCCGTGGATATGAGTCGCAGTGCGGTTTTGCGCCTGTGCCGCGCCCGGGATGGATGTGTCAACCGGCAGGATGTGGGGCAGGGGACTGCCGGAGAACCTGCCGTTGCTCGTCAGCCGGTTCTGGAAGGTGATCTGGACGGGTGTTCCCTTCTGCGCTACGATGATGCCGCCGAGGTGCTTCGTCCATGCGGAGTTGGACGCGCTGAAGTTCTGGCCGTACCCCCAGAGCCGCGTGGGATTGGCAAGGTCGGGGTGGAGTTGGTCTGCGAACTGGCCGATGTCGATGGTGTAATGGGTGGCTGTTGTTGCGCCCCATGTCCGTGTCCCGTCGCTTGCCGCCAGCGGGATGCCTCCAGTCAACGGGTTGCGAAGCGGCTGGATGAACTTCTTCAGGCCGGGACTCTGGGCAAAAGCATAGGCGTTCCTCGGCTTCCAGAGGGCGCCCCCACCGCCGGCTGCCAGCATGGCCCCTGTTGTCAGGGTTCCTTTGAGAAACTGTCGTCTAGTTATTTTTTTCATATGCTCCTCCTGGTGCATTTGGAGATAAAGATCGATTCTTCGATCCCATTCGAGCTCTGGAGAACTGTCCGGCTCTCCACGTAATCGATTTGCGGTGATTGTTTGCTACAGAGCGCTTTTGTTTTGGGAGGCAGGCACATTCTAGGTCTGTGCCTGCCTTATTCTTGTTACTTGTCAGCTCTGAACCTTCTTCTGATTCCCAGCAGTCCGATCAGACCGGTACCCAGCATCCAGAAAGCGCCGGGGATGGGGACGGCCGTCAGATTGGCATTGAAACTGCTTACGCCCTGAGCTTCATGAATGATGAGACTATTAATGCTCAAACCGTAAGGCGAGATGAAATCCAGGTCAGACAGCACGCCGGATATCTGATCGGAAAATGCTCCGCCTGTCCCGGCGAGTGAACCCAATACGGTCGTATACTGGAAAAATGCTGGATCATTTCCGCCATCGAATAGAGCGTCAGCGGAAACAGCACCTTCCGTGGTACCACCAATTTGAAACTGCCAGCTGTTCGGACCGGTATAGTTGATTGCGCTGACCCCCACAAGCAGAAATCCTCCCGCACTTGAGGTCACATTCACGGAACTAAGATTCAGCCTGGGATTGGAAGCGCTCCCGATAATGTCGTAAGTCAGCCCGGTTGAGACATTAGCGGTCCATGTGTCGAGCGTACCAGTGAAAGTGACGACTCCCGTCAGGGGATTCAAATCTACACCATGGCCTGCGAGAGCGCCTGTATCGCCATCGTCTATGATGACATTGGTAGTACCGTTGTATAACTGAAGTTGTATATACCCCGCCTGCGCCGCCGGTTGAAATGCAATGACACCGAACGCAATGAGCATGAGGAAAACTGCCTTTTTCAAGCTGCCCGTTATCATTTGCTTGCACCTCCTCTTAATTATGTCTCAATTAAATTGCAACAAATGCAACATTTGCAACCATAGAATATAAAACTTATTGAGCAACGGTCGTGCCACACGGAAAATGAGCGACGGCTATCAATTTAAGTAATTAATTGTATTATATTAATTCTCTAATATTAGGAAAAAATGGACAGGCAGGCTTGTAAAGAACTGTAAATTACTTCGACATGCTGACCGGGAGTCATTTCTTGATATTCGAAAATTATGTTTAAAATCAGTGAA
>DASRZY010000302.1:0-5490 GCA_035685905.1 Syntrophales bacterium
AGGCGATGGATGCGATGTGTCGTTCCATCGTCTGCTCGCATTTGGGGCAACGGCCCGGTGGGATTCGGAGGTTGTCATGGGTACACTCTTCGCGGTTTCCGCCGTTGACTTCGGGGGGGAATTCCGGGGGAACCTTCTCCAGATGGTCGTCGATGCGGGACCGATGGTGCAGTTTGTCCTGCTGATGCTTCTCCTGTTCTCCGTCGTTTCCTGGGCTATCATCCTGATGAAATACCGCGTCGTCTCCAAGACGGAAAAGGAGAACAACCTCTTCCTCGACGCCTACATGAGTTCGAGCAAGCTCTCGGACGTGCTGCCCGAATCGAAGAGATACCCCCACTCCACGATCGCGGAGGTCTTCAGGGCCGGATACCTCGAGCTGGGCAAGATCAGCAGGACCTCGAAAGGGGCTTCCGCAGATCCCCTGGATTCGTCCGGCCTGTCGACGATCGAGATGAAGGGGCTCGACAACGTGGAGAGGGCCCTGCACCGGGCCTGCAGCACCGAGTCCTCCAAGCTGGAGAGCCTGCTGGGGTTTCTCGCCACGACGGGGAGCGCCTGTCCTTTCATCGGCCTGTTCGGGACCGTCTGGGGCATCATGAACGCCTTCCGCGGCATCGGCGCCCGCGGGTCGGCCACCCTGGCCGTCGTAGCGCCCGGTATCTCCGAGGCACTCGTCGCCACCGCCTTCGGCCTTGCGGCGGCCATCCCGGCAGTGGTATTCTACAACTACTACTTGAACCGCATCCGGAACATCTCCCTGGAGATGGATAATTTCGCCTCCGAGTTCCTCAATATCATCGAGAGGCATTACCTGCAGAAATAAGCCATGGCAAGGTTCAGAAGACAGAACAACGCAGAACACAAACCGCTCTCTGAGATCAACGTGACCCCGCTGGTCGACGTGATGCTGGTGCTGCTCATCATCTTCATGGTCACGGCGCCCATGCTGCAGATGGGGATCGACGTCAACCTGCCCCGCGTGAAGGCCAAGAGCATCAACGTCAGCGAAGAGAAGCTGGTGCTGACCATCAACGGCAAGCAGGAGATCTACCTCAACGAATTCAAGACGACGCTCCCCGATCTCAGCACGAAGCTCGAAAGCATCTACAAGACGAGAACGGACCGGGAGCTCTACATGCGGGCCGACAAAGAGGTTCCTTACGGGGTTGTCGTTCAGGTCATGTCCGAGGTCCGCAAGGCGGGCATCGACAAGCTGGGCATGATCACGGAGCCGCCCAGGGATTCGAAATGACGGTGAAAACCCTCAGATGGAGAGGTGACGGCCTGACCCGCCTGAACACGGCCATCGCGCTGTCGCTTCTGATTCACGCCATTGCTCTCTCCGTGCTTTTCTTCTCCCCTGCCTTTCCCTCGAAAACATGGACCTTCGGGCCGGCCTATTCCGTGGACCTCGTGAACGCCCCGGCATCTGTGGGCAAAAGCGCCACGGCGGCCCTCTCGCGGGAGATCATGAACGAGGCCCTCAAGGAGAACGCTCGCGACAACGCGATCTCTCTCAAGAAGAGCATCGTCACGAAGACCCCCACGCCGCTTCTGAAACAGGACGCGCCGACGAAGAAGCAGGATGCTGCGCGTCTCAACCAGGCCATCGAGGAGATGCGAAAGAGGGCCGAATCCTCCGAGGCCGGCGGCCAGCCCTTCTCCGGCCAGGGAAACACGGCCTCGCTGATGAGCCAGTACTACTCGCAGATCTGGTCGAAGGTCCGCCAGAACTGGGCCTTGCCGCAAAGCATCCTGGCCGACAAGAACCTCGAGGCCGTCCTCGATGTAACGGTCCTGCGCAACGGCCAGGTGACCAACATCGCGTTCGAGAAACGATCGGGGAACAGCTATTTCGACCAGTCGGCCTATCGGGCGATCCGGAAATCGGATCCGTTCCCGCCGCTCCCGGCGTGGATTCAGGACTCGAGCGTGGAGCTGGGGATCAAGTTCCACTCTGCCGAATATAAAAAATAGGGTCCAGGGGACAGGGTAAAGGGTAAAGGGAATAAGCACAGGGGACATAATTCACTGGCTGTTGACCGGGGGCGCATCCCGCAAGGAGGCGCAATCATGTATGGTTCGTTCCTTACCGGGACGCCTCGCGTTGCGGAACAAGGCGTCAAAAACGGGCGCCTTGCATCTGGGCATTTTTGAATGAAGAAAAGGCGCTGACGCGTCAGTGACCAGTGGCCCGTGACCGGTGAAATAATAAGACTTGGAGGGATGAAGGTACGATGAGAAAAAACCACATCGTTCTTTTTTTTGTGTTCATGCTTTGGCTCGTCGCGATGGTGCCCGCGGCCGAAGGCAAGGTCTACATCAACATCGACTCGCCATCGACGCAGAAGTTCCCCATCGCCATCACGACGTTCAAGAACATGAATGACGCGAGCGCCCAGGAGAGCCTTTCCCCCTGGTTTGCAGACACCCTGGGGAAGACCCTGGAGATCACGGGGTTCTTCAACATCCTCGACCGCAAGGCCTTTCTCGTAGACCAGGCCAAGCTCGGCATTGCCACGGAAAACATCCAGTTCTCCGCCTGGTCGGGCATCGGAGCCGAGTCGCTCGTAACAGGCGGGTTCACCGTGAACGGACGCGATCTCACCCTGGAGTGCCGCCTCTTCGACGTCGTCCAGGGAAAGCTCATCGTGGGCAAGCGCTACACGGGCAAGCTCGAGGAGCGCAAGGAGATGATTGTCCGTTTTGCCCAGGAGATCCTCATTGCGCTCACAGGTGAAAAGGGCCTCTTCGACACCAAGATTGCCTTTGCCGGCAAATCGGGCGGATCATCGGAGATCTACTACGTCAACTTCGACGGTACGGAGCCGGTCAAGCTCACCAGCTACCGCTCCATCACGCTGTCGCCGAAATGGTCGCCCGACGGCAAACAGCTCTCGTTTCTGTCGTACAAGGAGGGCGCTCCAGACTTGTTCGTCATGGACCTCAACCGCCGGACGGCGCGGAAAATCCTCTCCACCGGCCGTCTGAACCTCCCCGGCACATGGTCGGCCGATTCGAAGCGCATGCTCGTGACCTCGAGCAAGGACGGCAGCGAGGAGGTCTACATCCTCAATGTCGCCGACGGACGCCTGACACGGCTCACCAACGACCCGGCCATCGACGTCTCGCCCACCTGGTCGCCCGACGGAAAACAGATCGCCTTCGTGTCCGACCGCGGCGGCACGCCCCAGATCTACCTCATGGACGCAAGCGGCGCCAATGTCCGGAGACTCACCTTCGAAGGGGGCTACAATACCTCGCCGGCCTGGCATCCCCGCGCAAACCGCGTCGCCTACGAGGGGCGGGCCGACGGCAACTTCCAGGTCATGACCATGGAAACCGAGGGAGGTGCGCCCGTACGCCTTACGATCAACGGCGGTCGCAACGAAAACCCCGCCTGGTCGCCCGACGGACGTTACATTGCCTTCGTGTCGCGCATGGGCGGCAAGTCCAGGGTCTGCGTCATGAACTCCAACGGGACGAATGTCCGCGTGATCCACGAGGGACTCGACAACTACGTCTCCCCCACGTGGTCGCCCCATTTAAATTTGTATTGACGGGCGCCGGAGGTATGGTTTAAGACTGTCTCGTCAAAAGCATGAGCCTTACGGGCACTTGCCTCATCGGGCCTGCAGGGTTCAAAGGAGGAAGTGAAATGAAACGATACGGGTCCCTTCTGGCGCTCTTGATGGCGCTCATCTTCGCAATCACTCTGACGAACGGGTGCAGCACCCCGAAGAAGGCGACGAAAGAGGAGACAACGTCCGCGAAACAGCCCGCGGGGCCCTCGGACGAGGAACTGGCCAGGCAGAAGGCTGAGCAGGAAGCGCGGGATCGGTCCCTGCGCGAGCAGGCCATCCGGGACCAGGAAGCCCGCGATCGGGCGGCGCGTGATGCAGAAGCGGCCCGCCTCAAGGATCTCTCCAAAATCTATTTCGACTTCGACCGCGCAGAGCTCAGCACCGAAGCGCGGGAAATCCTGAACAAGGTGGCGGAGCTCCTCAAGGCAAGTCCAAAGAAGAACATTACGATCGAAGGCAACTGCGATGACCGCGGGACCAATGAATATAATCTCGCCCTCGGCCAGAGCAGGGCCGACAGCGCAGCGCGTTACCTCCAGAGCCTCGGGATCGACCGCAAGCGCATCAAGACGATCAGCTACGGCGAGGAGCGGCCGGTCTGCACGGAGGCGACCGAGGCATGCTGGCACAAGAATCGCAACGCGACCTTCGTCTATGCCGAGAAAAAGTAGCACATCATGGGAGGTCACATCGTGAAAAAACGGATCATCCTTCTGATTCCCCTCTTGCTGTTTTGGATTGCAGGCTGCGCCACATCGGACGATCTGAAAAAGACCCAGCGGGACTACGAGACCAAGATCTCGACCCAGCGCACGGATGTGGAAAAGCTCCAGGCCCGGCTGAGTGCGCTCGAGAAGAACTACGGCGAAACGACGAAGGACCTCCGGAAGAATCAGGCCGATCTCGGCGCCGATTTCGGCAGTGTCCGCGACAGCGTGCAGACCATGCGCGGGCAGGTCGAGGAAATGCAGAAAGAATTCTCCGGTGTCGGGAAGGGACAGAGTCTCAAGAGCCGCCTGGACGACATGGCATTCCGTATCGGCTACATCGAAAACTTCCTCGGGATCGCCAAGAAGGAAACCCCCAACGGAGCGAAGGTCGAGGGGGAGGGCGTCGGTGCCGCCGAGGCGACAGTCGAGCCGAAAAACAATGTGGAGCAGGCGTACAATGCCTGCTACAAGCTCTTCAAGGAAGGCCAGTACGTGAAGGCCCGGGAGGAGTTCCAGAAGTTCCTGAAGCAGTACCCCAAGACGGCGTATTCGGACAACGCCCAGTTCTGGATCGGCGAGACCTGGTATGTCGAGGAGAAGTACGAAAGGGCCATCGTGGAGTATGAGAAGGTGGTGAAGGATCATCCCAACGGGGACAAGGTCCCCTATGCGCTTCTGAAACAGGGGATGGCCTTCCAGAAGCTCGGCGACAAGGCCAGTGCAAAAATTGTCTACCAGCAGATCTTGAAGAAATACCCCAACACGAACCAGGCCCGGGTGGCGAAGGCCAAGCTGTCGGAACTGAAGTAAACAGAAGTGACCAGTGACCGGTGGAAGAAAGGGACCAGGGACGAGGGTGTAGGGACGAACAGAGACGGAACAGACCGGATAGACGGAATAGACGGGACAGACTAAAAGGGCGCCGACCGGGAGGTTGAGCGCCCTTTTTTACTCCAGCGGTTGCGGTTTCATGCCCGGTGGGGGCTTGAGGAGGAAGAAATCCGGGTCGTCGTCCCGCGAGGTGAGCTCCATGTCCGTATTGCGCAGGGAGAGATGGATTTTTTCGCTTCCTTCCGTTTTGATCTCGATTCGCCCCGGCAGCATCAGGGTCCCCGTCTGTGTGAAGTCGGAAAAAAAGGCTCTGTAGGCCGTCTTCCCGTTCCCGTCGGCTATCTCGGCCTCGATCAGAAGCC
>DASRZY010000303.1:0-12513 GCA_035685905.1 Syntrophales bacterium
CAATGCGCTGACCTGCGCCGGTGCCGAGGTGGCCAACTACCCCTTCTGCACCATCGATCCCAATGCAGGGATCGTCCACGTACCCGACGAGCGTCTGGAGAAGATCGCCTCGGTTGTCAAGCCTCCCAAGGTCACCTACACGACCATGGAATTCATTGACATCGCCGGGCTCGTGAAAGGCGCCAGCAAGGGCGAAGGGCTTGGAAACCAGTTCCTCGGCCACATTCGGGAGGTCGACGCCATTGTCCATGTCATTCGCTGCTTCGACAACCCGGACATTGCCCACATCTATGGTCCCATCGATCCCGCGCGGGACATCGAAATTATCAACATGGAGCTCATCCTGGCCGACATCGATACTCTGGGGAAACGAATCGCCAAGACGGATAAAGTCTTCAAGACAGGCGACAAGACGGCGCGGAAGGCCCTGGAAGTCTACAAGCGGTTCACAGACGCTCTCTTCAAGGGAATCCCGGCGAGAAACGTTCCCTTGCAGGATGACGAGCGCGAGATCCTCGACGAAGCACACCTGCTGACGCCCAAGAAGGTCCTCTACGTTGCCAATGTGAGCGAGAAGGTTCTGAAAGAGGACGGTCCCTACATTGCGAAGGTTCGGGAAATAGCAGCAAAGGAGGGCTCGGGAGTGGTGGTCATCTGCGGGGATCTAGAGATGGAGATCGCCAAGCTCGACAAGGAGGAACGCAGGGATTTCCTGGCTGACCTCGGGCTGAGAGAGTCGGGGCTGCAGCAACTCATTCGGGAGGGCTACGCGCTGCTCGATCTCATCACCTTTTACACGACCGTGGGCCCGGAGCTCAGGGCCTGGACGATACGCAGAGGAACAAAGGCGCCCCAGGCCGCGGGGAAGATCCACACCGACATGGAACGGGGATTCATCCGGGCCGAGGTTCTCCACTATGAAGATTTTATCCGCGCAGGGGGCATCGCGCCCGCCAGGGAGAAGGGGCTCCTGCACTTTCAGGGAAAAGACTACGAGATCATCGATGGCGACATCGTCTATTTCCGGTTCAACGTGTAATATCAAGCCTTTCGACGACAATATTTTTTATTGACAAGCCCCCTGCGATATAGTAAAAACCGACCCTTGAGAACAACTGCCCGTAAGGGTAAAAAGTCAAAAGGAGGTGAAACAACTAATGAAGAAGGCACTCGTACTGGTACTCGCCCTTTTGCTCGCCATTTCTTTCTCTTTCGTAGGTTGCGCTAAGCAAGAGGAGAAGAAGCCCGCGCCCGCGCCCGCAGCACCGGCTCCGGCACCTGCTCCGGCCCCGGAGAAGGCTCCTGAGAAGGCCATGGCACCGGCCCCGGCTCCAGCTGAGAAAAAGTAGTTACCTACAGGAACAAGGCTGTTAGAAAAACCGGGCATCCGTATGGATGCCCGGTTTTTTATCTACAGGCTTTTGACCGTGGGTGCCTGGGAAAAATCACTACCTTTGATCTCCCTCTCCCCACCGAGGGAGAGGGTTGGGGTGAGGGGGAATTATTCCGTTCATCAAGCATTCAGCAGGCGCAATCATGCTTGGTTTTTTCCTTGCCGGGACGCCCCGCGCAGCGGATCGAGGCGTCAGAAATGCCCATCTGCTGCCTGTGACGACTTCTGCCTTAATCTTCCTCTCCCCAGGCGCGGGGAGGATAAGAGGTGAGCGGGAATGGTCACCCTCACTCTGGCCCTGTTCGACAGGCTCACGGCCCTGAACTGGCCGACGGGCTAGTCGAAGGGCTCTCCCCTCAAGGGAGAGGGAAATCAAGGAAATGACCTCTACAGGCCTTGCATCTGAGCATGGTTGAAGCCTGAAAGAGAAAAGATCAACAAGCTGCGGGGCTTTCTTTTTGCATGGTACCTTTTGTACGATGTGAGCGACCCTCTTTCACCCGCGAATAGGTGCATAATGAACCGAATCTTTTCTGTCGTCTTCGCCGTTTTTCTTCTCGCCGTGCTGGCAGCATGCGCGCCGAAGGAGATTCCCCCGCCTCAAATGAAGCCGCCGGCAAAAGTCGCTCTTGTCCTGGGCGCCGGTGCCTCGAGGGGGTTTACGCACATCGGGGCGATCAAGATTCTGGAGGCAAACCGGGTTCCGATCCATATGATCGTCGGGACCAGCGCAGGAAGCTTCGTCGGGAGTTTGTATGCCTACGGCTTCAACGCATTCCAGCTCCAGAGTCTCTCTTTTTCCATTGAAAAGGGGGACATCATAGACCTGACCGTTCCGGACAAGGGGTTTATCAAGGGTGAGAAGCTGGAATCGTATGTCAACCACATGGTGAGCAGCACCCCCATTGAGAAAATGCGAATCCCGTTCTATGCAGTGGCCACGGACATCCAGTCTGGAGAGGAGGTCGCGTTTGCTTCAGGCAACACGGGCACGGCGGTTCGGGCGAGCTGCTCCATCCCGGGGATTTTCCAGCCTGTGAAAATCGGCGAGAAATATTACGTCGACGGGGGCCTCGTGAGCCCGGTTGCCGTTGATTATGCACGGAAGATGGGTGCCGATATCATCATCGCCGTGGATATCTCCACCGGGGCCAATAACCCGCCACCGCAGACGACGATAGAAACGATCATGCAGGCCGTTATCATCATGTACTCCAAGATATCCCAGAGCCAGATTGCCCGGGCCGATATCGTCATTCGGCCGAAGGTCAGCCACATCAGCTCGACGGACTTCTCCAAACGCCACGAGGCCGTTCTGGAGGGTGAGAGAGCAGCGCTGGAGGCGATGCCGCAGATCAAGGCGGCGTTGGATAAGCTGAGGGCAGAGGGAAGGCTGTAGGGTGGGCGCAGTCGGAACGGCGTTCTTCCTGCAAATAGACGTCCTTCGACCGTTCTAAGGCTCGCTTCGCTACAGTCGCAAAAACTCGCCCTTCGGGCTCAAACAGTTTGCGCTGCGGGCGCTCCGCTTCGTCAAGAACGGTTACCGAAGGCCGCCTAACTTTGCATCCAGAACCTGTTCCACCTGCTTCCGGATTTTGAATAAAAAAAAATTGGTGGATGACGGACGGCTCATCCACCAATTCTATGTTAAAAGAGAGGTTGTTCCCCAACCCCCTCCCTCTTCTATCAGGGGGTCGGCGGATGGAAAGGAGGGAACCAAAAACCATCCGCCGATTCGCAAACCTAAAGCACGATCAATTATGCTGGGTGTCTTTTTATGAGACCTTCGGAGAGGATCTACCTTTCCTATTCGATAAATTCTTATCTCTCTTTATGTTAAAGGTCAGTCATCCAAAGGTCTCGTATCTCTCATAGAGCAATAAGGATGCCAAACAATAATAATGAATAATTACAAATGCTTATTAATAATTACGAATGATTGACAGCGATGATAGGTGTGCGATTACCGCACAAAAAAGAAGGCATTACGATGGCGAGTCCTGCAGATCCATGTTTCAACGATTGTTCTATATTCGCACTATTCGTGCGAATTAAGCACACGCCGTCTAAGTACGCGATTCTCCGTCTTTTCCCACCTTTTTCAATTCCCGGATCAGCGCATACCGTGATATGCGCAGCAGATGGGCAGCTTTGGTCTTGTTCCCTCCGCTCAGTTCGAGTGCACGCGTCAGGACCCGCTCTTTTATCCTCCCCGTCAGCTTCTCTACGGCAGTCTTGTAGTCTATCCTCTCCGATGCCGACGTGAGCGGAAGCAACTCATCCAGATGAGCGACAGGGTCCTGTGCTGCCGAGGATTTGATCTCCGCGGGGATGTTTTCCGGAGTGATGTAACGGCCGACATCGCGCAGGATCATGATTCGTTCAATGATGTTTTTCAGTTCGCGGACGTTTCCCGGCCAGGAATAGCGGCGAAGGATCTCCTCGGCCTCCTTGGCGAGTCCCTTGACCTTCTTATTGAATTTTCTGTTGAACTCCTCTACGTAGTTGCGGGCCAGCAGCAGGAGGTCATCACCCCGCTCGCGAAGCGGCGGCAGGATAATCGGCACAACGCTGATCCGATAGAAGAGGTCCTCCCGGAATGAGCCCTCGGCCACCATCTTGGAGAGATCCCGGTTTGTGGCAAATATGAATCGAACATCGACGGGTATGGACTCGTTGCCCCCGAGGCGCCGGATGTATCCGTCTTCGAGCATCCGCAGAAACTTGGCCTGCAACGGGGGGCTCATGTCGCCGATCTCGTCGAGAAACAAAGTCCCGCCGCTGGCGTATTCAAGAAGTCCGATCTTTCGCTTCCGGGCATCGGTGAAAGCCCCCGCCTCGTATCCGAAGAGCTCGCTTTCCAGGAGGGTCCCCGGGATGGCTGCGCAGTTCACGTCCACAAAACGCTTCTGGTTCCGCAGGCTCTGGCGGTGTATGGCGCGGGACACGAGTTCCTTTCCGGTTCCGCTCTCTCCCTGAATGAGGATGTTCGTGTCGTGCTTGGCCACCTCCTCGATGACGTGGAAGATGCCCACCATCTTCTTTGATTTGCCCAAAATGTTGTGAAACCCGAGCAGGATATCTTCCCGCTCCTTGAGTTTCTCCACTTCGGTCTTGAGCGATTTCGCCTCGAACGAAAGCATCGAGTGCATGATGGCATTGTCGTAGGATGTGGCGGCGTTGTTGACGAGGATGTCGAGGACGTTGATCTGGCCCTGGGAGTATACACCGTTGCGCATGCCCAGCAGGAGAACCCCCTTGAACCGGTCTTTCACCTTCAGCGGGATCGCCACTTCCGAGGGATACCCCTCGTAAAGGGGAACGGCGCTGCCCTCTTCGTCATCGGGTCCCTGTATGGTTATAGCATCGCTGTCCAGGGCACGGGGTATGATCGTGCTGTCGATTCGGGCGCCGTATTCGTTCTTGTCGTCGATGAAACCCCGCTCGCCATCATTGATGAAGACGCGGTTCTTCTCGATATCCAGGAAGTAGATGAGGGCCTTCTCGGCCTTCCCGATCTGCAGGGCGCTGCGGATCAGGATCTCGTGGATCCTCTCGATCGAGTATGTGGAGTTCAGGTCGGAGACGGCCTCCTGGAGGATGAGCAACTGCTCGATCTTTTCCCGGTTGAGCTCGAAGAGATGCGTGATGTGGATGATGATGCTCACCTGGTTGGCAAAGGTGAGCAAAATGTCAATTTCGTTGGGCAGGAACCGGGTTTTTTCCTTGGTCCAGACGGCGATGATGCCGATCACGTCGTCCTCGATCTTCAGCGGCGCATAGAAGGTGGACCCTCGCTTGTAGAAGGCTGAAATCTTGCGGTCGGTTTCCGTCGTCCGCGGGTCTTTTTCGGAGTCCTCGAGGGCGATGTATGTCCCTGTCTTGGCCACCCGGGTCTCGAAGCTGTCATGTTTTTTCAGGTTCAGATGCACCGAGTAGGCCCTCTCGGCCTCCTCGTCGCTGTAATTCTTCACAACCCGCGTGATCAAGTTTTCCCGGCTCTCGTCGAGAAGAAGGATGATGCCCCGGTCGAATCCCATGGAATCGACGACTTCATCGAGAATCTTGCCGTGAATGTCCTCCACGCTGGAAGGGGCTGTCAGGAACGTGCTGATCCGGAAAATCCCCTTGATCAGCTTGTCCTTGTCTATGCTGAACGCGGAGGATGTCCTGACGGGGGGTGGTATGTATCCGCCTTGCTCTATGACACGCGACATGAAGCCACCCTTTTTAGGGTCCAGGGTAAAGGGTTAAGGGTAAAGGGTCTCAGCTCAATCCTCTCGAAATCTCATTTCAAATCGCCGAGGAGCCTCCGCGGTAAGGAGCAACGCAAGGCGGTTTATATCAGGATGCAGTGCGTTTTTCAATCTTTTCCGTGCGAAACGTGCACACATAAAGAGGCGCGAGGTCCGAGGAACGAGGACCGGGGAAGAAGTGCCTGAGTGTTTAAGTGTCTGAGTGAAGCGAAGAAGGGACCAGGGACGAGGGTGCAGGGACGATAAAAAAAGAGACGATGAAAGGGGACTTTCTTGCCTTGAGGCTTGCGGCTTGCTGCTTGAGCCTGCTGTCAGGCTGTGTCGTAGCGGAGGAACTGCATGGTAAACACCGCCCGCCCCTGGGTGGCGGAGCGCAGGTCCGTCGAATATCCGAAAAGCCCGCGGAGAGGAACACTCGCCCGGATCTCGGTGACAGGCCCCTTGGGCGTCACGGACTCCACCTCCCCCTTCCGGGCACTGATGTCACCGATCACCTCTCCCATGAAGTCTCTGGGAGTCAGGATGTCAACCCTCATGATCGGCTCCAGCAGAACCGGGTCGGCCTTGGCGCAGCCGTCCTTGAATGCCGTAACCGTGGCAATCTTGTAACCGATGGGAGAGGCTTCTCCTTCCTTGAAGGACCCTCCCGTAATGCGGACCCTGACATCCAGTACGGGGTATCCCGCCAGGACACCGCTGAGAACCGTCTCTCCGAGGGACTCCTCGATGACCGGATGATATTCAGCGGGAATGGTCTCGGGCGGAAGCTCGTCCAGGATCTCGATTCCGGCCCCCCTCGGCAGGGGTTCCAGGAAGAGTTTCACGTGACCGAAGTGCTTCTTCTCTCCAAGCTCGCGCTCGAATCGTCCTTCTGTTTCGACGGCCTTCCGGATCGTCTCGCGATAAACGACGCGGGGCTTGCCGACGTTCACATGGACGTTGTACTCCCGCAGGATCCTGTCCACGACGATATCGAGGTGAAGCTCGCCCATCCCCGAGATAATGGTCTGAGCCGTTTCATCATCATATTTTACCTTGAGCGTGGGGTCTTCCTCGGTGATCTTGGCGAGCACTTCGGGCAGCTTCTCCTGATCAGCCGGGGTCTTTGCTTCAATGGCCTGGCTGATGACGGGGGTATAGAACTCGATGGACTCCAGGATGATGGGCTTGGATTCCTGGCAGAGCGTGTCCCCGGTTGTGCTGTCCTTGAGTCCCGCAATGGCGATGATATCCCCCGCACCGGCCACATCGATGCGCTCGCGCTTGTTGGCGTGCATCTTCAGAAGCCGGGCCACCTTTTCCTTTTTCCCCTTCGTGGCATTGTAGATCTCGTCGCCTGATTTGAGCAGACCCGAGTAAATTCGGGCATAGGTGATTTTGCGGCCTTCCATCATGGCCACCTTGAAGGCAAGCGCCGTAAAGGGCTCTCTGTCGCTCGCGTTGCGTGTCTCCTCCACTTTGGTGACGGGGTTGATGCCTTTCACGGGCGGAACGTCTTCGGGCGACGGGAGGAAATCGACGACGGCATCCAGGATGGGCTGGATCCCCTTGTTCCGGAGGGCTGCCCCGCACAGGACGGGAACAAGCTTGAGGGACACGGTGGCCTTGCGGATGGCACGGATCAGCTCGGCATCCGTGATCGAGAGCTCGCCCAGATATTTATCAGCGATCTCGTCATCGGCCTCGGCAAGCTTCTCCAGCAGTTGTTCACGGTGGGATTCCGCTTCGGCACGGAAGTCTGCCGGGATCTCGGAGACGTCAAAGGCCGCGCCCAGGGTGCCCTCCTGCCACGTGATGAGGCGCATGCGGATCAGATCGACGATACCCCGAAAATTCTCCGCCTCGCCCAGGGGCACCTGGACGGGAAGCGGCCTGGACACGAAGCGCTCCTGCATCATCCCGACGGCCCCGAAATAGTCGGCTCCGATGCGGTCCATCTTATTGATGAAGGCGATCTTGGGGACGCTGTACTTGTCGGCCTGGTGCCACACGGTCTCGGACTGGGGTTCGACTCCCTCCACGGCCGAGAACACGACAACGGCGCCATCCAGGACCCGGAGGCTGCGCTCCACTTCGATCGTGAAATCCACGTGTCCCGGCGTGTCGATGATGTGGATCTCGTGGTTTCTCCAGTCGCAGGTGGTAACGGCGGAGGTGATGGTGATCCCGCGCTCCTGTTCTTGCGGCATCCAGTCCATGACGGCCTCCCCGTCGTGCACCTCGCCCATCTTGTAGGACTTCCCCGTGTAGAAGAGTATCCGTTCCGTCACGGTCGTCTTTCCCGCATCGATGTGGGCGACGACGCCGATGTTCCGGATTCTTGAAAGCTTTACTCTGGCCATGGGCTGATCCAATCCTGTCTCGCCGCACGCATCTGCCCGTCTGCTGCAGAGCGGCTATCCCTTCCCCTCCGTCACGGAAGGTCCCTTATCCGCCTGCTGCCTGCTTCACGAGATCCTTGTTCGGGGAAATGGGTTCCCGGAGATCGATGTGCCCCTTGATCGTCGTGACATCCTTGCCCCCCACCTGGAAACGGACCCTCTTGATTTCCGGCAGATTCTGAGCGAGCGTGTTGGCCAGGGAATAAACGGTGGCCACCTCACTGGCGGTTCCACCGGGATGCTGTTCGATAAAGGGGTTGTCGAAATTCAGAGTTGCCGTGCCGTCGGTCACGCGAATTCCCAGCAGTTTGACCCCTGCGGGAACTGTTCGGATCTGCCCCATCTTCGGCCCTTCGATGAGGGAATGTACGATCTCTTCGGCCTGCGCCGCCGTGTTCTTCCCCTTGGGTACGAATCGCTTTTCCGCGACGAGGAACCGCTCGTTGGCATCCGAGAAGTAGAGCACCACTTCCTTCTTCTCCCGTTTTGCCGCCGCTTGCTCCGCGTCGGGAGGGAAGATGGAGTCCGAGAGCGCCCAGATCAGAAACGCCAGGAATCCGCCTCCGATGAGGACGGCGGAAAGGATGAAGAACAGCCTGAAGGTCTTCTTTTTTTTCCGAGTCTTGAATTCTTCTGTCCGTCGTTGTCTCTTGTTTGCCATAATCGCTCTTCCGCCGGCCCGCACTCCCCCGGGCTACAGCCTGTTCAGGTTCTCCCTTGATTTCACCGCCCATTCGGAATCGGGGGCCAGTTGGATGGCCTTCTTGAATGACTCTGCGGCCTCTTTGCGCTTGCGCAACTGCATTTGCGCCATTCCGAGCCAGTACTGCCCTTCGGCAAGAGTGGGGGCCCGTTCCACAGTCCGCATCAGATGCTTCTCCGACTCGGCATAGGCGCCCTCCCTGAAGTCGATGACACCCAGGTTCAGTTCAAGAACGGGAATCAGGTAGGAGTTCGGCTCCTTTCGGATCCCTTCGCTGAAGCTCGCGTAGCCCCCCTTGAGGTCCCCTTTTGCCACATAGGCCCTCCCCATGTTGTAGAAGGCCACGGAAGGGGTTTCGTAGAGAGGGTTGGCAACGGCCCGGTTGAAGGAGAGGATGGCTTCATCATAGCGGCCACGGGTCAGATAAATGGTGCCGAGATAATTCAGCGCCTCGGAATAATCGGGCTTGAGCGCAATGGCCTTCTGGAACTCTTTGACGGAGTCATCGACAAACCCCTTTCGTTCGTAAGCGATCCCCAGATAGTAGTGCACCTTGGGGTCATTCGGGGTCAGCTTTTCGGCCTCGATGAGCTCCTTCAACGCCTGCGTATACTGGCCGGCCTGGATGTTCGCCTCCCCGATGCGAATGTACCCACTGGCCTTTTCCTTGAGTTCTGCATCGGAGGCGCAGCCGGCAACGATCAAAACCAGGACCGCAATCCCCATCCATGAGCGGACTCTTTTCATTTCTCTTCCCTCGTTCTATTTCCGGTTGCCATTGACCCACCAGTCGCTTTTGTCCCCGAACCACCACTGTGTCCAGTCCGTCCGGAGTATCGTTTCGGCCAGCTTTCTCCCCTGATCCGTGCAGAGCCTGCGAACTGCGAAGTCCAGCCACTCCTGGCTGTACTGGTTCCCTAAATCCCCGCATTCCTTGAGCTGCAGGATGAGCGCAAGCTGATCGGCATCATGCGCCAGCAGGGCCTCCCTCGTCTTCTTCTCATTGAATTCCTCGAGCACGGTCTTGATCTCGGCACCGAAGGGCAGCTGTTCCGTCAGTTCCCGAACGGCCTTCTCCTCGTCGACGGTGACATATTTCTTGTACATGTAATTCTGGTCGCCCGTCCTTGCCTCGGGAAGATCGTGGACGAGGCACATCCTGAGGACCTTCAGTTCGTCCGCTGCGGGGTCGAGTTTGCAGAGGGAGTAGCCGATGAAAATCGTTCTCAGAATGTGTTCTGCGACGGACTCTTTTCCGGAACCGAGAAACCGAAACCCCGTGCGCGGGGTTTTGTTCAACATGCCCACTTCGAATAGAAAGTTAGCGATTTCCTCCATCATATCCCTTCTTTAACGTTGTTACCCGGTTTGCCATGTTCTCGGAGAGTTTCCGGATTTCGAGCTGCAGCGGGGCGATCCCCTCGGGCCTCATGGCGTAGATCCGATCCAGGCGTTCTTTCCAGTGCTCGATGACTGAGATCTCGTGTTCCCTGAGCTTCTGCTCGAATTTCTTCTGCACTTCCTTCAGGAATTCGGCATCTCTGGACATGAGATTTCCCTCTCCGTGAATCGTGGGACCTGCCGCCCATCAGGCAAGCCGGGTGAAAATCGGGTGTATTATAACAGCAACCCCTCATCTTGCAATAGAGAATCTGGCAACGCGCGGAGGGAGGATCACGTCTGCCCAAAAACGCCGAGTGAAGCCATAACGGCACCCCTGTGCGCCTCGTCGACCCCCTTTTTCTAATGAGCCCATACGAGGCCAAACCCCGCTCACAGAGCCGGATTTGCAAGCAAATCCGGGCATAATTTCGTTGACAAGAGGAGGACTTTTATGCCAGTGTCGCCGAATTAGGGACTCGCCTCGTGGCCGTTGCACGAGCGTGTCATCAGATTATCGGAACAGGAGATCATCCATTAACGTGAGTCTGGATCTGCTGGGACACATCAGCTTCAGCTGGGAATTTGTCACCGCCTTCCTGAGCATCGTCCTGATCGACCTCATCCTCGCCGGGGACAACGCCGTTGTGATCGCCATGGCTGTTCGGTCGTTACCCCGAAAGCAGCGATTGAAAGGGATCATGGTCGGTGCGGCTGCCGCGGTAGTTTTGCGGGTGATCATCACGTTTTTCGCCGCCAAGCTCCTGCTGATGGGCTATGTCAAATTGATCGGCGGCGCCTTGATCCTCTGGGTCGCCGTCAAGCTATTTGTCGAGGGAGTACCGGAGGAGGAGGGCCAGCGAGAGGCGAAGACGCTCTGGCAGGCCATGTGGATCATCGTCGTGGCCGACCTGACCATGTCACTGGATAACATTCTGGCCGTGGCGGGGGCCTCGAAGGGCAATCCGTTTCTCCTTGCCTTCGGACTGGGGCTGAGCATTCCCTTTGTCGTCTTCACCAGCAATCTCCTGTCCATGCTGATGGACAAGTACCCCGTCATCATCTACCTGGGCGCCGCGATCCTGGGAAAAGTCGGTGCGGAGATGATCTTCACGGACCCTGTCATCACGGAGGCCTTCGCACCGTCTGTTGTGTTCCAATATGCCATGGAAGCCCTGTTCGCCGTCGGCGTCATCGCTGTCGGGAAACTCTGGGTCCGCTGGCAGATTTCGTCGAAAAACAAATCTGCCTGAACCTTCAGTGCGCTTCATCAGCTTGTCGACAAACCCCTTACGAAAAAGGTTTCATATCCGATGGCAATTCTGACCATATCACGTGAATTCCGGAGCGGCGGCCAGGAAGTCGGGTCGGCCGTAGCCGAGCGGATGAGATACGATTACGTGGGCAAGGAGAGGATCCTGTCCGATCTCCGGGGACAGGGGGAACGCTGGATCGCGCTGCTCAACGATGTCGACGAAGACCGGCCGACGATCTGGGACAAGTTCGACTGGGAGTACCAGGGTCTCATGGCGCTCATGGAGTCCTACATCTATGATCGCGCCATGGATGACCGCGTCGTCCTCGTGGGCCGCGGCGCGAATTTCCTTCTCCAGGGGATCCCGCACGCCCTGCATGTGCGGCTCACAGCCACCCTGGAGCAGCGGATCGACCGGGTGATGCGGAAGGACAACGTGGATCGGAAAACCGCAAGACTTCTCATCGAGAAGATGGACAACGACAGGGCCTCGTTCATCCGGGCCAATTTCCACAGGGACTGGTATGACCTTTCCTGGTACGACATGGTATTCAACACGGCCGTGCAGACCTTCGATGAGATCGCGGACATCGTATGCCAGGCCCTGCAGGAGAGAACCCGGAAACTGACGCTGGAGGGATGGGAACTGTTGCGCGGGCGCATGCTCGCAGCCCGGATCAAGGCCCACATTTCAACCAATCTCAAACTCAGGATCCCGACGCTCAAGGTCTTTTTCGACGGCAAAGCCATTATCCTCCAGGGTGTTGTTCGCCGGATGGCTGACTTGCAGGCGGTCGGCGAGATTGTCACCGTTTCGGCCCAGGGAACGCCGGTGAGGAACGAACTCCGCTACGGGATATGAGGATCGAGGTTCGAGGAACGAGGACCGAGGAAACAAACAGGAAGAAAAAAAGGCGCCGAAGAATCGGCGCCTTTTTTGTTCAGATTGCCTGCCTCACTTCACGGGCGGTACGAATGGAATGATCGTCGCGAAGTACCAGCACAGGAAGAAGACGAGCGGGATGTGGACGAACATCTGAAGGACGGAGTAACCGACGAGGTCCCTCGCCCTCATGTGGAGAAGGCCCAGCAGAGGGAGCATCCAGAAGGGGTTGAGCAGGTTGGGGATGGCTTCCGCTGCGTTG
>DASRZY010000304.1:0-17437 GCA_035685905.1 Syntrophales bacterium
CCGGATCACCGGGGATCCTCGCAGCCCGCTCCCCGATCTGGGAGGAGGTCATGTCCGTCTTGGCTCTCATCAATATCCTTCCCGTCATGATCTGCGCATCTCCTTTGGGTCTTGCCCGTTCTCTTTTCTTTCGATGCCACCTTAACCGAATCGGGTCCCGGAAGAAATCAGTGACCGTCTGAAAGTGGGATCAGACAATACTTGAGCTGAACCTCAGACAGGGGCGAAGACATCCATCAGACACAGTCTGATGCGCCCGGAAAGGCCACAGGCGGAGAGCGCGGGGCCCCGACATCAGGCACAACGGGGGTTCCGGTGCTCCCGGGTCGACAGACCCGGCAACGGCCGCAGGCGGGGAATGGTTTGACAAACCCCGAGGATCGTATTAAACCTGCCAGCAAAGACAGTGATCGCAGAACAGGGGAGTGTCGTTTGGCTCAGGCAAAATCACGGGAACAATTGATTACGGAACTGGCGAATCTGCGCAAGCAGATCGATGAGCTGAAACGCTCGGAGACGGATTGCCTCTTCGAAGAGGGCCTCTACCGAAGCCTGGAGAGGACGTCCCGTGCGGGCATCTACGTCCTGCAGGACGGGAAATTCCGCTTCGTCAACGAGCATGCCGCCCGCTACTGGGGCTACAACCGCAACGAGCTCATCGGGATGTCCTCCATGAGCCTCGTCCACCCCGATCACCGCGAGAGGGTCCGGAAAAACGCCATCGCCATGCTGAAAGGCAAGCGTTCCCATCCCTACGAGTTCATGACAATCGGGAAAAGCGGGGATCTGCGCTGGATTGCCGAGACGGTGACGCCCATCCACTACCGGAGCGAACGGGCCGTCCTCGGCAACTCCATGGACGTGACCCGCCAGGTCAAGGCACGGACCAAGCTGGCCGAGCTCGAGGCCCTCGAGGCCTCCATCCTGGATGCCATTCCCCACGCTGTCATCGGGCTGAAGAACCGCCGGATCATCTTCGCCAACAACGGCGTCGAGAGCGTCTTCGGCCGGAAGGCCTCCGAGCTCATCGGCCGCTCCACGCGCCTGCTCTACCCCACCGAGGAAGGGTTCAAGGAGATCGCCAAGGTTCTGTACTCGAACCTGGAGCGCCAGCGGACGTTCAGCCTCGAGTTCACCTGCCGTCGACGCGACGGGAGCCCCTTCGAGGCCCTGATCAGCGCCTCCCGAATCGGGGAGACCCTCCAAGACAAGAGGGTCGTGATCACCTATGAGGACATCACGGACCGAATTCGCGCCGAGGAGTCCTACAAGCTTTTTGCCTCGAGCGCCCAGGCAGGAGTCTACGTCGTCCAGGACGGCAAGTTCCAGTACGTGAATCACCATGCGGCGGCCTTTGCGGGCTACGACCCCTCGGAGCTCGTGGGCATGAGCTCCATGGGCCTCGTTTTCCCCGAGGACCGGGTGAAGGTGCGAAAGCAGGCCCGTGAGCTGCTGCGCGGCAAGCGCAGCTCGCCGCATGAATTCCGTATCGTCACCAAGGACGGGCGCATCCGGTGGATGATGGAGACGGTCGTCTTCATCCCCTACAAGGGCTCCCGGGCTGTCCTCGGGAACTCCATGGACATCACCGAGCAGACCGAGGACCGCAACCGTCTCGAGGCCCTGGAGGCCCTGGAAGCCTCCATCCTGGAGGCGATCCCGCATGCCGTCATCGGCCTGCAGGACCGCAGGATCATCTTTGCCAACGACGGGGTCCAGTCCGTATTCGGCTGGGACGCGCTGGATCTCATCGGCAAGAGCGTCCGCGTCTTTTACCGCTCCGATGAGGACTACGAGGAGATTGCACGGATCCTGTACACCGCCCTCGAAAAGCAGCGGACCTTCAAGATGGAGTTCCAGTGCCGTCACAAGGACGGCGCCGACGTGGATTGCATGATCACCGCCTCCCGGATCGGCGAGAGTCTCAAGGAAGGCAACATTGTCATCACTTACCAGGACATCACGGACCTCAATCGCGCCAAGACCGAAGTGGAGCAGTCGCGGGAGAGGCTGCGCAACCTCTCGGCCCACCTCGAGTCGGCACGGGAAAAGGAGCGCACCCGCATCGCCCGGGATCTGCACGACGAGCTGGGGCAGCTGCTGACTGCGCTCAACACGGACCTGGTCCTTCTCACGAACAGCATCCCGCCCGGGCAGACAGACCTTGCGAAGAAGGCCGAAGACTCGATCCACCTTGTCGAGATGACGATGGAGACGGTCAAGCGCATCTACATGGATCTGCGGCCGGGGATGCTGGATCACCTGGGGCTCGCCGTGGCGATCGACTGGCTCGCCAAGGATTTCCAGAAGCGCACCGGCATCAAGTGTGCGGTCTCCATGGACCCCGAGGATCTGCGCCTGGACGCGGATCTGTCCTTTTCGATCTACCGCATCTGCCAGGAGACCCTGACGAACATCTCGCGCCATGCCGAGGCGAGCCGGGTGACCATCAGCCTCAAGCAGAGCCCCGAACGGGTCGAGCTGGTCGTCCGGGACAACGGCAAGGGGATCACGCAGGAACAGCTTGCAAAACCGAACTCGTATGGTTTACTGGGAATACGGGAGCGGGCCTACCACTGGGGAGGCGAGGCCATCATCTCGGGCAGAAAAGGCCAGGGGACGACGGTCAAGGTCAGCATACCACTCATGAAGAAAGGGAAGGAGCATGAAAAAGATTCGAATCCTGATCGCCGATGATCATCCCATCGTTCGCGAGGGCTACAAGAAGATCCTCATGAGCCAGCCCGACATGGATGTGACCGGCGAGGCCGGCAACGGGCAGGAAGTTCTGGACCTGATCCAGAAGAAGGATTTCGATCTGATTTTGCTGGACATCTCCATGCCGGGCCGCAGCGGGCTCGAGATCCTCAAGGAACTCAAGGGCCAGAAGCCGCACCTGCCCGTCATGATCCTGAGCATCTACCCCGAGGAGCAGTACGCGGTGCGGGCCTTCCGGGACGGCGCCTCGGGCTATCTCACCAAGGCGAGCACACCCAAGGAGCTCATCTCGGCCATCCGCAAGGTCTCCCAGGGAGGCCGCTACGTCACCGAGGCCCTGGCCGAGAAGCTCACCTACTTCCTGCACGGCGACGCGGAAAAGACACCCCACGAGAAGCTTTCGGACAGGGAATACCAGGTCATGCTCCTGATCGCCTCGGGCAAGACGGTGACCCAGATTGCCGACGAGCTGTGCCTGAGCGTGAAGACCATCAGCACCTACCGGCGGCACATCCTGGAGAAGATGCAGTTCACCACGAATGCAGAGATCACCATGTACGCCATCCAGAACAAATTGCTGGGCTGAAGGCCGCTGCGCGGCAGTGACCAGTGGCCAGTGAAAAAGAGGGATAACTCACCCCGTCGTTCCGGCGGGGTTTTTCTTTTCCCCGCTTAACACTTAAAACTTGAAACTTAATACTCGATTCGTCCGTGCTGAACGGCGCATCAGACGCTCACTGATGCCCATTGCGGTTCCCGTCTGACAAACCCCGGTCATATTGTCTGAGGGAAGTTTCAGAGCGGCACCGATTGCGGCGTGCGGGTCCGGCATGTAGATTGGCTGCAGATGATGCTGAGTCGGCATCACGGGTAAGGAGATTCGGCGCGATGTTCACCGATGCAACAGCGAGGATGAAAACACAGGCAGTCCCCAGGACCGACTTCTTGAACGAGAGGGCAAATACGCCCCTGGGCGAACCGGCAAGCCGCCTGCACTACGTTCAGAAACGGGTCCTGTACCGGTGAGCAGCGAAAGAGGATCGGCCGATACTCAATATTGAAACTACAGGAGACAATCCATGCGGAGAAAAGAGATCAGCAGAAGAGAGCGGAAGCGGGAGCTGATTACCCGTGAGCTGCTCAACGGCAAGAACTGGGCAGACCCCATGTGCGGCCCCATGATCATCCCGGGAGACAAGAAGTAACTACTGACAGGTTGATCGGGCAAAGAGGAGAAGATTTCCTCGCGCCGAGCCGGAATAAACAAAAAAGCAGGGCACCCTATCCCTGCTTTTTTGTTTGTGGAACATCATTGTCACCGGTCCGTATCCCACCGCTTCTTACGCTTTTCAGGATCAACTCGGCCAGGCAGGGCAAGTGCTGTTATTCCCCGGCAGGATCCCTTGCAGCAGACAGAGTGTCGCCGAATTCCTTCCGGCAAGGATGGCCGATATGGCAGATATCTTGCAAAAAACAAAAGAACCATGGTAAGGGATGACGCGAAATTCCGCCGCTGATTGAAGATGAACGTACGCCTACTCAACCTCACTCTCAAAACGATCCCGGCCGCATTGGCCGCCACGGTCTTTCTGTTCTCTTTTTCCGTATCCGTCCCGGCTTCGGCGATGTCCCCTGCAACGGACGGCCCGGTGGATCGCATCATTGTCGAGAAGTCGAAGCGGACGATGACGCTCCTGAAGCAGGACAAGGAGGTCAGGACCTACAAGATCGCCTTGGGCCGCAACCCGGAGGGTCCCAAGGTCCAGAAGGGAGACAAAAGGACGCCCGAGGGGCTCTATTTTGTCGATTACAAGGTACGCAAAAGTATCTACCACAGGGCCCTGCATCTGAATTATCCAAATCAGGACGACATCGAACGGGCTAGATCCCTGGGAGTGACGCCGGGCAACAGCATCATGATCCACGGGATGAAACAGGACAAGCTCTGGATGGGGGATGTCCAGTATCTTTTCAACTGGACCAATGGCTGCATCGCCCTGACAAACGACGAGATCGAAGAGGTGTGGAACCTCGTTTCCATATGGACACCCGTGGAGATCAGGCCGTAAAACGGAGTGAAGAGAATAGAAGGCAAAAAAAGGAATAACAGAAAAGGCGGTGCCGGAAAAATCCGGTACCGCCTTTTCTGCTTCTGACGGCCGGGCCATTTCGCCCGTCGTCTGTTTCTCTACTTCTTCATCGATTTCATGAAGATCGCTTCGGTCTTCTTTGCGTTGTCTTCCGCCGCTTTCGCAGAAGCATCGGCCCGGGCCGCTGCCTGCTCGGCCTTGGCTGCCGCTGCATTGCACGCATCGGATGCCTTCGCGCAGTCAGCCTGGCTGGCTGCGGCCATTGACTTGGCCGCCGCGGCATCCTTTGCAGCCATGTCGGCCTTCGCCGCGGCCTGGTCGGCCTTCATTGCCGTTTCCTTGACCTGCATCTGAAGCTTCTCCAGATCACCCGTCGTGGCGCAGCCCGTGAAAAAGGCCGCAACAAAGACCAACACCACTAATACGATAAAACGTGACTTCATTTCTCTTTCCTCCTTTCATGATGGATTGTAAAGGATTTTGAACCTTCTACCGGCGACTCGATGACTTCTTTGTGCCATATCCCCTTGGCAGGGTACCCACGGGTGTGGGGACCCCGTCCTTCACGTCCATGGCCTGGTAGACCTTCTCCCAGTCCAGCGAATCATCGATAGCCATCTTTTGCGCAACACTGCGTGTGTGTTGCTCCAAGTCCTCGATCAGGCCATAGGGGTCCTCGTGGACCTCCACGAAAATCACCCTGTTCCGGAACCCGAACTTCACAGGCTCGTAGATGATCTCCACGACCGCTCCCCTCTGAACATCGGGGAAGAGCTTCTCGATGTCCTCGGGGTAGAGCCGGATGCAGCCATTGCTGAGGATGCGGCCCACACTCCATGCGTTGTCCGTCCCGTGGATGCCGTATCCCCGCTTGGACAGGCCCAGCCAGTATTTTCCGATCGGGTTGTCGTCCCCCGCCTGCATGATCTTCTGGCTGTATTTATGCTGCAGCTTGGCGGGAATGTTCCATTCCGGGTCGATCTCCCTGTCCACGATGCGAAATGTGCCCAGCGGCGTGGGTGTCTCCTCCTCTCCGACCGTGACGGGATACGTGCTGACCGACTCTTTCTTCGCGTGAAAACGGTACAATCGCATTTCCGGCACGTTGATCACGATGTCCCGGCTCTTTGACGGTGGGAGGATCCAGAGCGCAGGAATCTGCAGCTGGCTCCCCTCTTCGAGCACCCAGGGATCCTTTTCGGGATAAAACGCCGTGAGCTCGGAGATTCCCAGGTCGTACGTTCTTGCAATGTCAAGGAGCGTTTCCCCCGGCTGGACTGTGTGCATACCCATCCGGCCGATGACGGTGATGATATTTGACGGGTCTTTGGCGGCCGCTGTATAACGGTATTCGGTCTGCGCGTGGGAGAAATCGATGAGTGCAAAGAGCAGAAGAACCGGGATAATAAGTGTCTTGACCCGCATGGATGATCGGAAAGGTTTTTTCATGCCGGCTCTGTCCGGCCTGTATCAGCGGACTCGCCGGCAGGCAATCTGCAAATCATGCAATCGTTAATATAATTTACACCGTTTAAATCGCCGAATACAAGGTTTTTTTCCACGCAGATTTCACCAGATAGACGCGAGGTCCGAGGAGTGATGGGCGCTGCGTTGCGGCCGGAGTCGGACATCCGGCGTCCGGACCGAGAAACCTGTATCCTTTTTCACGTGATCACTCATGCACTCAGACACTTTCTTTCACTTCTTCCACATGACACATGACACTGAACACTGTTTTTCACCGGTCACCGGTCACTGGCCACTGATCACTGCCGCGCAGCGGCCTGTTATTCTCGTTCGTAGGGCAGCCCGAGCGCTGCCGGCGCCCCGATGCGTTTGCGGCGGCTGTAAACGGTGAAGAGAATGAGAACGACGATGGTGAAGAGGTAGGGGAGCATCTTGAGAAAAAAAGGCGATATGGCTGCACCGAGGATCTGGATGCGGAAACCCAGCGCTTCGATTCCACCGAAAAGCCAGGCCCCCGCCAGGGCCCGCAACGGGTTCCAGACGGCAAATATGACGAGCGCCAGCGCAATCCAGCCGCGCCCGGCCGTCATGTTCTCGATCCAGCAGGGGGCGTAGAACAGAGATAGATAGGCCCCGCCGAGCCCTGCGAGCATCCCCCCGATAACAATGTACGCATACCGGATGCGGCAGACATTCACGCCCATCGCGTCGGCCGTGTCGGGACTCTCCCCCACGGCGCGCAGGTGAAGCCCGGGGCGGGTGCGGTGGATCCAGAACCAGGCCAGCGGCACCAGGATGTAGGAGCCATAAACGAGCAGGTCCTGGCGGAAAAAGGCCGGCCCGATGACGGGTATTTCGGAGAGCCCCGGCAGCCAGACGGGAACAGGGGAAACGGGCAGGGGCACCCCGATCAGGTGCTTGCCCAGGTAGCTGCTCAACCCCGCCCCGAACAGGGCAAGCGCCAGGCCGCTGATGATCTGGTTGACCCTCAGGGTGATCGCCATGAAGGCATGGATGGCGGCAAGCGCGCCCCCGGCAAGCATGGCCGCCACAATCCCGGCTGCGGGACTCTTTGTCGCGACGGTCACCAGGAATCCGCAGACAGCCCCTGCGAGCATCATTCCCTCGACGCCGAGGTTCAGCACGCCCGACCGCTCGCAGAGGATCTCTCCCAGGGCGGCATAAAGCAGCGGCGTGCCGGCGCTCACGGCCGCGGCGGAAAGGGCGATGAGGGCATCCATCTCCATATCAACGCACCTCCTGCGGACGGCCCCGGAAGATCACGCGGTAGCTGCCGAAGAAATCCGCAGCAAGCCAGAAGAAGAGCATGGCCCCCTGGAGCATGTTCACTGCTGCCGCCGGCACGCCGATGAACTGCACGGCATATCCGCCCACCAGCAACCCGCCGAAGAGCACCGACATTGCAAGGATGCCGGCGGGGCTCAACTTCGCGAGCCATGCCACGATGATTGCCGAGTATCCGTAACCCGGGGACAGCCCGTATTGGAGCCTGCCCGTGATGGCCGAGACCTCTGCCATGCCTGCAAGACCGGCCAGGGCCCCGCTTGCGGCCATGGCGATGAGGATATGCCGGGGGATGCTGATCCCGGCGTAATCAGCCACGACAGGGCTTGACCCGATCAGGCGGAGCTCGTAGCCCCACTTTGTCTTGCGCAGCAGGATCGTGAGGACCGCTGCCGCGGCCAGCGCAAAGATGAGCCCCGCATGGATGCGGGTGTCTCCAAAGGCAGGCAGGCGCGCCGCCTCGGAAAAAGCCGGCGACAGGGGGAAATTGAAACTGGCCGGGTCCTTCCAGGGGCCGTGGATGAGGTGCTCGGACCAGAAGATGGCGATGTAGTTGAGCATGAGCGTTGTGAGAATCTCATTGGCTCCGAGCCACGCCCGCGGGATCGCCGCAATCAACGCCCAGAGGGCGCCGGCCGTCATCCCGGCCGCCACCATCGCGGGGAGGAGCGCAAGGGCAGGGGCGTCCGGGAACGTGAGGGCAAGCCACGCGGCCGCCATCGCACCCGCGTAGAGTTGCCCTTCGGCGCCGATGTTCCAGAGGGACATCCGGAATGCCACGGTGATGCCCATTGCGCAGAGCGCAAGCGGGATGGCCTTGACGAGCGTTTCCGAGAGTCCGTAGGCGTCGCCGAAAGCACCCCGCCACATGCTCCCGTAAACGGCCAGGGGCTCGAAACCGGAGAGCTTCAGGAAGATGGCCCCGAAGACGAGCGCGGAAAGCACCGCCAGAACCGGGGACAGGATGCGGTAGAGATTGGATGGGGCCGAGCGCCTTTCGATGACGAACATGTGCTTCTTTGTTCCTTGGTTCGTTAGTTCCTTGGTTCCCGAGTTCAAGAACCAACCGTAATGCAGTTCATTAGTTCCTTAGTTCTTTGGTTCTTTAGTTAAAAACTAACGAATCAATCAACTAACCAACCAACGAACGGCCTCTTTCGCGGCCGTCCCGCACGCCGCCCATCATCAGCCCGATCCGGTCGATGTCGGCACCGGCGCAGTCAAACACCCCCAGGACCTCGCCTTCATAGAGAACGGCGATGCGGTCCGAGAGGGCCATGATTTCGTCGAGATCCCCCGAGATCAGGAGAATGGCGGCGCCCGCCTGCCTCTGCTCTCGAAGGACGGCATGGACGTGATCCGTTGCCGCCACATCGAGCCCCCGCGTGGGATGTGCCGCCACGATGAGCAGCGGCCGTGCCGCCGTCTCCCGGGCCAGGAGGACCCGCTGGGCGTTTCCCCCGGATAGGCTTGACACGGGCGTGTCAAGCGATGGCGCCTTGATCTGGAATGTGTCCACGAGACGGCGGGACCAGTCGAGGACCCTGCTGCGGCGGATGAAGGGCCCGGACGAGAGCCCCGTCCCCCGGTAGGCTTTCATGATGAGGTTTTCGGCCACGCTCAGTGTGACCGCAAGCCCTGTGCCCAGGCGGTCCTCGGGGATGTAGCTCACGCCGGCGGCAATGGCGTGGGCGGGCGGACGGTTGGCCACCTCGACGCCGTTTACACAGATGGAGCCTGCGGCAATTTTCCTCAGGCCCGCGATGGCCTCGGCAAGCTCGCGCTGCCCGTTCCCTGCGACACCGGCAATGCCCAGGATCTCCCCGCCCCTGATTTCCAGAGAGAGGCTGCGCAGGGCCCTTTCCCCCCGGTCGCCTTCGGCGACGAGGTCGCGGGCATCCAGCATCACGTCACCCGGCTCGCCTGTTGTGGCGGCGCACACGGGGGCTGCGTGCTCGCGGCCCATCATGAGCGAGGCGAGCTCTGCGGGGGATGTTCCCGCTTTCTCCACGGTGGCGGCTTGTCTGCCCTGCCGCATGACCGTGATGCGGTCGGCGATCTCCATGACCTCGGAGAGTTTGTGGGTGATGAAGACGATGGCCTTGCCTGCTGAGGCCATGCGCCTCATGACGCTGAAGAGATCCTTCACTTCACGCGGGGTGAGAACGGCCGTGGGCTCGTCCATGATCAGGATCTCGGCGCCGCGCCAGAGGGCCTTGACGATCTCGACGCGCTGCTGCTCGCCCACGGAGAGCTGCCAGACGAAGGCCCGCGGATCGACGGGGAGCCCTTGCTCTTTGGAATACGTCCCGATGGTTTCTTCGAGGGTGCGGAGGCGAAGTGCGAATCGCGGCTCTTTCATGCCGAGGGTGATGTTCTCGGTCACGGTGAAACCCTGGACGAGCTTGAAGCGCTGGTGGACCATCCCGATGCCAAGAGCGATGGCCTGCCCCGGCGACCGGATCTCCACCGCCTGGCCCCTGAGCCGTATTTCGCCCGCATCGGCACGGCAGAGGCCCGAGAGGATGTTCATGAGGGTCGTCTTCCCGGCGCCGTTCTCTCCCAGGAGGGCATGGATCTCGCCGGCACGCAACTCGAGCGCCGCCCCGTCGTTGGCCACGACACCGGGAAAGGTTTTCATGATGCCGTGCATCTGAACCAGCGGAGGGTGCATCGAGAAGAGCCTCCGGAGTTATTTTCTGGGCAGCGTTCCCTCGACGCCCTCGACGAACCAGTTGACGCTGAGCATCTCCTGATCCGACATGATCTTCCCGGCCGGGACCATGATCTTGCCCGTGTTGTCCTTCACGGGGCCGGCGAAGGGGTGGAGCCTGCCGCGCAGGATCTCGCGCTTCTGCGCCGTGACGAGTTTCACGACATCGGCCGGCACGACCTTGTTGAATGGCGCGAGATCGACAACGCCGTCAGCCATGGGCCCCCAGTACTGGCCGGATTTCCACGTTCCATCCATGGCGGCCTTGACCCGCTTGGCGTAATAGGGCCCCCAGTTCCAGACCGGGCCTGTGAGCACGGCCTTGGGGGCAAACTGCATCATCGGCGAGTTGTAGCTGATGCCGTACTTGCCGCGCTCCTCGGCGGCCTGCATCGGGCCCGGCGTGTCCTGGTGCTGGGCGATGACGTCGCAGCCCGCATCCAGGAGCGCCTTGGCCGCTTCCTTTTCCGAAGCGGGGTTGTACCAGGTGTTCGTCCAGACGACGCGGACTTTCGCGACGGGGTTCACGGAACGAACGCCCTGCGTGAAGGCGTTGATGCCCCGGATCACCTCCGGGATGGGGTGAGCCGCCACGTATCCGATGAGGTTCGATTTCGTCATCTTCCCGGCCACGATGCCCGAGAGATAACGGGCCTCGTAGATCCGCCCGAAATAGGTGGAAACGTTGGGCCCCGTCTTGAAGCCCGAGCAATGTTCGAAGTAGACATCGGGGAACTTCTTGGACACGTTGATGACGGCATCCATGTAGCCGAAGCTCGTGGCGAAAATGACCTTGTACCCGTCTCGGGCAAACTGTGTCAGGACGCGCTCGGCGTCGGCCCCTTCGGGGACCGACTCGACATAGGCTGTCTTGACGCCGGCAAGATTCTTCTCGAGATACCTGCGTCCCTGGTCATGGGTGTAGGACCAGCCCGCATCCCCGACAGGCCCGACGTAGATGAAGGCCACCTTGATCGGTTCCCGCGCGGCCATGCCGGACCCGGGCAGCGCCGTAATCAGGCACAGAACCATCGCAACGAGTGCAAAAATACGACAGGCCATAGTGATGCGATTCATGCCCCCACCTCCTGTTTCGACCGGGGTGGATGCCGCATCCACCCCCATGGTTTTACTGGGATTCGGAATCTTATCAACAACCGGGAAAAGCATCAAGGCACAAGGATCGAAGATCGCGGTGCCTGGCGTCCCCTTCTTTCCTCGTACCTCGAACCTCATTCCTCGAGCCTTTTATTGCTGTGCCTTGCCCGGAGCCGGAAGCTGCAGCGAAGGCTGGTCCAGGTCCTTGACCGGCAGGATGCGGATCTGGTCCAGGCCGCTCACCAGTACCGTTTCGCCCGTCAGGCGGTTGATCTTGTAGAAACCCACGCCGTTCATGGCGTGGACGTCGATGACCTGGAACCGCGTCCAGTAAAGCAACGTGAAGAAAAAGACAACGATGAGCCCGATGCAAAGAATAATTTTCTTGTCCATTAAAGTTCCTTTCCCGATGATAGTCTTTTTGACTCTTTTTGCTTAAAACGTAATCACCTAAAACGTAAAACGCCCCAAGCGCCCCGTCGCAGTCCGAACTGACAAATGAATGAACTAACGAACCAACGAACAGTCTTTGTTCTTTACACCATCAGCGGCAATTGAGGTAGCATTTTCCATTTGCCCATTGAAGGGCGATATCTTAGAATGGACCCACCATTGCAATTTCGTCATTGCCTCGCCGGAGCCCCGCCATGTCGAAAACGACCGCCCTCACAGCCATCCTCTCTCTCCTTCTTTTCGGGTGCACATCCGTTCTCTCGAATCAGGTCATTCGTGAGGCCGACGACAAGGTTTCATTCCAAGATCTCCAGAAGCAGCCCCAGCGATACCGGGGAGCCGTTGTCATCCTCGGCGGCCAGATCATCGAGACCCTGGTCAAAGAAAGCGAAACGCGGGTGCAGGTCCTGCAGCTTCCCCTGGGGAGCGGTCAGAGGCCGGACGTCACGGCGCCCTCCCAGGGCCGCTTCATCGTGATTTACAAGAGGTTTGTGGACCCCCTCATCTATGAGAAAGGGCGCAAGATCACGGTGGCAGGGGCGGTCGAGGGCAGCCAGCCGGTCATGCTCAATGACGGGCCACGCAACGTGCCCGTGCTGATCGAGCGGGAGAGCTACCTGTGGAAAACAGAGGATGTTTACCCCGCCTATGCACCGGGTCCGGCAGTCCAGTTCGGGATCGGTATCGGAGTCGGTCGATGATGATGAGAACCGTCGGCAGGGTCGTCTTGATCAGCCTTCTGGCCGCGCTGACATCCTGCGCACCCATGTCGCAGGACATTCGCAGGCAGGCCGAAGAGACCGCGCCCTTTCCGGAGATCCAGAAAAACCCCGACAAGTACAGAGGAGCGGTCGTCGTCTGGGGCGGCGTCATCATCGATACGACGAACCTGAAGGAGTCGACGGCCATCAAGGTCATGCAGACAGCCCTGGACATCCAGGAGCGGCCGACGAACCTCGACTACTCCGAGGGCCGGTTCATCATCCTGGTCGGCCGCTTCCTCGATCCCGACATCTTCAAGAAAGGCCGGCAAGTCACTGTGGGCGGCGAGATCGCCGGCAAAGAGATCCAGCCCATCGGCGAGATCCAGTACACCTATCCCATCGTCCAGGCGAAAGAATTGAAGCTGTGGGAGCAGCCGGTCCCGTACCCGCCATACTATTACGACCCGTGGTACTGGGGCCCCTACCCGTGGCGACCCTGGGGTCCCTGGGGAAGGCCCTACTGGTGGTGAGTGCCCAGTGAAGATGTGTTATGTGTCATGTGTTATGAAAAGAAGTGGCCAGTGATCAGTGACCAGTGAAGAACAAAAAAGGATCGCGGAATTTTCCACGATCCTTTTTTATGACCGAATAGACGGAACAGACGGAATAGACTGGACAGACCAGTTAGAGCTTCTGAACGTTCTCGCTGATCTTGATCTTTCCCTCCTTCTCCATCGTCTCCCGAACATCCCTGAGCCAGGCCTGGAAGGTTTCCGCCTCCTTTGCCTTGAGCAGGATGATTTTCATCATGTCTTTTTGTTTTTCCCAGGAGCCGTCGTCGACGCGCTTGCGATCCTTGAAGCGGGGGATGACGATCGTGCCGTCGCTGGTGGAATACACCTCTGAAGGGTACGGCGCCTTCTCGGAGAGCTGGAAGACGGCACTGATCAAATCCTGGGACGAGCCGGCCTTGGGGATTTCGGAGCCCGCTGAAAAGAATCCCGTTTCCACCACCTCAGCGCCCTTTTCCCTGGCTACTTTCCGGATGTCTTCGCCTTTGCGCAGCTGCGCCAGTGCGGCTTCGGCCTCCTTGCGGCAGACCGTGACCGACTCGGCGGCTGCCCAGCGCTCCTCCACGTCCTTTTTCACGTCTTCAAAGGGCGGCGAGGATGCTTCTTTTTTTGCAACGATCTTGATCAGGTAGCAGGCCCGGGGCGACGAGAGCACGGAGGTGATATCGTCCACGCGGAGGCTGAAGAGCTGGTTTTCCACGTCGCGGACCTGTCTGAGCTCCGGCGGCATGTCCTTGCCTGAGAAGAAACCCCGCTCCTGGACGCGGAGGCCGTGCTTTGCGGCGTAGGCCTCGAAGTTCTCCTCCTGGTAGATCGTGTCGTGGGCCTTCTTGGCGTCCTCGGCGGCAAGTCCCATGGCCTTCGCGAGGCGGATCTCTTCTGCAATGCGGCCCTTCAAGGAGTCAAAGGAGGGCGGGGCGCCCTTCACCTGGGGCAGGCGGCTCTTGTTGGCCTCGTAGGCGCTGCGAACCTCCGCCTCGGAGACCTCCGCCTTCTTCATGTAATCTTCGGCGGGGAAGCTGAGGATCTTGACCTGCACTTTTGCAGGGGCCCGGAAGTCGTCCTTGTGATCGTTGTAATATTTTTCGAGGTCTTCTTTCGACGCGCTGACCTTGTCCCGGCAGGCCCGGGCGGGCAGCTTGAAGAGCTCCAGGTTGACCCGCTCGGACTGAAGCCTGTACAGATCGGATAATTCCTTGTCGGAGACCATCACACCCTGCCGGAAGATGTCCTGCACCTTGGCGATCATGATGGCCTTCTTCTGCTGGGCCTCGAATTCCTCGGGGCTCATCTTCTGGTAGCGAAGCAGCTGCTCGTAGCGCTTGGGGTCGAAGACCCCGTCGCGCTGGAAGGCGGGCTGGTACGCAATGATTGCCTGTACTTCCTCGTCGCTCACCCGGATGCCCATCTCTTCGGCCTTGGCGAGCAACACGGTCTGGTTGATGATGTTGTCCAGCGCCTGCTGCTTGAGGTTGAGGCTCTTGACGACCTCCTCCGTCAGGTTCTGGCCCAGCCGCTGACGGTACATGTCGAGAAGATTCTGATACTCCTTGCGGTAATCGGCGAAGGTGATGACACGCTCGTCGATCGTCACAAGGGACTCGCTGCGGTCACGCCAGCGTGATGACCCGAAATACAGGACGAAGACGATGATGATGAGACCCAGCAGGACCTTGATGAGCCAGCTCTGGGCATGTTTTCTCATGAACTGAAGCATAAAGTGCCCCTTGATAAGCGATATAAGGGAGAAATTCCTATTACAATTAGGGTGAAAAAGCAATTAAATTTTAGTAAATTTGCATTGATTCGTATGCTGAAATACTGTATATCTCGCACTTCAAATGGTAAATCGCCAAGCATTGCAGGCGGTTTCTGCCGTAACGCAAGGAGGAACTGTTTTGCTGTTTGACTTTGTTCTGGGAAAATTTTCCAACGATCTGGCCGTCGATCTCGGCACGGCCAACACCCTCGTCTACGTGAGAGGCAAGGGGATCGTCCTTCGTGAACCTTCGGTTGTTGCGGTTCACCGAGACTCCCGCGGGATCAAGAAGGTGCTCGCCGTGGGCGCCGAAGCGAAACTCATGCTCGGCAAGACGCCCGGGAACATCGAGGCCATCCGGCCCATGAAGGGCGGCGTCATTGCCGATTTCGATATCACCGAGGCGATGCTGAGGCATTTCATCCAGCGCGTCCATAACCGGCGAACCCTCATCCGGCCCCGCATCATCGTCTCGATCCCTTCGGGGGTCACGCAGGTGGAGCGGCGCGCCGTGAAGGAGACGGCCGAGTCGGCCGGCGCCCGTGAGGTTTACCTCATCGAGGAGCCCATGGCTGCAGCCATCGGCGCAGGGCTTCCCATCAAGGAGCCCGTGAGCTCCATGGTCGTCGACATCGGGGGCGGCACAACCGAAGTCGCCGTGATCAGCCTCTCCGGCATCGTCTACGCCAAGTCGGTGCGCGTGGCCGGCGACAAGATGGATGAAGCCATCGTGCAATACCTGAAACGCAAGTACAGCCTGCTGATCGGAGAGCGGACAGCCGAGATGATCAAGACGACGATCGGCTGTGCCTACCCGGACGAGGTGCTCAAGACCGTCGAGGTCAAGGGCAGGGATCTCATCTCGGGCATCCCGAAGATCATCGAGATCAATTCGGAAGAGGCCCGGGAGGCCATCGCGGAACCCGTCAGCATCATCGTCGACACGATCCGCGATGCCCTGGAGCAGATGCCCCCGGAACTGGCGGGCGATATCGTGGATCGCGGCATTGTGCTCACCGGCGGCGGCGCGCTGCTGAGAAATATCGACGTACTGCTGCGCGAGGAGACGGGACTTCCCATCAGCATTGCCGATGACCCCCTGTCCACGGTGGCAAGAGGATCCGGCATCGCTCTAGACGAACTGGAGCTTCTGAGAGAAGTTGCCATCCAGTTGTAAACCGGCAGGCGGCATCAACCCGCATCAACTCGCGCATCACCGAGAAGCAGCCTCACGCGCAACGGATACGCCTGGAAACAATAGCCCGCGATTCCAATTTCATTGCAGGTGAGGAGCGTTGTTTTTCAAGAAGTATCTCGCCGTCATCATAGCCTTTATCCTGATTGCCGTCTCCCTCGTCATCCTGTCCCAGAGCCTCAGGCGCCCGGGGAGCCCGGGGGTTTTGAAGAAGCTTGTCTTCGAGGTGACGGCCCCTGTCGAAAACGCGATCAACTCCACCGTGGGCTCCGTGGGGGGTGCCTGGAAGCGATATCTGTTCCTCGTCGGCATGGAGGAGGAGAACCGGGAACTGAAAAAGAAGATCGCGGTCCTTCAGGGCGAAGTGAACTACTTCCGGGAGATGTCGCTCGAGGGAGGCCGCCTCAAGAGGGTCCTGGCTCTCGAGGAAAGCACCATCTACCCGACGATTGCCGCGCGGGTCATCGGCAACGAAGGGTCCTCGCCCTTCCGCACGATCATGATCAACAAGGGATCGACCGACGGCGTCAAGGACGGCCTGCCCGTGATCGTGCCCGGAGGGGTGGTGGGCCGCGTTATCGAGTCCTCCTGGAGCTATTCCAAGATCCTGCTCGTCACCGACTACAACAGCAACATCGATGCGCTCATACAGGGAAGCCGCGCCCAGGGCATCCTCCAGGGCGGGGGGCACCGGCTGTTGCGCCTGAAATATGTGCAGCGCACCGAAGAGGTGAAAGCAGGCGAAGCTGTCGTCACCTCGGGTCTCGGGGGGATGTTCCCCAAGGGACTCATGCTGGGGACCGTTGTCCGGGCCGACAAAAAGGACCCCGGGCTCTTTCAGACGATCGAAGTGGCGCCCTCGGTGGACTTTTCGAGAATAGAGGAAGTTTTAATCCTGCAAACGGAGAAAGAATGAAGACAGGGTTAAGGGTCAAGGGTCAAGGGTTCAGGGGGGAGATGGAGAAAATCCTTTCCTCATCCCTATACCCTGGTCCCTATACCCTGGTCCCTGGTCCCTGATTTATGGTTTACTACATCGTTCTTCCCATCTTTGCGACCCTGCTTGTCGTCCTTCAGAAGACGCTGCTGGACCTTCTGTTCGGCGGCCGGATCGGCGTCGAAGTGTCCCTGATCCTGGTCGTCTATGCAGGGTTTCATCTCGACATGGTGAGGGGGGGCGCGCTGGCCTTCCTGATGGGCTTTCTCCTCGACTGCGTGTCGGGGACGATCATGGGGCTCTACACCTTCATCTATGTCATGCTCTTCGTCCTCTCCTATCTCCTTTCCCCGAAAATCTACGGTGAGCGGATGCTCTTCATCATGGGGTACACGCTGGTCTGCGTGCTGCTGGAGGGGCTTTTCA
>DASRZY010000305.1:0-7092 GCA_035685905.1 Syntrophales bacterium
GCAATCTGTTCGGCCCGCTGCTCGATCTCCTTCATGGGATAGAGATCGACGATCCGGGCATAGGCGAAAAGCTCGGCCTCAATTTGACGATCCAGCTTTTCCCGGATCTGATTCACGGCCAGCAATCCGATGATCCCGATGGCGAGCACCGCGATCACCAGGTAGGTGCCGAAGATCTTGAAGAACAGCTTCCCGCGCATCACCGCTCTTCTCTTTTCGTGTCGCAGATTTCATCGGGGGTGTCACCGGGCCACTGGTGCCTCACGTTGATGCCCGTGACCATGTAGACCACCATGTCGGCGATCCCCTTGGCATGGTCGGCGATGCGCTCGAGGTTTTTCGAGACCTGCATGATCAGCAGGGCCCGGTGGATCGCGCGGGCATCCTCGAGCATGAAGGTGAGCAGCTCCCGGAAGATCTGCTCGTTGAGCGTGTCGATGGTTGAATCATTCCGGCGGATCCGGTTGGCCAGCTGGCAGTCCTCCCGGACAAAGGCGTCGATGCTGCCCCGGATCATCTCCCGGGCGATCTCGGCCATCCGCGGCAGGTCGATGTAGGGCTTGAGCTGGGGCTCGTCGTTGAGCGTGATGACCCTCTCGGCGATGTTCACGGCCATGTCGCCGATCCGCTCGAGATGCCCGTTGATCTTGATGGCCGTCGTGATGAAACGCAGGTCCCGGGCGATGGGCTGCCGCAGAGCGAGCAGGCGGATGCACTGATCTTCGATCTCCGTGTCGAGCTTGTCGATCTCAGCATCCCCGTCGATGACCGTCTGGGCCACGTCGGACTTGCGGTCGAGCAGGGCAATCAGCACGTTCTCGATCGCGTGTTCCGTGAGGGCCCCCAGGTAGAGGAGGTTCTGCTTGATGGACTGCAGCTCCATCTCGTAGTGCTGGCTTGTGCGCTTGACTTCTTCCATGTCCCTTGCCTCCCCCTGAATCGGTTTAGCCGAAACGTCCCGTGATGTAGTCTTCCGTATGCTTCACATTCGGTTTGGTGAAGATCGTCTCCGTCTCATCATACTCGATCAGCTTGCCGAGGTAAAAGAACCCCGTCATGTCGGACACCCGGGCGGCCTGCTGCATGTTGTGCGTCACGATGATGATCGTGTACTGCTTTTTCAGGTCCTGGATCAATTCCTCGATCTTCGCCGTCGAGATGGGATCCAGGGCCGAGGTCGGCTCGTCCATGAGGAGCACGTCGGGCTTCATGGCCAGGGCCCGGGCGATGCAGAGCCGCTGCTGCTGGCCGCCCGAAAGCATCATGGCCGACTGGCCCAGGATGTCCTTGACCTCGTCCCAGAGCACCGCCTGCTTGAGGCTCCACTCCACCAGCCCTTCCAGATCGCCCTTGTTGTTCATCCCCGTGAGATTCGGCCCGTAGGTGATGTTGCTGAAGATCGACTTCGGGAAGGGGTTGGGCTTCTGGAAGACCATGCCGATCCTCCGTCTAATATCTACAGGATCTATGCCAGGATGATAGATATTTTTTCCTTCAAAGATGACCTCGCCCTCGACCCTGGTGCCGTCGATGAGGTCGTTCATCCGGTTGAGAAGCCTCAGCAGCGTGGATTTCCCGCAGCCCGACGGGCCGATGAGAGCCGTCACTTGGCTCTTCTCGAAGTCCATGGAGATGTCCGTCAGGGCCTTGAACCCGCCGTAATAGAAATTCACGTTGCGCGTTTTGATGATCATGCTGTCTTCCACGGCTACCACCTTTTTTTCTTTCTGATGTAGCTTCTGATCAGGATCGCGATGAGATCGACGCCCAGCACGAGGCCCACGAGCACCAGCACCGTCCCGTACTGGATGGGCCGCGTCTCCTCGATGTGGGTGCCCGCCGTGGCCAGCACGTAGATGTGGAAGGGCAGCGCCATGACCTCGTCGAAGATCGACGAGGGCAGCTGCACCGTGTAGAACGCCGCCGCGGTGAACATGATGGGCGCCGTCTCGCCGGCCGCCCGGCCGATGCCGAGGATGGAGCCCGTGAGGATCCCCGGCAGGGCATTCGGCAGCACGATCCGGTATATGGTCTGCCATTTCGAGACGCCGAGGGCAAGCGACGCTTCCCGGAAGGTTGCGGGCACGGCCTTGAGCGCCTCCTCGGAGGCGCCGATGATCGTGGGCAGGATCAGGAATCCCAGCGTCAGCGCACCGGATGCGATGCAGGAGCCGAACTGGAGGAACACGACGAAGAGCCCGAGGCCGAACAGTCCGAAAACGATGGAGGGCACGCCGGCCAGGCAGTTCACGCCGATGCGGATGATCCGCACGCCGGGGCCCTGCTTGGCGTACTCGCTCAGATAGATGGCCGACATGATCCCCAGCGGAAGGGCCACGGAAATGGCGCCGAGCGTGAGGTAGAAGGTCCCGATGATCGCCGGCATGATGCCGCCCTTCGTCATGGCGTCCGTCGGGGGAAGGATCAGGAAATCCCAGCTGAGGGCTTCGTACCCGTGAGCAACGATGTAGACGAGCAGCCCGCCAAGGGCAAGCGCAATGAGAAGGGCCGAGAAGCGCACCACGCCGAAGAAGAGGTTCTGCTTGAAGTACCGCCATTTCATGGAGGATTGCAGCGCTGCCGTATTCATGTTTTCAGTCCGGTCCGAATCGCTTGTCTCACAGGGTTCCGGAGCCCACTTCCTTGAACTTGTTGGAAACGTAGTCCGCAACCAGGTTGAAGGCCAGGGTCAGGAAGAACAGGACGATGCCCGTGGCGAACAGGGCGTGGTAGTGATCGCTCCGGAAGGGCGCCTCGCCCATCTCCGCGGCAATCGAGGCCGGCATGGGCCGCACGGAGTCGAATATGCTCTCCGGGATCGCGGCGGCGCCGCCGGCCACCATGAGGACGACCATCGTCTCGCCGATGGCACGGGCCATCCCCAGGATGACGGCCGTGGAGATGCCCGAGAGAGCCGATGGGATGATCACCCGCAGGATCGTCTCCGAGCGCGTTGCTCCCAGTGCGTAGGAGGCTTCCTTGAACTCCCGCGGCACGGAGTAGAGGGCGTCCTCGGAGATGCTCGAGATGGTCGGGACGGCCATCAGCGCCAGCGTGATCGAGGCGTTGACGATGTTGAGGCCCGTGGGCAGATCGAAGGTGTCCTGCAGCCAGGGGGCCAGCACGACCATGCCGAAAAACCCGAGCACCACGGAGGGCAGGCCCGCCAGCAGCTCGATGACGGGTTTGGCGATCTCCTTGATCGAGGGCGGGGCGATTTCGGAGATGTAGACCGCCGAGAGCACCCCGACGGGCACCGCGACCAGGGTCGCGAAGAACGTGACGATGAAAGAGCCCACGATGAGGGGCCAGATGCCGAAGGACGGCGGGTTGAACGTCGGATACCACTCGCTTCCGAAGAGAAACGCCCGGACGGAAACCACGCCGAAGATGGGCAGCCCCTCCCGGAAGAGGAAGGCGATGATCAGCCCCAGGATCATGATGGAAACGCAGGCAAAGAGGAAGAAGACCCTCTTGATGATCAGTTCCTTGATTTTCCGCGTCATGGCTCGGCCACCTGAATAACTACAGCAGGGGTCATTTGTCGCCGCATGGGCGGCAACAATCGAACCCCTGCTGTCTATCGCAAATTGATGAGGTTGTAAACGTAAAGAACAGGCCCGCAGATTCGCTTGCGCCGGTCAGCCGTCGTATGGGCTACTTGGTCGGGAGCGGCACGAACCCTTCCTTCTTCACGATCTTCTGGCCCTCGGGCCCCTTCACGAAGTTGATGTAACCGGCAACGGGCCCCTTGGGCTCGCCGTCGGTGTACATGAAGAGCGGCCTGGCGATGGGGTAGGTCCCGTTGAGGGCGTTCTTGTCGTTCGCCTCGATGCCGTTGACCTTCACGGCCTTGACGCTCTTGTTCACGTAGCCGATCCCGACGTAGCCGATGGCGTAACGGTTCTTGGTGACGGCCTGCACGACGGCTCCGCTCGAGGCCTGGAGCTGGGCCTTCGGGGTCACCTTCTCCTTGTGGAGGATCTTCTCCTGCCAGCTCTCATACGTGCCGGAGCTCGTGTCGCGCGAGATGACCACGATCTGCAGGTCCTTTCCGCCCACTTCCTTCCAGTTGGTGATCTTGCCCTGGTAGATGAGCGAAAGCTGCTCGATGGTGAGGTTGGCCACGGGGTTCGAGGGGTGCACGAGCGGGGTCAGGGCGTCGATGGCCACCTTGTGCTCCACGGGGTTTACGCCCTTCGACTTGGCCAGATCGATCTCTTCCTTCTTCATGTCGCGCGACGACATGGCGACCTGCGTCGTCTTGTCGATGAGTGCCTTGATGCCGTTGCCGGAGCCGCCGCCGGAGATGGAGATGTTCACATTGGGATCCTTCTTCATGTACGCTTCCGCCGTCGCCTGGCCGATGGGAAGGACCGTCGTGGAACCGTTCACAACAATCGTGTCCTTCGCAAAGGCGGCTGTTCCCGTGAGAAGAAACGCGCACGCCAGACCGAGGGTCAGGATTCGAATCGCTTTCATAGTGTTGCTTCCTCCTTCGTAATGTTGGTTCGTGATGTTTCTCGAGTTCATTGCGTTTGACCGGAAAATAATGCTTAATTGTTACAGTTTCATTACAGTTGTGTTAAGAGTCGATTACAAGTAACGCATTCCTCGCTTGTACCGGAGTTGAAAGCTCAATTCGCCCGCTTCCGCCCTTTTTTTCCCCATTTCTTAAACATGAGGATCAATTTTTTCGCGCATTCCTGCAATACCGAGCACGTGTGCTTTGCTGAAGATTCGCTCTTTTCGAGGGCAGCGATTCCCTCCCTGGCCGCAGTTGTCATCGAAACTTCACGCAACTGTAATGAAATTGTAACAAACTTGCTCTAGTTCGTTATGTCAGTTGATGATTCCGAACGAGGGCTCCATGCTTTTCCGGCGAACGAAAACAGAGCATCTCGACGACTGTGTCTGGGCCACGGCAAAGCTTAAGCTCGACGGCATATGCCGTGAGATCGCCGAAGCCTCGGGTCGGTACTCCATGATCATCACCGCGGCCCATGATGAAAAGACCCTCGAGAAGCTGAAAGCCCGTTTTGCCGGTGCGGGCATCCGTTTCCTCTTCTGGGATACCCTGCCGTCCGTTTCGGATTTCGATTTCGCCCGCCTCGCAGGCGGCGGCACGCAGACCATCCTGGTTCCGTCGAGACTTGCCTCCGAGGCCCGCAAGATCGCCCCACTGCTCAGGCTGGGAAACCTCTTCGGGCGTGCCGACGACGATCTCCGCCTCTTCTTCATCGTGGCCGAGCGCGCCATGCTCCACGCCCAGGACAGGGAGCTGAGCACTTTTGCCGAAAGCCTTCCCTGGCGCGCGACGGTTCGCTTCCATGTCTCCATGGAGGACCCGCTCCTTCACGACGCAACCGTCCCCGACCGGATTGTGGCGCTCATGAAGAGTCTCGGCTGGGACGAGAAAGGCTCCTTTTCCCACCCGAGCGTGACGGACTTGATCACCGTGGCCCAGAAGTACCAGAAAACCGGGGCCTCGGCGGAGAAGAGAAGCACCGCCCTGATCGGCGCCCGGACGCGGTCAAGAAAGACTCCTTGATGGGCTCTGCCGCATTCCACTTCCATACGCGGCAAAGGCCTTTCGGCGCGACCAGCTGTTTAAACGAAAGATGCTGATTCATTCCGTCTTTCTACAAATCAGTTGAGATCGTCGAGGATGTACCGACACCGCCCCTGAGGCTCTTGCCGGAGAAGGGGCGGCGGATATTCTCCGGCAAATGCTGAAGCAAGCCGGACATCGTTGCGTTCTTTACCGGGATGCCTTCGGATGGGAAGGAGGATCCTCTATGTCCGCGGCTTCCGGAGTGATCTGGGCAGTTTTTTCGCAAGTTTCTTCGGGATTTTCTTCGCGCGTTTTACGCCCTTTCCGGCTCCCGCCTTCTCGAGCTTCTCGATTTTTTTCTTTTGTACGGCGATTTCTTTTTTCATCGGGGCCTGGATGTCGGACATCATCTTGCGGATCCACTCTTCCAGATCCTTCGTCGCTGCCTTCGATTTTGCGACGAGTTCATCGACCAATGCCCTGCCTTCCGGCTCGGAGATCTCCCCCTTCTTGATCAGCTCCGCAACGGTCTCTTCGATCTTCTCTTTCCCCGTGTAGAAAAGGCCGATGCCGAGCAGTTTCAGATTCCTGATAAAGTCCTGCATGCTCACACCTCCTTCATCATTTGCTTACAGATTACCCTTCCCCCGCCGGGCAAGGCAAGACAAATAAGGAAAAATGAGGAGCCCGCGTCTCTCGTGGGCTCCTCATTGAAAACCCTTGAATGCTCTGTTTCTGCGATTGCTGAATTGCATGTCCCGGGAAGGACCAGGATGATCGCGCCCGCTTCTCTCGATCAATTCATTCTGCCGGGTTACCTATCCTCGCTGTGTTTGAAACCGGCGGCGGCAAAATCGCCATTATAGTTGATGACCGCCCAGACGGTCCGGGCTTTCAGGTCGACACCGTAGGTGCCGAGCTCATAGCCGGACTTGTAAGGGCCGAGTACGAATTTCTTTGTACCTCCGACGTTCCTGTCCACGGCATTGACCCAGCGGCCACCCTCGTCTTTGGTGACCAGGCCCAGAAGGACCTTTCCGAGCTGTATCGGGAGCAATCTGTGGTGATCGTAGCTGAGTGAGAGCGCATACGTGTCGGTCTGTTCGCTGCCCAGGTCAGCCATGCCCTTCAACGTGAAGATGTTGCTCGCGAGATCCAGATGGGGGTGCCACGTGTGCGCGGGATACTTCTCGCACCACCGGTCTACGTCAACCCAGCCGGTGTTGACGGTCTTTGTGAAGGCGCGGTTGTTGTAGTCTGTTGCAGTGCTGTTGTTGGTGCCGTCCAGGATCTTGGCGGTCGTGCCCTCGAAGCTGTCCTGCACCGTGGTGTAAGTCTTGGTCTGCTCCACGGGGAATTCCTTGCCGTTCTGGCAATAGCCCCAGGTCTCTTTCTTGACGAAGTTGAAGGTGGGGGTGACCTGGCTTCCGGCGTTGGTCGGGCCTTCCGGGTAACTGTTGTCCGACAGCCAGTTGCCGTGGTCATCGGAGTAGAAATCGACGCTCACGCACGGGCCGTCGACGGTGTAGATGTAATAG
>DASRZY010000306.1:0-10320 GCA_035685905.1 Syntrophales bacterium
TGAAGCAGGGACGGCCCATGGGCATGAAGCAGAAGGTGTACTCCTACTACATCAACGACGAGGTCATGATCAAATCGCTCGGCGACGACAGGCTCATCGTCGGCGACATGGGGGCCGAGGTCTACGTGCTCTCCATTCCAAACAAGAAAAACCAGGAATTCGTCCAGAAGTTCTACAAGGACAAGGGCTACTACCCGACGTGGCTGCGAGGCAAGGCCTACATGGCCACCATGATGTGGGCCGAGGCGGTGAAGAAGGCAGGCACAACCGATATTCCCGCCGTGATCAAGGCCTGGGAAGGACTCTCCTATGACGGCATCGCCGGGACCTGGACCATGAGGGCCTGCGATCACCAGGCGCAGACGCCCTACTGGGCCGTCGAGATCGTGAAAAACAACAAGTTCTACAAGGAGCACGCCTTCGAAGGCCCCGCCACGATGATCCCCGCAAAGGACGTCGAGGTGCCCTGCGAACAGACCGGCTGCAAGATGAAGTAACGGCATCCGTTTCCACCGGGGCGGGGGCAAGGGGCGTTCCCGTGCCCCCGCCCCGGTAAACAACGATACAAAGGTATTTACAGGTACTCACCATGGCAACTCTCATCACCGGCGGGGCCGGGTTTATCGGATCCTGCCTCGCGAAACTCCTCATCGACGAGGGGGAGAAACCCGTCATTTTCGACATCGCACCGGTGCAGGGGCCGCTGACGGAGCTGAGCGGTCGTTTCCTCTTCGAGAAGGGAAGCCTTGCTCACCTTCCCGTCGTCATGGACTGCGTCGAGCGGCACGGGGTCGACCGGATCTTCCACCTGGGCGGCATGCTCTCCCTGCCCTCGGAGAACGACCCCTGGGGCGCCTTCGACGCCAACGTCGTCGGGACCCGGAACATCCTCGAGGCGGCCCGCATCAAGAAAATGAGGCAGGTCGTCTATGGAAGCACGATCGCCACCTACAGCAAGGACATCCCGGGGGACACGATCGACGATCGCACCATCCAGCGGCCCTCGAGCTTTTACGGCATCACGAAGACCTTCGGCGAGCTGGCAGGCCGGTGGTACCACCGGCGTTTCGGTCTGGACTTCCGGGGTGTGCGCCTGCCTTCCATCGTGGGGCCGGGGGCGAAGACGGCCCACATGTCCATCTACAACGCATGGGCGATCGAGTATCCCCTCAAGGGGCTGCCGTACACCCTGAACTGCGAGCCCGCGACGCGATGCCCCGCCCTGTACTACAAGGACGCCGCCATGGCGCTGAAGACGCTCGCCGCAGCCGATGCGTCCCGGATCGAGACGCGCGTCTACAACATCGCCGGGATCACGCCTCCCTATTCGGCGCAGGAACTCGTGGACGCCGTCAAGCGGCGCATTCCCGGGGCACAGCTCTCCTTCCGTCCGGAAACCGTGGTGGTGGAGCTTCTCCGGGAGCTCGGAGCCCTGAAAATCAGCGACGAGTGCGCACGGGCGGAGTGGGGGTGGAGGCTCTCTTACCCCCTCGAGGCGATGGTGGACGACTTCATCGCGGAATTCGAAAAGGGCAAAGCCTACTTTCTCTGAAACCGGCCTGGCGATGGCCAAAGAAACCCGAGATCGGGAATTGAATTCACTACACAAGGGAAGTCAACGATATGAACAAGAGAATCTTCACCGCCGCACTGACCGGCGCCATCCACACCCCGAGCATGTCGCCCTACCTGCCGGTGACCCCGAAACAGATCATCGAGGAGGCCGTGCGGGTCTATGAGGCGGGGGGGGCCGTCGTCCACATCCACGTGCGGGACCCCGAGACGGGGATGCCGAATGCCGACCAGAACATCTACCGGGAGATCGCCGCGGAAGTGAGGAAGCGCTGCGACGTCGTCATGTGCTTCACCACCGGCGGCAAACTTGGCGAGCCCGTCGAGAACCGGGTCCGGGTGGCCTCGAACCTCCAGCCGGAGCTGACCTCACTGAACGCAGGCTCACTCAATTTCGCCCTGTTCCACATCAAGGACCAGGTCAAGGAATTCAAGTACGGCTGGGAGGAGGCCTATCTCGATCTGACGGAGGACTTCATCTTCCCGAACACCTTCAAGACCATGCGGCAGTACCTGGAAATCATTTACGCAAACGGGGCAAAGCCCGAGTTCGAGATCTACGACGTGGGGATGATCAACAACCTGGCCTTTCTGCTGCAGAAGGGGATCGCGAAAAAACCCGTCTACCTCCAGTTTGTCATGGGGATCCTGGGCGGGATCCCCGCCACCCTGGAGCACCTGGTCTATCTGGTGGAAACGGCGCGCAAGCAGATCGGCGACTTTCAGTTTTCCGTCTGCGCCGCCGGGCGCACGCAGATCCCCATGTGCACGGGGTCGCTCCTGATGGGGGGCCATGCCCGCGTGGGACTCGAGGACAGCCTTTACCTGGAAAAGGGCGTTCTCGCCAAGAGCAGCGCCGAGCAGGTCGCCAAGATCATCCGCATCGGCCGCGAGCTGGGCGTCGAACCGGCAACACCGGACGAGGCCAGGAAGATCCTGGGGCTCAAGGGACTCGACAAGGTGAACTTCTGACATCGAGCCACAAGCTATAAGCCACAAGGCTCAAAGGACGGGAAGAGCCATTTTCGGTTTCACTCGTTGCATTTTTATGCTATACGGCTTTTGGGTTGAGGGGGGGGACCTAATATTTCCAGGAAGGAGAAGGTGCCATGCCCGATGATCCCGATATCCGATTGATGGACACGGAAGCGGAGGAGGTCTATTCACCGGAACGAAAGCGTATGGGGCCCGACAAGAAGAAGGTCGGAATGCTCGCCGCTGTTGGCGCCGTGATTGTTGCCGTCCTCGGCGGCCTCTATCTGATGCTGGGAAGCGGCGGGGTCTCCAAGGAAGAGGCCCGGCTCATCGAGATGAAGGTCGGCTCCCTGGAGCAGAAAATCTCGGCCCTGGAGAAACAGCAGGCGGCGCTGCAGGCCAGGATTCCGGCCGAGGCCGCCGATTCGGCCCTGGCAGGCAAGCTCGATCAGCTGGCCCAGCGCGTCGAAGCCCTGGAAAAGAGACCCGTCGCAGCTGCGGAAAAACCCAAGGCCGTGGCAGCAGAGAAGCCGAAGGCCGCAGCCAAGGAGAAAGCCGCGGCCCCATCGGGGAAGAAAACCCACACCGTGCAGAAGGGCGAGACGATCTACGGGATCAGCAAGAAAGCCGGCATCACCCCGGCGGAATTGCGCAAGCTCAACAACCTCTCCGAGGACGAGGCCCTCAAGCCCGGTCAGAAGCTCGTCATATCGAAGTGACGGGCAGAGTGCCTGAGTGAAAACGGCCCGGCCGCTTCGGCCGGGCCTTCTGTTTTACACCTATCCCTTCATGTCCTTGACGGCAAAGCCCTTCATTTCGCTTCGCCCGCGGTCTTTCCCTGCTCCCTCATCATCTGTACAACCTTGTCGACGGGAACGGCAAAGCCGATGTTCTGCGCGCCCAGCACCACGGCCAGGTTGATCCCGACCAGCTCGCCATCCATGTTCAGCAGTGCCCCGCCGCTGTTGCCGGGGTTGATGGAGGCATCCGTCTGCAGCAGACCCGAGCAGGCGTAGTCGCATTCCGTGTTCCGGAAAGCCCGGTTGATCCCGCTGATCACGCCCGTCGTCACGGAATTCTCCAGCCCCAGGGGATTGCCGATAGCGACGACCGTTTCGCCGATCATCAGGGTCTTCACATCGGCAAAATGGACAGCCCTGAGCTCGCGGGCAGGCTCGATCCGGATCAGGGCGAGGTCATCGCGGGTGTTGACCGTGACGACTTTCGCCTCTTTCACGGTGCCATCGCGAAGGACGGCGAAGATGGTTGTCGCCCGGTGCACGACATGGGCATTGGTGACGATGAGGCCGTTCCTGTCGACGATGACGCCGGAGCCCACGCTCTTGAGCTTCACCGTTCCCTCGGAATAATCCTCGCCGAAATACTGTTTGAAGAAACCGTCGAGGCGCTCGCCGTACCGGCCCCAGGCGGGGTGCTCCTTGAGATCGACGAGATGCTCCGTGCGGATGTTCACAACAGAGGCTGCGTTGTCGCGGACGACCTTCACAACGGGCGTCTCCCGTGGATTTTGCACGGCTGCACAACCGGCGCAAAGAAGGAGCGCTGCCGAAAAAATGATGGCCGCCATCCCGGCCGCAAGCTTCATGATCTTTTCCTTTCGTATACGACGACGGCTGAACGTGACGGCGCACACGCGAAGCGCCTCTTGTGCAACTATACGGGAACGGGCGGTTGAAGACAAGCGGGTATCCGGGTCATCCGGGCGGCGCCATGCGCCGATAGAACACCCGTTTGGCTGCCTCCGCCGACAGCACGTAGACAAAAACGATTGCCCCCATCAGGGCGATGAACTCGATCGGAATGGGCCTGAACGCAAAGAGGGCTCCCAGGGGCGTGAAGGGAAGGAGTATCGCTGCAGCGCCGACGGCCAGCGTGGCCATGCTCAGCAGCCGCCCGGGCAGGCTCCGGAAGAAAGGCCTGCGGGTCCGGATCACCAGCACGATGAGGGAGGCCGAGACGACGGACTCCATGAACCACCCCGTCCGGAATAGCTCCGGCGCGGCATGGAGAACGAGCAGAAGGACGCCGAACGTGAGGTAGTCGAAGACGGAGCTGAGGATGCCGAAAACGATCATGAAGTTCCGGATGAACCGGATGTCCCAGCGCTGCGGCCGCTCCGAGAGTTCCGTGTCGACGCTGTCCGTCGAGATGGTCATCTCGGGGAAATCCGTGAGAAGGTTGGTCAGCAGGATCTGCGTGGGAAGCAGCGGGAGAAACGGAAGAAAGAGCGAGGCGCCGGCCATGCTGAACATGTTGCCGAAGTTGGCGCTCGTGGCCATGAAGACGTATTTCATCGTGTTGGCGAATGTCTTTCTTCCCTCGCGCACCCCGTCGATGAGGATGTCGAGATTGCGGTCCAGCAGGACGATGTCGGCCGCCTCCTTTGCCACGTCCACGGCGCCCTCGACGGAAATGCCCACATCGGCCGCATGCAGGGCCGAGGCGTCGTTGATCCCGTCGCCCATATAGCCCACGACGTTTCCGCCCTTCTTCAGGGCGCGGATGATCCGCTCCTTCTGGTTCGGCTCGATCTCCGCGAAGATCTTGACGTCGCCCAGTCTCTGCGCAAGGGCCTCGTCGCTCATCGCCCGGAGGTCGCGGCCGGTCACGAGCGTCGAGCCGTCGAGCCCCACCTGCCGCCCGATCGAGGCGGCAACAATGCCGTTGTCGCCCGTGATGATCTTCAGGCTCACCCCGAGATCCCTGAGTTTTCGAATGGTCTCCGCCACGCCTGTCTTCGGGGGGTCCTCGAAGACAAGAAACCCCAGGAAGGTCATGTCCTTTTCACTGTCCTTCCCGATGGCGGCGGTTTCGCCCATCTCGCGGGAGGCCACACCCAGCACCCGGAATCCCTGGCGGCTCAACTCCCCGAATCTCTCCTCGATCTTTTCGCACGCGCTCTTGATGTCGAGCACGGTGCCCTCGAGAGGCGCGGCAGTGGAGCAGACCTCGAGGATACTTCGAAAAGCGCCTTTGGTGATCATCCGGTGCCCGCCTTGCGCAGCCAGAAGGATGCTCAGGCGTTTGCGCACAAAGTCGTAAGGGACCTCGTCGAGCTTCTCGTAGCCCGTGAGGTCAAAACGGCCGGCCGCGCGGACGGCATCGTCGATCGGATTGGGGAACCCCGTCTCGAAACGGGAGTTGAGAAAGGCATGGAGGAGGACCCGTTCGCTGCTATTGCCATTCAGATCCAGCGCCTCCCGGAACCGGACGGCGCCTTCCGTGATGGTCCCCGTTTTGTCGGAGCAGAGGATGTTCATGCTGCCGAAGTTCTCGATGGAGGCCAGCCGCTTGACGATGACCCGCTTTTCTGCCATCTGCCGGGCGCCATGGGAGAGGTTCACGGTGATGATCGCAGGGAGGAGCTGGGGGGTCAGCCCCACGGCCAGAGCCATGGCAAAGAGGAAGGACTCCATGACGGGCCGCTTGAGGTAGACATTGAAGCCGAAGATGAGGATGACGATGAACAGGGTGACCTCCATGAGCAGAACGCCGAAGCGCCGCACCCCGATCTCGAAATCCGTCTCGGGCGGGCGGAGCTGGAGCCGCTCCGATATTCGGCCGAATTCGGTGGCAAGCCCCGTTTTCACGACGAGGGCGCTGGCTGCACCGCTGACCACATGGGTCCCCATGAAGAGGGCATTCGTTCGCCCGGCAAGGGTTGTGTCGGCAGGAAGGATCCCTTCCATCTTGTCGACGGGGAATGTCTCGCCCGTGAGCGCCGCCTCGTCGACGAAGAGATCCTTCGACTCCAGGATCAGGCAGTCGCCGGGGATCGTGTCGCCGGCCCGCAGCAGCGTGACATCGCCCGGCACCACCTCCTCCATCGGAATCTCCGCCTCGGAGCCGTCGCGAAGCACCGTGGCCTTGACCTCGACGATATCGAGGAGCTTCTCCATGGCGTCGGCCGCGCCCCGCTCCTGCCAGAAGCCCAGGAGGCCGCTGATCCCGACGATGGCGAGGATGATGGCGGTATCGGGGAGATCGCCGAGGAAAAGGGAGATAACGGAGGCAAAAATGAGGATCAGGATGATGGGGCTCGAAAACTGCGAGAGCAGCAGGGCCGGGATGTCCGTACGTTTCCCCTTTTTCAGGAGGTTCTTCCCGTGGATTGCAAGGCGGCGAGCCGCCTCGCTTTTCGGCAAGCCCTGTGAATTGCTCTGCAGAGACAGGATCAACTCCGGGGAGGAGATGGCCCAGAACCGGTCGGCGGGGTCCACGATCTGCTGCATTCCGTTTGCCTCATGGTGTTTCGGAAATTTGATGGCGAGTGCTCCGTCGAATGGGCAGCCTGCCGCCCGGATCACTCGATCCGTTTCACAGCTCCAAGTTTCATGTATTTCGTGCGCCGCTGGCAAGAAAAATCCGCGCCGGGGCAAACATTGCACAGATCGGCCCCCTGAACATCCCCTTGGCTCCATCGTCTCAAGTCAAGTGACGCAGACACCCTTCTGAAGGTACGGTTTTTCGAAGCGGCAAATCAGGTTTTCCCCGATTGGAGGATGGAGGCCCCTTTTGTTACTCTGCACGAAAGACGGAAAAACTGTGAGAAAAGGGCCACGATGAACCGGATGATAGACAGGGGAGTAGGACTGCGGCTGGTATCCAATCGCGGGAAGGCAAAGAATGCCTCGAGTCGCGGCGGGGACTTCTGCGAGGAATTGTATTTCAACGAGATGCTCAACCTCGAGAAGAAGCGCTCTCGGCGCTCGATGCGGCCCCTGATGCTGATGCAGCTCGACATCTCCGGCCTGGCGCCGACCCATAAGTCCGAGGCACGGCGCAAGCTGGAGCAGGCCCTTGCATCCGGCATTCGGGAGACGGATGTTTGCGGGTGGTTCAAGCAGCAGGCCGTCGTGGGCATCGTCTTCACGGAGCTCAAATCGGCCGCGTCCCCCGTGCGGGACGTCCTCATCAGGAGGGTGATGGCCAGGCTGGTCAGTCAGATCGACCCCGACGTGTTGTTCAAAATCAAGGTGAGCTTCCACGCGTTCCCCGAGGACGAGGCGGCAGCCCATTCCGGCGCCCGCTACGAGATGGACTGGCGCAAGGATCTTGCGAATACAGCCGCCAGGCGCGATTTATCCTCGCGGGTCAAGATCCTCAAGGATGTCGTGGGGCACTTCCTGATGACGTAACGGATCTTCTTGCAACCGATTGCTTCTTCATATTCAAGGCCTTCTCATTACCCCTTCCCTCCTTCACCTCATCCGGCTTCCCCCTCCTGCCGGATGGGGTGAACTTTCATTGGGGAAAGGGATATCCGGGCGGTGGTTTTTCTGAGGCGCCCCCGGTCAGGGGTTTGCAGAATGCGAGCTGGAGCAAAAAACGACACGCAGGCGTCGCCGGCGTGTCGTTGCAGGGACTGATTTATGTCTCATGCAGATCGTTGATCCGCAGGGCTGGATGCGCGGCGGATTGCCGCGGAAAGTTCGGAGAAGTCGGAGCCCTTCATGACATATCCGGTGGCTCCGGCCGCCAGGACGCTCTGCACCAGCGGACCGCTGGAATACATGGACAGCATGATCACCTTGACCTTCGGGCTGTCCTTGATCAAGTAGCGCATCGCCTCTATCCCGTTCATGCCCGGCATGCTGATGTCCATGATCACGATGTCGGGGGAAAGCCGGCGGGCCAGTTCGATGGCTTCCTTGCCGTCGACGGCCTCGCCTACGACCTCCATGTCCGGCTCGGCATTGATCAGCCCCCTGAGGCCGTCCCGGAACATCTTGTGATCGTCAACGATCAGCACCTTGGTATTCATCCGTTTCCTTCCTGGAGGGTTTCAATCCTCGTCACGGCTTTATGGAAACAATTTACCGTATCCGCAGACAGAAATAAATCAGGCATTCCCTTAAAGGCTAATGAGTATTTAGCGTAGATTCCTGCATCCTTCCGTAAGCCGTGCCTCAACGGGCGGCAGGTGAATGCGGCAACGGATTGAAGGGCAGCCGGCGCACAAACGAAAAAGGCCCGTGCGTCTCCGGGCCTTCTGTTCCAAAGGAGATCGTTCAGGCTTATCCCTCGATACTGACCAGCCCCTCCCGGACGGCGTATTTCGTCAGCTCGGCAATGCTTCGCATGTTGAGCTTCTCCATCATGTTCCGACGGTGGGTTTCGACGGTCTTGACGCTCACGTTGAGGTGAACGGCAACCTCCTTGGCCGCCATTCCCTCGGCCAAGAGCTGCAGGACCTCGCGCTCGCGGGGCGTGAGCATGGAGCCCGATGCGTGGGAAGGCCCGGGCGCCTTGTCGAGATACCCTTTGACCACCACCTCCGCGATCCGCGGGCTGAGGTAGGTATTCCCCCCCGCTACCTGGCGGATGGCTATGGCCAATTCCTCGAAGGCGCAATCCTTGAGCAGGTATCCGGACGCCCCTGCCTCGAGCATGCCCAGGACATAGCGCCGGTCGGAGTGCATGGAAAGAGCGATGACCCGGATCCCGGGGGTTTCTTCCATGATCTTCCGTGTCGCTTCAATGCCGTTCATGTCCGGCATGGTTACGTCCATGATCACGACGTTGGGATGGTGTTTTTGTGCCAGTCGGATCGTCTTGCGGCCGTTTTCCGCCTCGGCGATCACCTCCATGCCGGTCTCTTTCTCGACCAGCGTTTTGAGCCCGTCCCGGATGATCTTGTGATCGTCAGCAATCAAAACCCGTATGGTGGACATCTTTCTTCTCTCCCGTTCTCTTCTTCCTGCACGCCTCGGGGCCACAGCCGCGATGGTTGCAACCGGCCCGGGCCGCGGTTTTTTATTTCCTGGGAGCCGCCGTGCGATTCAGGCGTTCCCGGATGACGAATAGACCGGATCCCACCTCTTCTTCCAACGTCGCGCCTTTCCGGCAAGGACAAAAGCCGGCACGGTCATCGTAAATCGGTAATGAAAATATTTTAGCCTCGTTTCTGCCCGGAAAGAAACACTTTTTTTCATGGCCGCCTCATCCGTTCATCTGAAGCGCGAATACTCTCAAATCCGGCAGACTACGCTTTTTCATTGTTTATACCATTGAAGGCGGGCGGGTGATATGAGGATTAACCCGAGGTGCCTTCAGTTTTATCCTGATCTCTTCTCTTCCTTTTCCTGAGATTCCCGTGAGGATTTTTCCCGTAGGAAATCATGGATACGCAAATGGAATAATCGTCGAGGATCTGTAAAATGGGGGCTCAGATCGAGCATCGGGCAGATGAAGCCGGTGATCGACTGCGGCGGAACGGAATAGAACGAGCGCACGCACTGCCTGAAACAGGCGCTTACGGAATGCATGAAATCGAAAAAGGAGGTCGCCATGAACGGTTATCATCATCTGATAGAAAAATGGATGGCGGAAAACCGCCACCGGATGGTGCACTGTCCCAATCAGCCAGGGAGCCTGCTGATCACTGAAAAGAGTTGCTGGGAGAGGCGGCGCAAGGCGAAAAGGGAGAATCTCGACGACGTAATGAGTGGGGACGTCTTCGATTACATGTACAAAAAGGGCCTTTCCGTGTGCCTGACATGCAGTGCCATGAGAAAAGCGAAAGCGGCATAGCAGACTGCCACCATTGCCACCCGGTCTTCTTTCCCTCGAACACGGCCCTCTCCCCTGTCTCGGAGATAGACGGGCTCGGCCCGTACAAATCAGAGAAGGGAGGAAAGGAGTTGCATCAGTGAGCCTTCATTCATAGCCCGGGCAAGTGAGACAGGTCTCTTGACCCGAGGCAGTCCCGGCGAACCTTATTATTTCTGCACGAAAGAGGCAGAAGCTCCA
>DASRZY010000307.1:0-2646 GCA_035685905.1 Syntrophales bacterium
GGTGTCAAAACCGGAAGTGCTGGCCTGCCCCACGGTGCTGAGCACCAAGAGATTGATTATGGCAGCGTTGGGATCCTTGTTCGGCAGGAGAATCACGCCGGCGCCCAGCGTCGAATACGGCACGGTCACCAGGAGGGCCGGGTTGAGTTCAAAGGCCGTGTTCATGAACTGGATATCGCCCTTGCCGTGGGCAAATGCATTCATATCCCCGCCCGTGGTGTCTATCTTACCGGCCACCACACCGGCATATTCCGACAGGAACTGGACAAAATTAAGGGCAGGAATGTCCAGTTCACTCTTGCCAGGTGCCGGGAATACCTGGTTGGTGTTAACCGGTATCAGGGCGCCGGTGTTCGGGCTGGTTCCATGCCCGAAATTCCCTTCCACTTCGAGCGTCAGGAAACCGCCGGGCCAGAGGCCGAGCTTGCCGGTGTCGAATTTGGTCGTAAGGCTGCCGCGCCCACCGTAGTCCCAGGTCGAGCTCTTGCCCCCGGAGGTCACCCCCTGATAGGTCTGAGTCAGGCTGAGGTCGAAGGTGACCCCGTTTTTGGCCAGCTCGTTGCGCGCCCCTCCCCAGTCGCCGGTCAGGGTCGAGCGTGTCCAGAAATTGCCGGAGTACGGGTTTGCAGGGGACGCCTCCTGCGCCCCGGCCTTTACAGCGAGAGAAATACCAAAAAGAACCACGAGTGCGACTGCAATTGCAGATCTCTTTTTTGTCATTTCTTTTCTCCTTTCTCCGTGGACCGCCAGCACCCCGACGAGCGCTATGGCAAATAGGTTTTGGCTGCAAGCGTTTGGCTGCGCCTCGTCCACTGTCGGAAACGGACCAATCCCTCTGTCCCGATCAATTGCCGCCGAATATCGGGTTCGCCACCAAGGACGGAATTACCGGGATTATGTTCAGCTTGATCTGTGCCACCTGTCCGAAGGCGTCCTGGTGGACGACCGAGTACTCGAGGCCGAGTTGGAGCTTGACCGGCGTGCCGCCGATGCTCGTCATTTTCGACACGGTAATCCCGACAGGGACGTTCCACTTGTTGCCGGACGGGGCGTTATCGTCGTAGGTGATCGTCGGGTTCGTACCGACCTGCCAGCCATTGGGCAGATTGTAGAAATAACCATAGAGCAGGCTGAGATAGCTTGCGCTGGGCGTATTCTGGCTGGTACCCCCGATACCCCAGGTATACTGCGGGAAGACGAAGCCGATCCACTCCTTGGTCTTATAGCCCAAGACTCCCGCTGCACCCGCACCCCACTGCTCTCGCCCGAAGGCGTCTTGGGTGGCGGTGGGGATCAGGAAGGTCGGTCCCAGGCCGAGGATCCAATCTTTCGAGGGAGGCGAGACCAGCATGGGCAGCTGGATGTCACCCAGACCAGCCAGGTTTTCAAAATTGTTGAGGCCGTTGGGAACGGGCTGGCTGAAAATCAGCGGGATAACGGGCCGCGTGATGAGCTTCCACTCATTCTCCCCTTTTCCATAGAGGGGGATCGGCAAGACGGGCTGGATGATCATCCTGCCGCCGATCTTCGACTCGCCCGTATTCAGGTCGCCATCCGAGAAGGTGAAATCGAACTCCGTAAACAGCGCCCAGACGTCCGAGACCGGGTTCGTAAGCTTGGCGCCAATCTCATCCAGGCTGGCCTGGCCGCTGTCTCCGCCCTTTGGGGAATCAGGACCTGATTGCTGCGCGCGCACCGTCCCTCCGGGAAGGACAAGCAGCACCAGCAGGATCACGGACCAGACATAACACGCTTTTGTCAGGCGGGCCCTCGCAACGGATTGATGTCTCATTTGCATTTTGTTTTCCTTTTTCATGGTACTGCCTCCTTCATGCCTTTTATCACTGCAAAGGCGGTTCATTTCTTTTCGCCCGGGAAGACGGTCTTCCAATCGTCCTTCATGCTCACGACCGTCCAGCCTTTCGCGGCGGCTTCGTCGAGGCCCTTGTCGAGCTTCGCCAGATGATCTTTGCGGTCGTAAGCGTACTCCCGCGCGCCGTCGTCGTGGTGAACGTAGAGGCAGAAACGCGCGCCGGGACCGGCGGAGGTCCACTGGAGCATTTGAAGATCGCCATCGGAATTGCCGAACGCCGCGATCGGCCGCCGGCCGATATGCCGGTTGATGCCGACGGGCTTGCCGCCCTTGTCATCGTTGAAGTTCACTTCCGGCAGGCGCACGAGCACCGGCGTGCCGTCGCGCAGTTCAAACTTCGTCTTGACGCTGCTGCCGATAACCTGTTCCGGTGGAATGCCATAGACTTTCTCCGTCCACGGCCGCATGAACTCGATACCACCGCCGGAGACGATGAAGGTCTTGAAGCCGTTCGCGCGCAGGTAGGCGAGCAGTTCGAGCATCGGCTGATAGACCATTTCGGTATAGAGCTTGCCGGTCTGCGGATGCCTCGCGGTGGCGATCCAGTCCTTCACGATCTTCTCGAATTCGACGGTGGTGTTGCCCGTGTGCGTGGCCATGATCATTTCCACGAGCCCGCGCTCGCCGCCGGCCATGGCGCCTTTGAGATCGCCCTTGAGGATCGAGGCGAACGGCTCGGTCGTCTGCCATTCGCGATGCTGCGGCGCGAGCGACTTCACGCGGTCGATCACGAAGTAGAGCTGCACGGGCAAGGGCTTCTCGCACCAGAGCGT
>DASRZY010000308.1:0-18129 GCA_035685905.1 Syntrophales bacterium
CCTGAAAGGAGAATCCCCAAACAGGAGAAGGAATTTAATGCATGGGTTTCCATGGGGGATTTTATAGCGTGGAGAGTATAAGCGCAGCCACCCCGACTGTCAAAGGGATTTGACGAATCCGGGGGGCCGCGAGACAGCCGAGACCGCAGCAGCGATGCGCAGTGCAACCAAAGAATGCTGGCATTTTCGTGCGGTTCTCTGTTAAATATTCACGTGTCCACTGTCGACGATCGATGCTTTGCCGAAGCGTTTACGGCGGTTTCCTGTATCATCCCGATGCCCATGCCCGAGAGTTGAGTTTGAGAAGCCGGTTACGGATGCCGATGAGGATGTGAGGGATGCTGTGAGAGATCAGAAGATACTTACCCTGGCGGCGCAGGATTTCCCCGTGGTGCCTCTTGTCCTGGAGGGGATCTCCTCCCGCTTTATCCGGGAAAACAGGATCATTCCACTGGAATTCAAAGACAATGTCCTGAAGGTCGTCATGGCCGACCCGGATGATCGGACGCTTGTCGATGCCCTGCGGGCGACACTGGACGCCGACATCCTTGTCTACACCGGCGAGAGCCGCGTCATCGATGAATACCTGGCCCGGTACTACGGCCAGGAGTCGCAGGACATCGGGAAGATCATCGAGAACATCGACGAAGGGAACGTGGGGGTCCTGGGCGATGAGGAGGATGTAGGGCACCTCAAGGACCTCGCATCGGAGGCCCCCATCATCAAGCTCGTCAACCTCCTGATCACCCATGCCGTCGAAAGCCGGGCGAGCGACATCCACATCGAGCCCTTCGAAAGCGACCTGAAGGTGCGCTACCGCATTGACGGCGTCCTGCACGACATCGAAACGATCCCCAAGCGGCTCCAGGCCGCCGTCATCTCCCGCGTGAAGATCATGTCGAAGCTCAACATCGCCGAAAGAAGGCTGCCCCAGGACGGCCGGATCCGGCTCAAGGTGGGCGAGCGGGAGATCGACCTGCGGGTCTCTTCCATACCCGTTCTGTACGGCGAGAGCGTGGTCATGCGCATTCTCGACCGCAAGGGGATCGTGATCGACCTGAACCGCCTCGGCTTTCCCCCCGCAGCCCTCTCGGTCTTCGAGCAGCTCATCAACAAGCCCAACGGGATCCTGCTCGTGACGGGGCCCACGGGAAGCGGCAAGACCACCACCCTTTACGGGGCTCTCGACAAGATCAACTCGCCCGACAAGAAGATCATCACCGTGGAAGACCCGGTGGAATACCAGATCGGCCGGATCAACCAGATCCAGGTGAAGGCCCAGATCGGGCTCACCTTCGCCAGCGCCCTGCGCCACATTGTCCGCCAGGACCCCGACGTCATCATGATCGGCGAGATCCGCGACCTGGAGACGGCAGAGATCGCCGTCCAGTCGGCCCTCACGGGGCACCTCGTTTTTTCGACGCTTCACACCAACGACGCGGCCAGCGCCATCACGAGGCTCCTGGACCTCGGCGTGGAGAATTTCCTCCTGTCCTCGACGATCCGGGGAATCCTGGCCCAGCGCCTCGTCCGGGTCATCTGCCCGAACTGCAGGGAACCGGACCCGTCGCCCGCATCGGCCGATGAGATGGCCCTCTTCGGGATCCCGACGGGATCCGTTCTCTACCGCGGGCGCGGCTGCGAGACGTGCACGGGCACAGGCTATCACGGGCGCATGGGGATTTTCGAGCTGCTGCCTGTCGACGATGCCGTCCGCAAGCTGATCCTGCGCAATGCCGACTCGAACCAGATCCGGGAGGCGGCCCGCCAGGGCGGGATGAAAACCCTCCTGGAGGACGGCGCCGAGAAGGTCCGGCAGGGCATCACCACGGCGGGCGAAGTGTTCCGCGTCACCCAGGAGGAGTAAATGCCCGTCTTTTCCTACCGGGGCACGACGAGGGAGGGCGCCATTGTCGAAGGCTCCATTGAGGCAGCCGATGAGCGCGCGGCCATCGAGCGCCTGAAGAACACGGGCGTCATCCCCCTGCGGGTCGCCACACCCACCGTGGCTTCGCAGTGGCGTCTTCGCTTCAAGTCAACGCGGGCGGATCTCGTTGCCTTCACAACGGAGCTCTCGGCCCTTCTCGGGGCGAGCCTTCCCCTCGACCGCAGCCTCAATATCCTGGCCGATGTCGCCGAGAGCGACGAGCTGCGAAAGATCACGGTCTCCGTCCTGCGCTCGATCCGGGAGGGAAGCTCCTTTGCCGATGCGCTCCAGCGGCACCCCGCCATGTTCCCGCGGCTCTACGTCAACGTGGTGCGCGCGGGAGAGTCCGCAGGCGCCGTGGATGCCGTCCTGGGGGAGCTGTCGGAATTTCTCGAATCCACCCAGGAGCTGCGGGACCACGTGGTCTCCGCCATGATCTACCCCTCGATTCTCGTCGTGACGGGCGGCCTCTCGATCATCCTTCTTCTGACCTTCGTGCTGCCCCGGTTTGCCTCCATCTTCAAGGAAATGGGCACCTCCATCCCGCTGCCCACCCAAGTTGTCCTGGTCGTGAGCGGATTTCTCCAGGGCTGGTGGTGGGTCCTGCTGCTCGCGGCCCTTGCCGCAGCAGTGGCCTTCCAACGGTTCCGGCGCACGGCCCAGGGGCAGGTCAAGTGGGACACCCTCAAGCTGCGGCTCATGGAGGACGTGATCCGGAAGCTCGAGACGGCCCGTTTCTGCCGGACCCTGGGCATCCTCCTGCGCAGCGGCGTGCCGCTGCTCCAGGCCCTGAACAATGCGCGCGACGTCATCGGCAACCGGGTGATCGCCCGTTCCGTCGACGGCATCATGGCCGGCGTGAAGGAAGGAAAGGGGATCGCGGCGCCGCTGTCCTCGTCGGGCGCCTTTCCGCCGCTCGCCCTGTCCATGATCACCGTTGGGGAGGAAACGGGGCATCTCGAGGAGATGCTCCTGAAGGTCGCCTCGACCTACGAGAAGAGCCTGAAGCAGTCCGTGAAACGGTTCGTCGGCATCCTCGAGCCCGCCATGATCCTTTTCATGGGGCTCGTCATCGGCTTCATCGTCGTGTCGATGCTGATGGCGATCTTCAGCATCACCGACATCCCCTTCTAGGCAAACCCGTCAGCCAGCCGTGCCGGAGGCGGCCATGCAGATCAGACAAACGACACCCTGCGAAATGTCAAGCCCGCCACAGGGCTTCACGCTGATCGAGTTGCTGGTTGTCCTCGTTCTCGCGGGACTCATCCTGGGGCTCTCCGCGTTTTTCTTCGTGGGGAATCTCCCTTCGGCCAGGATCGAGACGCTGGGCCGGGACATGGCCGCATCACTCCGGCAGGCCCGGTCCATGGCAAAGACGAGTGGAGAGAAAAAGATCTTCTTTGCCGACATGGACGCAGGCCGATACGGAATCGAGGGAACGGGCGACCGCGGGCTGCCGGCGGGAATCTCCCTCCGGGTGATTGACCCCGATGCGGCCGAGGTCTCCCAGGGAAGATACCGGATCGTCTTCCAGCCTGACGGCCGGGGTGGCGGCGAGACGATCGTCCTCACAGGCGGCCGGCAGACGGTCCGGGTATCCGTGGACCCCGCAGCAGGAGCCGTGATCCTGAAATGACGGACAGAACCGATGCCATGAAACGCCCCCCTCGCCCTGCTGCCGGGTTTACCCTGCTGGAAGTCCTGGTGGCCCTCGTCCTGCTGGCAACGGCCGTGGTGATCGTGCTGCAGCTCTTCTCGTCGGGCCTGAGATCGATCCACGCCTCCGAGGATCTGGCCTTTGCGTCGCTGAAGGCCGAAACAAAAATGGCGGAGGTCCTGGAAGACCCCGAGCTGGATGAAAAGACCTGGAATGAAACCACGGAGGACGGCTACCGGTTCGATGTGGCCGTGACGGAGATCCTCAAGGAAAGAACGGAAAACCTGACCGTCAGAATGCTCGAGGTGGATCTGAAGGTCCGCTGGCTGAGCGGGGCGAGAGAACGGGCCCTGACGCTCCAGGGGATGAAAGTCGTCGACAGGCTCAGAACGAACCTGCCGGCCGGGGCGATATGATACGGGGGCAGACGGACATGCGGCAGCGCCGCGCAGGCACCGAGAGAGGCTTCACCCTGCTGGAGCTCTTGATCACCATGGTGGTCCTGCTGCTGATTGTCGTATTTGCCACGGGCGCACTGAGCCTGGGGTCCCGCTCCGTTGCGAAGGGTGAGGCACGGATGGAGTACCTCGAGCGGCTCCGGATGAGCTTCTCGACGATCCGAGCGCAGATCGAGTCTCAAATCCCCCTTCGGATCGAAGAGGAGGGAACCAGGCGGTTTGCATTCCGGGGCGACAGCAAGTCCCTCCAGTTTGCCACGGGCTACTCGGCCTGGGGCTCTGAAAAAGGGCCCGTCATGGTATCCTATCAAGTCGAGGACGACGGCAAGGGAAGGCAGGTGCTGCGGGTCTCGGAAACGATTTCCGGCACCGATGCAAAGCGGGAGACGATCCTGCTGGAGGCCTCGGAGATCAGCTTCGAATACGAAACGTTCAACCCCATCGATCCTGCCGCTGCGTGGGGCGAGAGCTGGACCGAGACGGAAACGCTTCCCGAGCGGGTCCGGGTACGCCTGGCCGACGGCAGAAAGTCCTTTGTCCTGTCGATCCCGACACGGTCGATGGGGGTGATCACGACCGGGCCGCAAGTGACGGCTTCGCGGGAGAGACCGAGAGGGCCGATTCGATGAGACCGATGGGGGCGCAATGGCATCATCGCATGGACCAGCGGGGTGTGGCCCTGCTGCTCGTTCTCTGGGTCCTGACGGCCCTCACGGGGATCGTCTTCACTTTTTCCGTCATGGTGCGGGCCGATTCGGCCTCGGCTCTCGCCTTCCGCGACGACGTGGAAAAAAGACATCTTGCCGCGGCAGGACTCGAGAGGGCGGCCATGGAGATTTACTACCGGTCCGTGAACAAGGGACAGTCGATCATCCTGGAGGGAAGGGAGATCTGGCGGCTGGACGGCACGACGTACCGCGAGAAGCTGGGCGCGGGCTCCTACGCCGTTCGCATCACCGACGAATCGGGCAAGATCGACCTCAATTCCCTCACCGACGCCTCGGGCATCGTCCTGAAAAATCTCTTGATTCAGCTCGGGGTTTCAGGGGAAGATGCCGACGTCATCGTCGACTCCGTCCTGGACTGGAAAGATGCCGACAATCTCGTCCGGCTCCATGGGGCGGAGGATGACTATTACATGGCCCTGGCGAAACCCTACAAGGCCAAGAATGAAAATTTCGAGACGCTCGAGGAACTCCTCCTGGTCAGGGGGGTCACTCCCGAGATCTTCTACGGCACGGAAGATCACAAGGGGCTGCTCCAGTTTGTGACCGTCTACGGCAAAACGCAGCGCATCAACATCGCGTCGGCCTCGCGGGAGGTGCTGGCTGCGCTTCCGAACATGACCCCTGAGAGGGCCGATCAGATCATCGAGCGCCGAAACACCGATGCAGCCCTGAAGCTGGAGGATTTCCGGGACATCTTCGGGGCGGATTACGCTGCGGTATCCCCTTACATCGGCATGGACGATTCGGGGGTCTACAGCGTCGAATCGGCCGGGTTCAAGGACGAAGGGAAAAGCGGTTACGGAATCCAGGCAACGGGCATTGCGGACAAGCCCGCTCGCTTGCGATACCTCTCTTACCGGAGCCCCTCGGGGTGGAAACCATGACGGTACAGGAAGCGGCGAAAAAGACATCCGATCTCTTCGAGGCCTGGTCGGCGCATGCCCGGCCGGCAGCGGCGTCGCTCTGGAAAGCCCTTTCCTTCAATCCCGTCGAAGCCTATCTCGTCGCACGCGAAGCGCTTGTCATCGCGATCGATCAGGACGGCTATTCCATCCTCACGGGAAGGAAGGTTTCTTCCCGCATCCGCATCACCGGCCACAGGCGCTTCGGCAGGGAGGAAGGGAAATCCCCCGATCCCGACCGGATGGCCTCGGCGGCAGCCGCCGCATTGCGCGAGGCCCGGCAGGCCCCGCAGGAGGTATGCCTCTGCATCCCCAGGGCATGGGTCCTCTACCGGACGGCCGAGTTGCCGGCTGCGGTGCGCGAAAACCTCTCCGGCGCCGTCTCCTTCGAAATGGACCGTCTCACCCCTCTGCCTGCCGACAGGAGTCTCTATGACTTCCGAGTGATAAAGGAAAGCCAGGAGCGTCTCGAGATTGCCCTCATGGCCGCCAGGGCAGACCGGATCACCCCTTACCTGCACGCACTGAAGGACAGGGGAATCACCGTGAGCCGCGTGATTGCCGATACCACCGGGTGGGCAACGGTCGCGGGGTTTGCCGCCGGCGGGAAGGACAGTGTCCTTGCGACGATCGACGGCGGACGCTTCGAAGTGGGGCGGCTGAGGGAGGGCCTGGTTCGATCGGCCGTCGCGGGGACCTTCCGGAGTGAAACCGCGGCGGAGAGGATCGCGGAACTTCTCCCGGAGATCGAGAGCCGGATCGAGGAGACCCGCAGCGAAGGCGGCGCCCCTTCCGTGATCGTGGGCGCGGCAGACGAGGGCTACCTGGGTCTCCAGGACCGCATCGAGGCGCCGGTCACCTTCCTGCGCGACACGGACCTCGAGGTCCAGCTCCCCGCCGGGGCGAAGGCGCCCCCCCTTGCCGCCGTCGGCTCCCTGCTTGCCTCCCTGGTTCCGGATCCTGCGGCCATGAACCTCCTGGATTGCGGCACCCCGAAAAAGAGAGCAACGCCCCTGACCCTGACGGTCGTGCTGGTTGCAGCCCTGGCGGCACTGGGCATCGTGCTGCTGCTGACCCCGCTTCAGATCGAGAATCGCCGGATCGAGGAGATCGACCGGCAGATCGCAGCCAATCGAGAGGAGGTTAGAAAGGTCGATGCGCTGCGGAAGGAAGCCGACGCGTTCGCCGGCGAAGTGACGGCCATCCGGAACTTCAAGGCGAAAAAGATGCTCACCATGGATATCATGAGGGAGCTCACGACCATTCTCCCGAAGGGCACATGGCTGACGCGGGCCAAAGTCTCCGAGAGCGGCGTCGACATCGAAGGCTATGCCGCTTCGGCAACGGAGATCCTGCCGCTGCTCGAGGCATCACCCTACTTCATCAAGGTGGAATTTGCCGCACCCACGTTCCGGGATGCCCGCCTGAACTCCGAGCGGTTTGTCATCAAGATGGAACTCGAAGACTATCGCCCCCCGAGAGAGGTAAGTCCGAATGCAGAGCCGGCGTAAGCTTCTCCTGATCGCGATCCCCGCAATCGCCATCCTTTCGCTGCTGGTTGCCTACCAGTACGGCTACGTTCCCGTCCAGCAGGAGCTCGGCAGCGTCACGGCGCTGCGGCAGTCCAAGCAGGCGACGCTCGAGAAGAACCTCGCCCTCATCGCAAAGAAGGCCGACATCGAGAGCGGGCTTGCGGCCGTGAAGGACACGCGCAGGAACGACGAGTCGAAGCTCATCGACGGCCAGACGCCGTCGGTGGCCGCGGCAACTCTCCAGAACACGCTCAAGGGGATGATCACCGCCCGCGGGGGGACGATTTCCAGCGAGCGTGTCGAGAAACCCGAGACACTGGGGAAGTTCAAGATTATCTCCGTGACCGTCGATGCCGTCGTTCCCGACACGAAGGTCCTCGGTGATGTCCTCCTTGCCATCGAGACCCAGACACCCTTTCTGGTGATCCGGGAAATGGAAGCCCGCGTGCGCAACTACCAGGCCCCGCGGGACCTGACCGTCCGCCTCAAGGTGTCGGGGCTGACCGGAGGGAAATAGCATGGCCCGGCTCAGAGACCTCCTCCACAACTTCAACGTCCTGAACCTCTTGCTGGCAGCGGCAATCCTGATCACGGCCGGAGTGGTCCTCTTCCTTCACCTTGCGACGGATGCCGGTGTTTCATCCGCCGCGAATCCCGAGACCGTCAAGGCGCAGGCCGCGCAGGACCCCGCCGGGGCGGGAAACCCGGGGGTACAGAACTACGCCGTCGTGGCGGAAAAGAATCTTTTCCACCCGGAGAGACGAATTCCCGTCGAGGCCCGGGATGAGGCCCAGCAGAAACCCGACGTTATCCTTTACGGCACGCTGATCACCGAGAACGTGAAGATCGCCTACATCGAGGACAGAAAATCCCCCTACGCGACGCCGGGCAGGGGCCAAAGACAACAAACCCTCAAGAAGGGCGACAAGCTCAGCGGTTACACTCTGCAGGAAGTCGAGAAGGACCGGATCACCCTGGTGAAGGGGGACGACAGGATCGTTATCACGCTGGAGAGCCCGGACAAACGCAAAACCGGAGAGGCCACGGCAAAACCTGCGGCGGGTCGCCCCTCCGCGGACAGGCCGCCCCCGCCGCCCTCCGTCGTTCCCTCGGCCTCACCGGCCCCATCGCCCCGGCCGGCCGTGGCAACCCCACCGGCACGGCCACCCGCAGCGAGTCCCTATTCTCCGCCGACGGTACGAGAGAGAACGGCTGCCCCGCCTGCCACCCCGGGAGCGCCGTAAGCCTGGATCGCAGAGAGCATGAAAAAAGCCGGGATGACTCCCGGCTTTTTCAGTCATGGGCCTGAAGATGCCGCCCGGGGCGGCCCGATTCTCAGTTCTTCTTGCGGGATTTCCCCGGTGTGAACCTACTTCGAATTTTCCGTGGCAGGTGCGCGGGGCCCGAGGTCCTTCCCCTTCAGCAGCTCGTCTCTCTGGATTCTCCCCTGGCTCGACTCCGTCATCCGGTCGATGAAGTCGGAGGTCATGTCCCGGGCGGCCTTCTGATCCTTGACCACATAGGGGGTCAGAAGGATGATCAGCTCCGCGCGGCTCTTGTCGTCTTCCGTGTTGCCGAAGAGCCAGCCGAGTATAGGAACCTTGGTCAGAAAGGGCACGCCGGTCCGGGATCGAGACGTGTCCTCGCGTATCAGGCCGCCGATGATGATCGTCTGGCCGTCCTGGACGACAAGGCTCGTCGTGGTCTCCGTCTTGTTCAGGATGATCTCCGTCGAGTCCACGTAGAGCTTGATCGTCGTGAAGGTCGAGACTTCCTGGGTCAGATCAAGGGAAACGAGCCCCCCCTCGTTTACGCGCGGTTTCACCTTCAGGATGACGCCGATGTCCCGGTACTGGATCGTTCTCTGGGCCGGCACCGCGGCCGTGGCGATGGTCTCCGAGGTGACGAGGGGAACCTGCTGGCCCACCTGGATGCGGGCTTCGCGGTTGTCCGACACGAGGATGTGGGGCGCCGCAAGGACCTTCGCCTTCGAATCCGTCGCCTGGGCCGTTATGAAGGCCCGGATCGCCCCTGCGGAGTCGGTCCCGACAAAGGTAAACCCGAGAGTGGAGAGATTCAAGGGATCGACGCCGCTCCTGTTCCCGGCGTTGAGGCCCCAGGTGGCATCCAGACCGCCGATGCTTCCCTTGAAGATCGCGGAGATGCCGATGCTGAGGTTGTCTGTCAGGTTCACCTCCGCGATCATCCCCTCGATGATGACCTGGCGGGGGATGGTGTCGATGCCCTCGATGGTCTTCTTGATGACCTCGTAATCCTCCGGCGTGGCCATGATGATGATGGTGTTCGTGATCTCGTCGGGGATGATCCTCGTGGCCTCGGAGACAAGCTGGTCGCCCGTGGCGGGACCGGGCACCAAAGAGGGCGTCGGGGAGGACGTAGCGCCGGGAGTGGTCGGCCGCGCCGAGGTGCCCGGCGCCGGTGACGGCGCAGTTGTTGACGGCCGTGCGCCCGTGAAAATCTGCTGCAGCAGCGCCGCGATCTCCTTGGCCTTGCCGTTCTGAACGGCGTGGACATAGACCTGGGGACGCCGTTTGAGCTGCTCGTTGTCGAAGATCTGGATGAGTTGGAGCAGCCTCTTCACGTTGGCATCCGTGTCCGCGATGATCACCATGTTGCCCTTTGGCACATCGACGATGACGGCATTGGCCGACACGAAGGGCTGGAGCAGACGGATGACCTCCGTGGACTGGATGTGCTGGATGGGGACCACCTGCAGCACCGCTTTGCCGGCGATGGGAACACCCGAGGGGTCCCTGCCCTGCCGGACCGGGGAAGGCTCCTTGGAGATATCGCTGATGGGGATGATGCGGTACAGGCCGTTTTCCTCGATGATCCCGATGCCGTTGAGCCGGAAGATCACCTCCATGATGGGAAGGACGTCTTCGTTGGGAACGGGGGACACGGAGCGGAAGGTGACCCGACCTTTCACGCGCGGGTCGACCACGTAGTTGACCCGGAGGACATCACCGAAGATCGTCTGGATGATGCTGTACACATCGGCATCGTCAAAATTGAGGCTCACCATGCCTCCGCGACGGGGCGGCGACGCGGGTGTCGCTGCGGGCGGAGGGTCACCTGCCTGCGGCCTGGCCGCTTGCGGCTGCTGGGCAACGGCGGGCGGGGCCGAGGGAGCGGACGGCCTCCCGCTGACGGCTGCGGCCGGGGGCACAGCGGGTGAGGCGCCCGCGGGGGGTCGGCTCATGGTTGGCGGCCGCGGCGGTGCAGACAGCTGGGGCCCGGGGCCTGCGGCCGGGGGCGGAGTTTCCCGGATGGTTGTCTCCGCGGGGGATGCGGGCGTGGTGCCGGCTGCATCTGCGGGCCTTACGGGGGGCGGCGCTGTCGGGGGTGCGACACCGGAGCCGTTGGCCGCCGATGGTTGCGTCACCGGCTGGCTTGTTCCGTTCGTCGCGGCCGCGGAACCCTGCTGTGCGGCAGTGCCCGTTTGGGAAAAGAGATCCCCGGCTCCTGCGCACAAAGCGATCAGGATGCAGAACAGGGTGGCAGCTATGGATTTCAGCGTGATTCTTGGAAACAGCACCGGCTGAAGCCCTTCAGACAACGTATTGGATTCGTAGAAACAGGCGGGTAAGGCCCGCCTGCAAGCCCCAAGGCAACGGTAGTAAAGGCTACTTCCAACTTACAATGTCGGCATCTTCCCCTTCCCCGCCCGGGGCACCGTCGAGACCGAGGGAATACAAGTCATATTCACCATGACTTCCGGGATACTGGTACAGGTAGGGCCGGCCCCAGGGATCCTGCGGCAGCTCTTTTTTCAGGTAAGGGCCCTGCCACCGGTCCGCACCGGGGTTCACATTCAGGGCATTCAGCCCCTCCTGGGTGGTCGGGTACCTGCCCACATCGAGCCGGTACTGGTCGAGGGCTTGCCCCAGGAGCTCGATCTGGGCCTTGGCGGCCGATTGTTTTCCTTTTCCGAGTTTGGGGAACAGCCGTGGTCCGACGAGGGCTGCGATGAGGCCGATGATGACCATGACGATGAGGAGCTCGATGAGCGTGAAGCCCTTCTTGCGATTTCGACTGGAGAGGTAGAGATTCATGTTGTCCCCGAGCAGAACCAGGATTTTTTCGACCTTGGGACGGCCGTTGTCATCGGGCATGAAAGGCTATTTTTTCTAACATCCACCGCCCCGAATGTCAACACCGATATCCTGCCCCCGGACGAGGCCGCTCGACGACGCCGAGCCCGAATTCAGCGGCTCTTCAATGAATCCAGTATGTTCATCCCGATCCGGAATTTCACTCAGGGGTATTTACGGAAGACGATGGCAATCACTCGAAAAGGCGGACATCGAAGACCTTGCCGGACTGGGAGAAGCGGACGCGATCCGGGTGGATCTCGACGACCTTGACATCCTTGATCATGTCTCCCTCGCGCACGCGAATGTCGTTGACGAAGGCAAGCCGGGCGGGGCGCTCCTCCTGCCAGACGATCCCGGAAACCTTCAGGACGGGACGGACAGACGGAGCGGTGTTGCCGTTTCTTTCGGGCACTCTGATCGCCTCAGTGGCGGCGGGCGCCTTCGTCCGGGACTTCTCGAAGGGCTTTTTCGCCTCCGCCGCAGGGGGCGGGGGGCTGGCGATCTGCTGCTTTCCGGGTTCCACGGAGGGTGCGGGTTTCGGTTCGGCAGGCAGTTCTTGCTTTGCGACGGGAGGGACAGCAGGCACGGCGGGCGTCGTTTTAACAACGGAAGACGGGCTGGTCGCCGCGGTCTGCGAGACCCCGAACGGCAACGAGGGCGCGCCTGCCCAGAAGTAGGTTGCGGCGGCGAGCCCCACCGCCGTGAACAAGATGGCCGCAAGTGGCAGGGCCATCCCCCGGCGCCTGGCCTTCACCTGCAGGAGGATCCCGGAGGCGACATTCACGGTGCCGCCCCGTTTTGCGGCTTTTTCCCGATCCAGTTTTTTCAGCGCGTCCAGTATGAGGCTCATCCCTTGCTACCTGTTGAGTCCGGGTGTTTGAAACCGCGCAATCGAGTGATAGAGAAGGATCAGCGTCCTTTGCCCTGCCACACCATCGGGGCCGAGTCCATGGGCCGCCTGAAAGGCACGAACGGCAGAAAGCGTCTCCCTGTCGTACACGCCGGTTGCCGGCCCGCCATAAAACTTCGACTCCGCGAGCAGCCCCTGGAGGAGCCTGACGCTCTCGCCCGTCGATCCGGGCCCCAGGGACGGCAGGTGCATCGGGTTTTTCCAGGGGATGAAGCCCTGCCCGGTCCAATACCGTTCCAACTCGACGGGGGAAATCAAATCTTTCCCTGCGATGTCAGGCCGGGTCTGCAACAGATCCCCCTTGACGCCCGTGAGAGCAATGAAGCGCCTGCCCTGTGTCCCAGGGATGTTCAACTCCAGCAGGGCCGGGGTGTCGAGGCGAAGAAGGGCCCCGAGGTTGCCGGAGAAACGCAGAAGGGACAGCCCCCGCTTGCGCGCTGCGCTCTCGAGTGCCTGCACCTGGCTGAGGTCGTCTCCCTCGGATGCAGGATCGACCGTCCAAGCCCCGGCAAGGGCATCAAAAGCGGCCCGGGCACTCTCCCTGGAGGATACGTCGTTCAGTGCCCCGGCAACCGGTCGTACAGGATCTGATGGGGCTATCACCCATGGCTTTGCAACCGGTTGAGTCGCGGGGATATCCCTCAAGCGCTCTGTGAACCCCGATCCCGCGAGATAAAGAAATGCAAGGGCGATGAGGGCGACCACAGCCAGGCCCAATCCCGTGGCTGGCTTCCATGCGGGCCGCACCGCGTCCTTTCGAACATCGCGGATCGCCTTCCAGGCGACTCCGGCATCGATCCGATCGGTGTCTTGCGTGTAGGCGGCCAGAAGCGCCCTGTCGCAGACGACGTTGATCAGGCGGGGAAGCCCCCCGGAATACCGGTAGATGAGCCGAAGGGCCCACCGGGTGAACTGTGCCTTCCCCTTCCCGTCGACCACCCCGAGACGGTGTGCGATGTAGCCCGCGGTGTCGTCGAAGTCCATCGGGCGGAGGTGGAACCGGACGGCGATCCGCTGGTCCAGCTGGCGCAGGTCTTCCCGTGACAGCATCCGTCCCAGTTCGGGCTGGCCCGCCAGGACGATCTGGATGAGTTTCTCCGTATCCGTCTCGAGGTTCGAGATCAGGCGCACCTGCTCGAGCACCGCGGGGCCCAGATGCTGGGCCTCGTCGATCACGAGGACAACCGTCTTCCCGTTGCTGTTCTGCTCGAGGAGAAATTCATTGAGCCTGTCGAGAAGCCGCGCCGTATCGTCGCCTTCCGCAGGGATGTTGAATTCACGGTTGATGCCCCGCAGAAGCTCCGCGGGAGAGGGCGACGGGTTGAAAATGAGCGCCGTGCAGTAGCGCCCGGGGTCGAGCTGGGTCAGGAGGGTTCGCAGCACCGTCGTCTTGCCCGCTCCCACCTCGCCGGTCAGGGCAACGAAGCCTGTCCGGTTGTCGATCCCGTAGAGCAGATGTGCGAAGGCCTCCCGGTGGTTCCGGCTCAAAAAAATGAACCGGGGATCGGGCGTCATGGTGAAGGGCTTTTCCCGGAAACCGAAATGCTCGCAGTACATGGAATCCACCTGCGTCGCTTATACTTCTTCCTGCCGATTTTTTCGAGGGTAAAATCCATCACGCAAAATCCTGCATGCCCGGGGTTCATTCACTCTTTTGCAGAAGATGGCGGGGCGGCCTTGCCGCCGCGAACGACCATCCGGATCGCGTTGACGGGGCATTCCCGCGCACAGGTGCCGCAGCCGATACAGCGGCGCTCCTCTTTCAGGAAGGGATAGGTGCGGGGCTCGGGCCCGGGGGCGGGTTCGCCGAGATCGAGGCAATTGACGGGGCAGGTCTCGACGCAGATCCGGCAGGGCGTGCAGATCTTCAGATCGTACACGGGCTTGAGCCACTCGGAGTATTTCATCTTTTGGCAGACGGTCCCAGCAGCGTCCTTCACGGCCTCGACGGGGCAGACCCGGCCGCAGGTCCCGCAGTCGATGCAGAGGCCGGGGTTGATGGCGTGGAGTGATTTTTTCTCGCCGCTGATCGCCGCCGTGGGGCACATCTTCAGGCAGGCGCCGCAGCCGTTGCATATCCCGGTTATGAAATGCGCCATGTTTTCTCCTGCCTTACTGATTTTCTGAACTCTCTGATCTCTCGGACGTCTCAGGCGGCACGCCCGTCAGCGGGTCCCAGCCGAACTGGCGCCAGTAGTCGCTCATCATTTTGTCGATATCCACGGTCCTTCCCCGGTTGGCGCCCCTGGCCTGCGGAGGGGCTCCTGCCGCGCGTTCGCAGACCCGCTTCGTGCGGGGGTCGATGCCCTGCTTGACGTTGAAGGCCTGCTTGAGCGTCTGGATGCGCTCGCCCACTGCCAGGTAGTCCTCGGGAGTACGGTTCCAGCCCGTGGCGGCGTTGAGCCACTCGAAGGAGGGGATCCTGGCAGCGCCCAGGAAGAGCCCGAACATGCAGAGCCCGGCCCCGTTGGCAAGGTTCATGAACTTGCTGCAGGCCGCCGCGGTGACGGCCTTCTGCTCGTCGGCCACATACTTGCGGCCCTTGAAGTAAAAGAGCGGCGGCCGGGGCAGGTGCTTCACTCTTTTCCATAGCTGGAACATCTCGTAGTACATCTGGGCGCCCAACGTGTGCCTGCCGGGGGCGGGTTCCACGGAGTAGTGGACGGCAAATCCCGGGTCGTTGCGGCCGTCGTGCTGGGGCAGCTCCTGGCCGCCCGCGTGCATCGCGTATTGCGCGGCGCCCTTGCCGATCCGCTCGGCCGCTTTCCGCACCCCGTCGGCCAGGACATCGCCGATGCCCTCCCGCCGGATCATCTTATCGACAAGGGCAATCATGGCCGGCGCGTTTCCCCAGGTAAGCTCGATATCGCCCGTGTCCGCCATGGTGAGGATCCCCTTTTCGTAACACTCCATGGCAAAGGAGATGACGGCTCCCGCCGAGATCGTGTCCATCCCGGCGCGGTTGAGCATCTCGTTCATCCGGAAGATGCTGTCGAGATCGGCGTTCATGCACTGCCCGCCGAGCGACAGGACCGACTCGTACTCGGGCTTGTGGACTTCCGGCGCTCCCGGCTTCGGGACGCAGATGCCGCCGCAGCCCAGGGGACAAGCATAGCAGTGGTACTTCGCCTTCTCGATGTCCTTGATGTGGTCGGGATTGACCGTCGCCGATTTCCCCATGCCCCAGTCTTTGTTCGAGCCCGCCCAGTTCTTGACGGGGGCGTCGCCCATCTCGAGGGACATCTGGTTCATGCTGGTGGTGCCCCACTTCTTGAGGAAGATCTTGTACAGCATGCCGTCGAGGGCCATCTGCGTGGGAAGGATGCGCATGAGCGCCCCCAGCCAAGCCATGGCCTTCCCCGAGAGGAAGGGAGGCTGGAACTGGACCCACTTGTTGCAGGCCTTGCTCAGGCGCTTCATCGCATCGGCGTCGTGCACGGGAATGCGAAGCTTGCCGTCGAGGACGATTGCCTTGAGGCGCTTGGCGCCCATGACGGCGCCCAGCCCCGAACGGGCGGCCATGCGGCCCCTGTCGTTGAAAACCCCGGAGATGAGCGAGAGCTTCTCGCCGGCAGGCCCGATGACGGCCACGCGGGCCCCGGCCCCGTGCTCGGCGATGAGCGCCTCTTCCGCATCGGTTGTGTCCCTGCCCCAGAGATGCGCGGCGTCGCGAAGCTCTGCCTTGCCGTTTTTCACATAGAGATAGACCGGTTTTTCGCTGATCCCGCGGAAGAAGATGCCGTCGAAGCCGTTCCGCTTGATGCCCGGCGAGAGGTTCCCGCCGCAGTTGGCGTCGCCCCAGGTGCCCGTGAGCGGGGATTTGCCCACGACACTCCAGCGACCTGTGAAGTAGCTGGGAGTCCCCGTCAGCAGGCCCGAGACGAAACCGAGGATGTTGTCGGGCCCGAGGGGGTCGGCGCCTGCGGGGATGCGCTGGTGGAGAAGCCAAGCAGCCAGCCCGGTCCCGGAGAGGTATTTCCTGTAGATGTCATCGGGGATGGACTCCTCGCGGATCTCACCCGTCGAGAGGTCGACATTCAGGATCTTCCCCATGTAGGCAAACGCCATGTCGTCACCTATTCCCCGGGTATATACCTGTTGAAATGAATCGTGTCCCCATGCGCCGCCCCAAAAATGTGACGCTTCACGTTACAAGAGGACGGGCCAATGGATTACAGTTGTGATTGTAATATCAAAAGATAGAAGAAATGGCGAATGGTGTTTAACGGGCTTAACCTAAAGGCGGGTCACCGGGGGCGCATCCCGTCAGGGAGCGCGACCATGTTCCGACACTTCCTTGCCGGGAAGCAATGCCCGATGTGCATTGCTTCAAATTTGCCCAGATGTAAAGCCTATAGAAATCACTTCCTTGATTTCCCCTTGAGGGGAGAGGGTCAGGGTGAGGGTGATCATTCCCCCTCACCTCAATCCTCTCCCGCGAGGGGAGAGGAAGGCAGGGGCAGGCGGTGCCACCGGATCTTTCCCGTCAACCAGTTCGGGATCCCGATCCGGTCTTTCTCGGCATTGTAGTAGTAGGCGCTGCCGCGGAAGGGGTCGAAGACCTGCACGACGGGGAACTCGATGACGCTCGTGTTCTGCAGCGGGATGCCGTTCAACACGGCGGTGTTCTTCACGATCTCCCAGCAGGCGGCGGCATTGACCATGGAGACGAAGATCTTGCAGTTGCGCGGCGGGATCTCCCCGCGCCGGACCTTCTGCAGTGTCTCCGGGTAGAGCCTCTCGACGCGCCCGGGGAACATGTAGATCCGCATGAACTTCGGCAGGATGGCCCGGTAGTCGATCTCGCGGGCATCGGCGCCCTCCGTGCCGAAGCCGCCGACGCTCTCCAGGGAGACCTTCCCCTCGTGGGTGAGGGTGCTCACGGCCCAGCAGTTCGACGTGCCGGGCCCCACGACCATGCGCTTGCGCAGCCGGTGGCAGACCCGGGGGATCAGGAAATTGGCCTCGATGTCCGTCATCCCCAGGGCGACGATGTCCACGCCGGAGATGATGTCGGCAAGCCATTCCTCGTCGTTCTTCGTGACCCTCCGGCAATGGAGGGTGACGTCGCAGGCAGGGTTGAGCTTCTGCAGGTATTCTTTCCAGGCCTCGGGCTTTGTCTTCCCGACGGAATCCGCCATGAAGGGCAGGCGGTTGAGGTTGGTCGGCTCTACGACGTCGAAGTCGATGACGACGAAGCGCTGGAAGCCCGTGCGGACGAGGAAGTCGAGGACGGCCCCGTTTCCGCCGGCGCCTGCCACGAGGACGCGGGTCCGTCCGATGGCCTCGATCAGCTCGTCGGTGAAATTGACGATGCCCCGCTGGCGGTCAACGATGTCTTCCCACATGCCTTCTTTCCTCAGTCTTTAACAGCGCCTGCCTGACTGTAATCCTCTTCGAGAAGGGCGATCGCGGCATCGCCGGCCTTGGCCAGGATGTTTGTCCTTTTGGCGCCGAAATAGTACAGCTCCTCCGTGGTCATGGGAACGCGGCTGCGGCGAAGCCACTCGACGGTGGCCGGCTCGTCCTCGTTCTGGAAGAACCACCGGAAGAGATTCCGCCGGCCGGTGGCCCTTGCGTACCGCTGCTCGTAGCGGCTTTTCATCGTTTCGAGATTGAGGCGCACGTAGGAAACCTGCTCGCTTGTCTTTGGACTGAGGCGGGGCGCCGGGGACACCTCGTCGAACAGCAGGAAACGGGAATAGAAGTCCGCGTGGTGAGCCATGACGGAGGCGATGATGTCGGTGCCCTGGTTCAGGTGGAGGCTCGTCAGGTGAGTCAGCCGGTACAGGTGCATGGCCAGCTCGGGGGGGATGCCCCCGGGCTCCTCCGTCACCACGAGGGAGGAGATCTCGCTGAGGCGGCGCCCGGCCTTGCGGAGACCGGCCAGCGGCACG
>DASRZY010000309.1:0-15835 GCA_035685905.1 Syntrophales bacterium
CACGGGGCTCGAGGACCGGGAATCCCGATGCTCATTTTCATCTGGACTTGCGGCGGATGACATGTCACCATATGAAAAGAAAATCCTGAAACACTCCGTTGACGACCTTCCATGGGTTCCCGTGAAGGATGCCTGCGGGACCCGCCTGATGCCCCTCGAGTGACCGAGGATTCCCCGACAAACCCATTCGCCGTCAAGCGGGTATCGATCGTTTACCGGGATTGACTATGAGCGATTTTGAAATCAAGGATTGTTCTCTTCTCATCCGGATGAGCGGGCTGGCTTCGGCCGTGAATCTGCGTGAATTGCGGGACCGGATCTCGGTGTGCCACCCCGACGTCCTGTATCACCACTTCTGCGAGACGCCCCTTGCCCCGTCCTTCGATTACCCGGACTACCGCAACGATTTTGCCATCTGGGCAAAGTGGAGGCTCGGCGATGAGATCCTGGCCGAACGTCTCGGGATGATCGATCCTTACCTGTTCCCCTCCATGGAGGAGCTTCGGGCCTCGGCGCTCGAGATCATCGACGACCGTCTCGGCGAGATCACCATGATCCCCTGGGCCCGGCCCGGGCACGAGTTTTACTTCATGCAGGCCATCACCGTGGCATTCGACACGGGGGAGCGGATCCGCCATCCCGATGAACTGCACGCGGCCATCGACCGGATGACCAACGGGAGCATCTATTTCCACGTCCTCGAGGCCAGGAGGCGCGAGCCGGTCGGCGTGGACGATTTCTCCTCGTGGCTCAGCGGGCAGGAGGGGAACTGGGAACAGTACCTGGCGGCCATCCGGGCCGTCGACGTCACGTTTCACTCGCTGAGCGAGATCAGGCGGGAGCTGGTGGAAGGGCTCTCGAAACCCCGGACACGGAAAACCCGAGCGAGGAAGACATGAGCCATTCCCTGGAAGCCTATACCGATATCGCGGGCCTGCCCGCCATCCGCCAGATGCAGAGGCTGGGGGAGCGGCTCCGGGGGCTGCGGGTCGTCCACGTCAACTCCACGTCGGAAGGGGGAGGCGTGGCCGAGATCCTGGCCTGGATGGTGCCCCTCATGAAGGAACTCGGCATCGACACGGCGTGGAAGGTGATCCGAGGGACGCCCGCCTTTTTCGGCGTCACGAAATCCATTCACAACGGCCTGCAGGGCAAGATCGTCCCCCTGACCAAGAAAGACTGGGGCATCTATGCCGACGTCAATGCCTCGAACATCTCCGAACTGAGGGAGCCGCTCGAGGGCGCAGACGTCGTCGTCATCCACGACCCCCAGCCGGCGCCGCTGCTCGAGCTCTGCCCGAAACGGAAAGGCAAGTGGATCTGGCGGGCTCACATCGACATCAGCCGTCCCGACCGCGCCGTCTGGAAGGCCCTGAGGCCCTATGTGGAAAAATACGACGCCAGCATTTTCTCCATGCGCGAGTTTGCCCAGCCCCTGCCTCACCCCCAGTTCATCATCGCCCCGAGCATCGATCCCCTGAGCGACAAGAACATCACGCTGGATCCCGCGGAGCTCGAAAAGGAGAGGGCCCGATTCGGGCTGGACCCCCATCGCCCCCTGCTGGTGCAGATCTCGCGATTCGACCGCTTCAAGGACCCCGTCGGCGTCATCCAGGCCTACCAGCTGATCCGGAAGGTCCTGCCCGTGCAGCTCGTTCTTGCCGGCGGCGGGGCGTCGGACGACCCGGAGGGCAAGGAGATCCTCGAGGAAGTGATGGCGGCCGCCGGCGATGACCCCGACATTCATGTCCTTCTGCTGCCGCCGGATTCGCACCGGACGATCAACGCCCTTCAACGGATGGCCGACATCATCATCCAGAAGTCGACCCGCGAAGGCTTCGGCCTCACCGTCACGGAAGGCCTCTGGAAAGGAAAGCCCGTGATCGGCGGCGACGTGGGCGGGATCAAGCTGCAGGTCGCCAACCACTACACGGGGTATCTCGTCAACACGCCGGAAGGGGCGGCTCACCGGATCCGCTTCCTGCTGCATCACCAGGAGCAGATGCAGGCGATGGGGAAGAAGGCCAGGGAGTTTGTCCGGGAGAATTTTCTCCTGACCCGCCAGCTCCGCGAATACCTGACCCTGTTTGCCTGGCTGCTGCGCGGAGAGGGCAAACACACGATCATGGTTTGACGCCGCTCGTCGACCCGCGAAAACAGAGGGGCATGCCGTTTGAAAGGATGGTTGCATGTCGAGAATCCTCATGGCCGCCGCGGAGATGGCGCCCTTCGCCAAGGTGGGCGGGCTGGGCGATGCAATCTATGCGCTCTCCGGGACGCTTGCCGCCGCCGGCCACGACGTGCGGGTCGTCCTGCCCTTTTATGGCTCCATCGTCTGCGAGGCATTCGACCTTCAACCTGTCGCGTCCATTGAGGTCCCCATGGGCTCCCTGTGCCGGATTGCCGTTACGGTGCTGCAGGGCCTGACACCCCGATCGCAGGTCCAGGCCTATTTTGTCGGGCATGAGCTGTACTATGCGCGGCGCGGCATCTACGGCCACGACAGCGACGGGTTCACGGACAACGACCGGCGCTACACCCTCCTGTCGCGGGCGGCCCTCGAGATCGCCCGGCACATGGGCTGGAGGCCGGACGTTGTTCACGTCCACGACTGGCACACGGCTGCAATCCCCGTGTACCTCGACACCCTGTACCGCAACGACGCGGTGCTCTCCGCAACCCCCAGCGTCCTGACCATCCACAACATGCTCCACCAGGGCGTATTCGACAAATCGCTCATGGACATCCTCGGGATCGGCTGGGAGCACTTCCATCTCCACGAGCTGGAGTTCTTCGACAAGGTCAATCTCCTGAAGGGCGGGATCATCCATGCCACCCTCATCAATGCCGTGAGCCCTGCCTATGCACGGGAGATCCTTCAGCCTCCTTTCGCTTACGGGATCGAGGGCGTCGTGCGGGAGCGGGCCGCCGATCTGTCCGGCATCCTCAACGGCGCGGACTACGACGAGTGGAACCCCGAGACGGACCCGGCGATCGCCGCGCGGTATTCGGAGAGCGACCTCTCAGGCAAAGCCCTCTGCAAGAAAGATCTGCAGCGGGCACTGGGCCTGCCCGAAAAGCCCTCCTGCCCGCTGTTCGGTCTCGTGTCGCGCCTCGTGAAGCAGAAGGGCATCGACCTGCTGGCCGAAGCCCTGCCGCGCATCCTCGAGCTCGACGTGCAGTTCGTGCTCCTGGGATCGGGGGAGCCCTGGTCGCACGTCTATTTCGAAGAGCTTGCCAGGACACGGCCGGGCAAATTCGCCTGCCGGATCGGATTCGAGCCCGCCATGGCCCACAGGATCATCGCCGGCAGCGACTTCTTCGTCATGCCGTCGCGGTTCGAGCCCTGCGGCCTCACCCAGATGTACAGCATGCGATACGGCACCCTGCCCGTGGTGCACGCCACGGGCGGCCTGGACGACACGGTGGAGAACTTCGACGAGGCCGGCCCGGAGGGCACGGGCTTCAAATTCCACCAGATGACGGCCGGGGCCCTGTACGACACCATCGGGTGGGCGACCTACACGTACTATCACAACGAGAAGGCCCTCCATGCGCTGATGCAGCAGGCCATGTCGGAACGATTCACCTGGGAGGAGGCGGCCCGCAAGTACGAGGATCTCTACCGGGTTGCCGCGAGGAGAAAAGCGGCGGCCGCCCGCTGATGAGCCTATCCCCCGGAAAAAGGAGCGCAGCATGGACGACACGCATCCCCTCGGGGCGTCCTCCCTCGGCGAGGGCCGGTGTGCGTTTGTGCTCTGGGCTCCGGGGGCCAGGCGGGTCGAAGTGCGTCTCGTCGCCCCCTCGGGCGGGATCATCCCCATGGAGCGCGGCGCGCGGGGCTATCATCATGCCGTCGCCGAAGACATTGCCCCGGGCACCCTTTACCTCTATCGGCTCGACGGCGCCCTCGAGCAGCCGGACCCCGCTTCCCGCCACCAGCCTCAGGGCATCCACGGGCCTTCCCGGGTCACCGACCCGCGCTTTCACTGGAGCGATGGCAACTGGGCCGGACTTGCCCTGAAGGACTACGTCCTCTACGAGCTGCACGTGGGAACCTTCACGCCCGAGGGGACTTTCGATGCCGCCGCCGCCCGCCTGGACGACCTGCAGGACCTGGGGGTGAGCGCCCTGGAGTTGATGCCCGTCGCCCAGTTCCCGGGGGCGAGAAACTGGGGCTATGACGGGGTCTTTCCCTTTGCCGTCCAGGATTCCTACGGAGGGCCCGACGGTCTGAAACGGCTTGTCAATGCCTGTCACCGCAGGGGGCTTGCCGTGGTGCTCGACGTCGTCTGCAACCACCTGGGCCCCGAGGGGAATGTCCTGGCCTCGTTCGGCCCTTACTTCAACGACTACTGCCTGACGCCCTGGGGCAAGGCCATCAATTTTGACGGGCCCGGCAGCGACGAGGTGCGCCGTTTCTTCATCGAGAGCGCCCTCGCCTGGGTGCGGGACTTCCACGTCGATGCGCTGCGGCTGGATGCCGTTCACGGCATCATCGACCAGTCGGCGCGCCCCTTTCTCGAGGAGCTGGGGGCCGCTGTGCACACTGCCGCAGCCAAGCTCCGCAGGCCCGTGTACCTCATCGCCGAGAGCAACCTCAACGCCCCCCGGTTCATTCGTCCAGCCGAGCAGGGCGGCTTCGGGCTCGACGGGGTCTGGAACGACGATTTCCACCACGCGCTCCACGCCATCCTGACGGGGGAGCGGGGACGCTACTACATCGATTTCGGCCGCTTCGACCAGCTGGGAAAAGCCTGGAGCCACGGGTTCGTCTATGACGGCATCCATTCCATATTCCACGGGCATCGCCACGGAAGGCCCCTCGAGGACACGCCGGGCGAGCGCCTGATCGTCTTTTCCCAGAACCACGACCAGGTGGGAAATCGCGCCCGGGGGGATCGCCTCGCCGAGCGGGTTTCTTTCGAAGCGCTGAAGCTCGCCGCCGCTGCCGTTGCGCTGTCCCCCTTCACGCCGCTCCTCTTCATGGGGGAGGAGTTTGCCGAGACGGCAGCCTTTCCCTATTTCATCAGCCATTCCGATGCCGTCCTGATCGAGGCGACACGGAAAGGGCGTCTCGCTGAGTTTCCCGATTTGAAGACCGGCGCACAAATCCCGGACCCGCAGGACGAGGCCACCTTCCTTGCCGCAAAACTCAAGTGGAGTCTGCGAGGCGAGGGATCCCACGGGATTCTTTGCTCGTTTTACCGGGATCTCCTTCAGCTGCGAAAAACGCTTCTGCAGGCAGGGTGCCTGCACAGGGACAAGATGGATGTGCTGGGGTTCGACGAGAACTGCGTCCTCCTGGTGCGCTATCGGGGCGCCGGGCGCGAGGCCGTCCTCGTCATGCATTTCAACAAAGCGTCCTGTGCACTGTCGCTCCCCATCCCGGCCGGGACATGGCATCGAATCCTCGATTCGGCAGAGCGGTGCTGGAGCGGCCCGGGCAGCACCGTGCCGGCGGCCGTCGAGTCTGGAGGCGCCTGCGCGCTCAGCCTGCCCGGCCAATCCGCCGTCATGCTTCTCAGGACAAAAGGAGGCGCCTGATGTCACGCTATGTATGCATACATGGCCACTTCTACCAGCCGCCGCGGGAGAACCCCTGGCTCGAAGCCATCGAGGTTCAGGATTCGGCTTTTCCCTATCACGACTGGAACGAGCGGATCACGACCGAGTGCTATGCCGCGAATTCGGTCAGCCGGATCCTGGACGGGGAAGGCTGGATCGTCGGGCTCGTGAACAACTATTCCCGGATCAGCTTCAACTTCGGCCCCACGCTGCTGGCCTGGATGTCGAGGTCGGCGCCCGGGGTTTACGAAGCCATCCGGGAGGCCGACCGCGAAAGCCGGAAGCATTTTGGCGGGCACGGTGCGGCCATCGCCCAGGCCTACAACCACATGATCCTCCCCCTGGCCAACCGCCGCGACCGGGTGGCCCAGGTGAAGTGGGGCATCCGGGATTTCGAGCATCACTTCAGCCGCAGGCCCGAGGGGATGTGGCTCCCCGAGACGGCCGTGGACCTGGAGACCCTCGATATCCTTGCCAGCGAGGGAATCCGCTTCACAATCCTCTCGCCTCTCCAGGCAAAGCGCATCCGCCACCCCGATGGCGACTGGCAGGATGTCTCATCGGGGACGATCGATCCCTCTGCCGCCTACGTGTGCCGCCTGTCTTCGGGCAGATCGATTGCGCTTTTCTTCTACGACAGCCAGGTGGCCCACGACGTGGCATTCGACAGCCTGCTGGCGCGGGGCGAAACCTTCGCGGAGCGGCTCCTGAGCCGCCTCCCCGATGACCGCTCCCGGCCCAGTCTCGTCCACGTCGCCACCGATGGCGAGACCTATGGCCACCATCACCACCGCGGGGACATGGCGCTTGCCTACGCTCTCAACCTCGTCGAATCGCGCGAGGACGTCCGTTTGACCGTATACGGCGAATTCCTGGAGCTGCACCCGCCGTCCGTGGAGGTTGACATTATCGAACGATCCTCGTGGAGCTGTCCCCACGGTGTCGACCGGTGGTTCAGGGACTGCGGATGCAACTCGGGGGGGCGGCCCGACTGGGGCCAGCAGTGGCGCGAGCCACTCCGGAATGCCCTGGACTGGCTTCGGGACAGCCTGGCTGCGATCTTCGAGCGGGAGGGAGCCGCCCTGTTCAAGGAACCCTGGGTTGCCCGCGAGGATTACATTCAGCTCATTCTCGACCGGTCGGCCGACGGCATGAAGCATTTTCTTTCGCGTCATGCAGGCCGCCGCCTCGGCGCCGATGACCGGGTGCGGGCGCTCAAGCTCCTGGAGATGCAGCGCCACGCCATGCTGATGTACACGAGCTGCGGCTGGTTCTTCGACGAGCTGTCGGGCATTGAAACGGTGCAGATCATCCAGTATGCCGGCCGCGCCATCCAGCTCGCCGACGAGGTCGCCGGAGAGAGCCTGGAGGGCCCGTTCCTGGAGCGGCTCAGGCCGGCCCGGAGCAACATCGTACAGCAGGGCGACGGGCAGCGCATCTACGAGCGCTTCGTCCGGCCCTCTTTTCTGGATCTCTCCAGGGTCTGCGCCCACTACACCATCAGCTCCCTCTTCGAGCGCTATCAGGAGGAATCGGCGGTATTCTCCTACGCCGTCCACCGCGAGGACTTCCAGGCGCTCCAGTCGGGGATGGTTCGAATGGCTGCCGGACGAGCGCTTGTCACATCGGAGATCACGCAGGAGTCCCTGCGCCTCACCTTCGCGGTGCTGTACTTCGGGGAGCACACGCTGCGCTGCGGCGTCCGGGGATACCAGGGAGAGAAACCCTACAAGGCCATGATGCGCGAGATGTCCGAGTCGTTTCACCGGGCGGATTTCCCCGAGACGCTGAGCATGCTGGACAGGCATTTCGGGACTTCGATCTATTCCCTCACGTCGCTTTTCCGGGACGAGCTGCGCACGATCGTCAATCTCATCCTGGAGGAGCCCCTCCGGGACGCCGAGGCGGTGTATCGGCAGCTCTACAGGCCTTACGGCCCGATCATGCGGTTCATGAAGGAGGCGGGGATCCCGGCGCCGCAGGCGCTCTCCTCGGCGGCCACGCTCGTGGTCAATGCCGCGATGAGCCGCCTGTTGCGGCAGGAGGACCCGGATATTCCAAGAATCCGGGGCTTTTTCGAACAGGCCGAGGCGGAGGAAATCCCCCTCGACAAGGCGGGCCTGGAGTACAACCTCCGGAAAAACCTGGAGCGGATGGCCGAGAAGGTGGGGCGCGAGCCTCAGCAGCAGGACCATATGCGCCGGCTCGGAAGAGGGCTTGAGCTGCTTTCCATCGTCCCGTTCCCGGTGAATCTCTGGCAGGTTCAAAATGTCTGCTACGCCACCCGGATGTTCACCTTCGTCGAGATGGAGCAGAAGGCAAAAGAGGGCGACGAACCGGCGCAGCAGTGGCTGCTGCTGTTCCGCAAACTCTGTGAAAAGCTCGCCCTACGGCTCCCGGTGTGAGCGGGCGCAGGCGCAGGGGGATGAATGGACATTCCGAGGGCCACGTATCGAATCCAGTTCAACAACTCGTTCCGTTTCCGCGACGCGAGGGATCTTGTCCCCTACCTGGCCGAACTGGGCATCTCCCACGTGTACGCCTCTCCCATATTCGAGGCACGAAAGGGCAGCCCGCACGGCTACGACATCGTCGATCCCAACAAGATCAACCCGGAGCTGGGGACGCAGGCCGATTTCGAAGCGCTGGTCGCGGCCCTGAAGAGCCGCGGCATCGGCTGGATCCAGGACGTCGTGCCCAATCACATGGCCTGGGACGGCGACAACCCGTACCTTGCCGATGTGCTCGAAAAGGGTCGCCGGTCCCGATTTGCCGATTTTTTCGACATCGACTGGGAATCCGGCGGGAACCTCCGGGGGCGCATTCTGGCGCCCTTCCTGGGGCGGCCTTATGCCGAGTGTCTCGAGAGAGGCGAGATGAAGATCCTCCTCGAGGCATCGGGCCTGGTCGTCCGGCATGGCGGGCTTCATTTTCCCGTAAACGCGAAATCCTATGCGATGGTCCTGGGAGCTGTGCCGGGGCTTCCTGCCGGCATTGCCGGTCAGCCGGGTGAATCCCTGACGGATGGCGAATTTGCCCTGCTCAAGCGGGAGCTCCGGGAATTCTACGAGGCCGGTGGGCCAGGGCGGCGGCTCATCGACGCGAGGCTCGAAGAGCTGAACGGCTCACCGGGGCATCCGGGGTCCTTCGCGGCCCTGGATGCCGTTCTCTCGAGCCAGGTTTACAGGCTCGCTCACTGGCGCCTGTCTGCCGAGGACATCAACTACCGGAGATTCTTCGACATCGGCGAGCTCATCGGTGTGCGCGTCGAGGATGTCGATGTCTTCCGGTCGACTCATGCCCTGATCTTCCGGCTCGTCGAGCGGGGTCTGATCGACGGGCTTCGCATCGACCATATCGACGGCCTCTTCGACCCCACCGACTACCTCGGGCAGGTGAGGCAACAACTTCCGGATTGCTACCTGATTGTCGAAAAGATCCTCGATGCAGGCGAGGATCTTCCCGCCGCCTGGCCCGTCCAGGGCACGACGGGATACGACTTCCTGAATGCCGTAAACGGCCTTTTCGTCAGCGGGAAAAACGACGGACCGATGGAGCGGCTCTACCGCTCATTCACAGGCCTTGCGGGCAGCGCCGCGCAGCTGCTGCGGGAAAAGAAGCGCCTTGTCCTGATGACCCTCTTTCGCGGGGAGCTCGCGCGATTGTGCCGCCTCGCAAAGCGGATCGCGTCCGGCACAATCCGGGACCGGGACCTCATGGGCTCCCGGCTGCTGCAGGTGCTAGCCGAGGTCCTGGTCGCCTTTCCCGTGTACAGGACCTACGTCGATGGCGGTGTCATCCGGGACGCCGATCCCCTTTACATCGGCAAGGCTCTTTCAGAGGCCCGCAGCAGAAGACCGGATCTCGATGCGGAGATCGGCTTCATCGCGGCCCTGTTCGACGCAAGCGGCTTCGATGCAGGCGCAGGCGCCGGGCAGGCCCGAGCCTGGCGCGGTCGCTTCCAGCAGCTCTCCTCGCCGCTGACAGCCAAGGGCTTCGAGGACACCTTCCTCTACGTGTACAACCGGCTGATCTCCCTCAACGAGGTGGGGGGCTTCCCGTGGCGCTTCGGCCTCTCCCCGCAGGACTTCCACCGGTTCTGCGCGGACCGCAACGGCCGTTGGCCTCACAGTTTCAACGCGACGGCCACGCACGACTCCAAGCGCGGGGAAGACGCGCGCGCGAGGCTCGACGTCCTCTCCGAGATTCCCGGCCCGTGGAAAAGGCAGCTGCGCCACTTCAGCCGCCTCAACCGCGGAAGGAAATCCCTTCTCCGCGGGGAACCCGCACCGGATCGCAACGACGAATACCTCTTCTACCAGGCGCTCATCGGCGCATTTCCCATCGAGGGCAGCACGCCGGGATTCCGGGAGCGGATGAAGGTCTACGCCGTCAAGGCCCTGCGGGAAGCCAGGCGCCGCAGTTCCTGGATCGAGCCCGACTTGGATTACGAAGGGGCCTGCCTGCGGTTCCTGGAGGCAATCCTCGCCCCGGTCGAAGACAACCGGTTCCTCGCGGAGTTTATCCGTTTCCAGCGTCGCATCGGCCGATCCGGCATGCTCAACTCGCTCTCCCAGGTGCTGATCAAGATGACCGCGCCGGGTGTGCCCGATGTCTACCAGGGCACCGAGCTCTGGGATCTGAGCCTCGTTGACCCCGACAACCGGCGGACCGTGAATTTCACTCAACGCAGCGGGATGTTGGCGGTCATCCGGGCCGGTTTCGAGAACGATCGGGAGTCGCTCGTCAGAGATGTGCTGGCATCGATGGAGGATGGCCGCGTCAAGATGTTCCTGATCTGGAGGGTGCTGTCGTTGCGGCGGCGCCTTGCCGGGCTGTTTAGCGCAGGGGACTATCTGCCCCTTTCGCCCCGGGGCCGGCGCCGAAACAGCGTGATCGCCTTTGCAAGGCGCAAAGGCCCGCAGTGGGCTCTGACCGTCGCTCCCCGGCTGCTGCATGCCTGGTTGAAAGATGGGGAAATTCCCCTCGGGGGGCAATTCTGGGGAGACACAGGGCTTGCCGCCGTGGATGGCATGCCGTCGATCTGGAGGGATGCGATTACGGGTGAGGAGCTTGTCTTCGGGAGCAAGTGCCCCATGGGCACGATCCTGCAGCGATTCCCCGTGGCGCTCCTGACCGCCGGGGAACCTGCAGAATGAACCGGTCACTGTGAAAATAGTGACGAGTTGCCTGTGGCCAGCGAAAACGTGTTATGTGGGAAAGAACGTTTGCGTCAGGCCGTTTGACGCCTTCGCGAGTAGAAGAAATAGATGGACAGTCCGATGGCAAACCAGAGGATGAACCTCATCCAGGTGCCCAAGGGGAGCCCGATCATCTGGAAAACGGCCGTCCCGGCTCCAAGCAGGGGAACGGCCGGGTAGAAGGGGGTTTTGAAGGGGCGGGGAAGATCAGGCCCCGTGCGGCGAAGGACAAAAACGCCGAGGCACACGACGGTGAAGGCGAACAGGGTCCCGATGGAAACCAGTTCGCCGAGAACGGAAATCGGGAGCAGTCCCGCAAGAATCGCCGCGATTGTTCCCGTCATCACGGTTGCCACGAAGGGGGTCCGGAATGTCGGATGGACCGTGGAAAACACCCCCGGCAGCAGCCGGTCGCAGGACATGGCGAAGAAGATCCGCGACTGGGCGATGATCTGGACGAGGATCACGGAGCTCAGGCCGGCAATCGCCCCGATCTTGACAACGGGCCTCAGCCAGAACAGATCCGCTCCCGCCGCATTGAGGCCCACGGCGATGGGATCGGGGAAATTCAGCAGATCGTATCTGACGATTCCCGTCAGGACCAGGGCGACCAGGATGTACAAAACCGTGCAGATGCCCAGCGACAGGAGAATTCCACGGGGCATGTCCTTCTGCGGGTTCTTCGATTCCTGGGCCGCCGTCGAGACGGCGTCAAAGCCGATGTAGGCAAAGAAGACAACCCCGGCGCCGCGTAAAATCCCGCTCCATCCGAACTCCCCGAACGCCCCGGTGTTGGGCGGGATGAAGGGTGTCCAGTTTGCCGGCTGCACATACAGGATGCCGAATCCGATGAACAGCAGGATGGCCGTGGCCTTGATTATGACGACAACGCGGTTGACTGCCGCGGACTCCCGGATGCCGACAGCCACAAGGCAGGTCAGGATGCCGATGATGAGAATGGCCGGTATGTTGACGATGGCGCCCGTGGCCTGCCAGCCCGCACCGGCATCGTAGACAAACGGCGGGGCCGCGAGTGCGGTGGGGATCGCGATACCGAAATCTCTGAAAAAGCTGACCACGTAGCCCGACCAGCCGACGGCGACGGTGGACATGGCGAACAGATACTCGAGAACCAGGTCCCAGCCGATGATCATCGCAACGATTTCACCGAGGCTTGCGTACGAATAGGCGTAGGCGCTTCCCGCTTCGGGCACCATCGATGCAAATTCCGCGTAGCAGAGTCCCGCAAAGATGCACGCGACCGCAGAGAGGACAAACGACAGGACGATGGCCGGCCCGGCATACTGGGCCGCCGCATGGCCCGTGATCACAAAGATCCCGGCCCCGATGATCGCCCCGATCCCCAGGAGGGTCAGGTCCGCAGGCCCGAGGACCCGCTTCAGGCCCCGATCGGCATCCTGGAGTTCTGTCTCGCAAGCCGAGACGGGTTTCTTATAAAAAATGCTTCGTTTCTTCATCGCATGACCCGCGCGGGAGTTGCGGTCTTGTCGACCTGTCGTACTCCGTACCACATTTCACATGAAATCTCCTGCAGAATTAAGCGGCAGAAGAGACTCTCCAGCGCCTCGGTGCACGCGCAGTCAGACTCCAGCACAAAGGTGCTTTGCTCGAAGCGGGGGCCGCTGCACAGACATCTCAGGCCGCCCTTTTGTGTTTTCCCCGGTTCATGTGTTAACATTTTGAAAGAATGGCAGATTCCCGGCCGGTAACGATGTCAACCAGACCCGGCGTCAAACGTTTCTATCAGCAACAACGGCGAGCATCGCGCCGATTATTGATGTTACGATATTCAGCGGGATGTTGTATGATCTGCGATGACAGAGACCCGTCAGGGTCTGCGGCGAAATGAACGACGAATTCGAGGGAGAAACATGAAACTCAAAGGCTCGTGGCAGCGTGCATTGATCGGGTTGCTGGTTTTTTTAATGGCCATGCCGGTCCCGGTTTTTGCGCAGGCTCAAATCCCGGTTTTCAGGCAGGAGGAACTCGACCAGATGCTTGCGCCCATCGCCCTGTATCCCGACTCCCTTCTTGCGCAGATTCTCATGGCATCGACCTACCCCATTGAAGTCGTGCAGGCGGACCGGTGGGTCAAGGCAAACAGAAATCTGCCGCCGGATGCGCTCAACGATGCCCTCGACAGGCAGAGCTGGGACCTGAGCGTCAAGGCTCTGGTTCCGTTTCCGAACGTCCTCTCCATGATGAGCGAGCGGCTCGACTGGACCCAGAGCGTGGGGGATGCCTTCCTTGCGCAGGAAGCCGACGTCATGGATTCCATCCAGCGGCTCCGGGCGAGGGCGTACGCTGCGGGGAACCTGCACTCCAACCAGCAAATCGCCGTTTCCCAGCAGGGCTCTATCATCGTTATCGAACCGGCCAGCCCCCAGGTGGTCTATGTGCCGGTCTACAACCCCGTCGTTGTCTACGGGCGATGGTGGTATCCAGCCTATCCTCCCGTGGTGATCTATCCCTATCCGCCCGGCGCAGTGATCGCGACCGGCATCATCTTCTTCGGTGTGGGCATTGCCGTCGCGTCGGCCTGGAATCACGGGTGGGGGTACTGGAACTGGGGACACCGCAACGTCTATGTCAACGTGAACCGGACCATCAACATCAACCGCACCACCACAGTCATCAATACGAGGCAGATGCAGACGACGACCTGGCAGCACAGCCCCGAACACCGCAGGGGAGTGGCATACCGCGATCCCCATACGCGTGAAAAGTTTGCTCCGACAAACCGGCAGGCAGTGGATACCCGCCGCGATTACAGAGGATACAACCAGCAGCAGCAGCCGGCAAGACCCGCCACCGCCGTCTCGCGGCCGGGGACGGACACGAGGCCCGGCCAGGCTGTCGCACGGCCGGCACCTGAGACAAGGCCTGCTCCGGGCATTGCGAAGCCCACGCCGGAAACAAAACCCGGCCCAGCCACGGTTGCGCGCCCTGCACCGCAGACCCGGCCTGAAACCGGCGTGACCCGGCCGGCGCCTGCAGCCAAACCCGGCCCGGCGACGGTCGAGCGAGCCGCACCGCAGACCCGGCCGTCTCCGGCCGTCTCGCGGCCGGCGACTCAAAATACGATCTACGGGGTCGATCAGGGAAACAAGGTCCGCAAGGAAAGCGCCAGGGGACGTGAGAGCCTCTCTTCGTCCAAGGGGCGTGAATCGACACCCCCTTCAGCCGGGGCGAAGCCTTCACGCGAAGCGCCTCAGTCTGCACCGGCCAAACAGCAAGCACCCGCCCAGGGAGGCGCGCAGCACGGGGGAGGGGGCCCTGCCCACAGGTAGGGATGTGATTTGACCCCGTCGACCGTATATAATGGACACTGTGATCACCGATGGAGGACGGACATGTTTTCATACTCAAGACTCGGGAAAAAAAGATTGGCCTGCCGGATCGTCCCACTCGTTCTGTTTGCTGTCCTGATAGCAATAAACGGCTACGAAGCGTCGGCCCTGGCGGCCCAGCCGCAGCAGAAGACCTTCAAATCGCCCGAGGCAGCCGTCAAGGCCCTGGTGGACGCCACCCGGGCCGATGACACCGCTGCGCTCGAAGCCCTCTTTGGCCCGGGCTCGAAAGACATGATTTCCTCGGGAGACGACGTGGACGATGCCCGGGGCCGGGCGATGTTCGTAAAGTCCTATGACGATGCGCACCGCCTCGAGAAGGTAAGCGACAAAAAACGGATTCTCTACGTCGGCAAGGACGAGTGGCCCATGCCGGTTCCGATCGTGAAAACGGGCAAGCGATGGCTCTTCAATACACTGGAGGGGCGGGAGGAAATCCTGAACCGCCGGATCGGCAAGAATGAACTCGGCGCGATCCAGACCTGCCTGGCCATCGTGGATGCAGAGAAAGAGTATGCCACCCTGGACCGCGACAACAATCAGCTCCTGGAATATGCGCAGAAGTTCGAAAGCGAGAAAGGGAAGAGGGACGGCCTTTACTGGGAGACAGAACCGGGAGCGCCTCTGAGCCCGCTGGGACCGCTCATTGCACGCTCTGTGAGCGAAGGCTACGGGAAGACGGACCAGATGGCCCCTTATCACGGCTACATTTTCAAAATTATCACCGCACAGGGGGAGAGTGCTCCGGGGGGCGCCTACAGCTACATCGTGAACGGGAGCCTGATCGGAGGGTTTGCCGTCGTGGCCTATCCGGCATTGTACAGGTCATCCGGTGTCAAGACCTTCATGGTCAACCACGAGGGCGTTGTCTACGAGAAGGACCTTGGGGCGGAGACGGCGAAACTCGCGGCGGCCATAACGGTTTACGATCCGGACAAATCGTGGAAGAAGGTCGACGCGCAGTAGGGACCCGTAAGGCAGGATTCGTACAGGAATGCCGCTCTCCTCCACAGGGCGGCTTTCCTGCATATGGTCCCAACCTTTTCCTCACCGAGAGGGGGGATGAAATTGTATTCAATTTTCATTGCCAGTTCCCTTGGAGAGTAGTAGGATAGGCGCCATTTTAGACTGTGCATTGTTTATGCATCATTTATGCATAGGATGCGAAAGGTTACGGGAGACGGCAAGTTGCCGTGGAGCGGACTGAATAGAGGGTGCCGGAAGCCTTTCCGCCTGAAATGAATGAATAGGTAAAATTATAATTTATATTAATAGGTTACGGAGTTGCATCCGTAACCTATTTCATCATGATCGCAGATGTGGCGCAGATCGAATTCGTGGTTAAATTAGATTTACTGATGTGCCTTGTGCACGTGAGGAAGTCTTGTCCGGGGTTTGAAACGATCCGTATGATTCTGCGGATATAGAGGTACTACTGCATGGAGATCCGTTACCAATTGGTTAGAAAGGCCATTAAATTCGCTGCCTTGCTCATGATCCCCGTTCTCGTGGCTTCCTGTTCCAACGGGAAAGCGGAGAAAATCAAGCCTTCGGGCATACCGGTCGCTGTCGGGGCGGTGGTTTCAAAGGATGTTCCCTTCCAGATCGTTGCGATCGGGAATGTCGAGGCCTATAACACCATTTCCGTCAAGGCATTGATCAATGGTGAAATCGTCGGGGTTCACTTCAAGGAGG
>DASRZY010000310.1:0-4185 GCA_035685905.1 Syntrophales bacterium
TTGTAACCATTGGAATCCTGAACTGGAACGGAATTCAGCACATTCGACTGTGCCTGGAGTCCATCCGGCGGAACACCCCCGAACCGCACGAAATCATTGTCGTCGACAATGGTTCGACCGACGGCTCCCTTGAATACCTGAAGGAACAGAGGGACATTACTCTCATCCTGAACCCGGAAAATGTCGGGGATCACGGCGCGCGAAACCAGTTCATGGCTATTTCGCGCGGCGATTACATCGCCTTTCTGGACAATGATACGATCGTAACGAAAGACTGGATCAAGAAATTTGTCGCCCACATGGAGTCCGACCCGAAGATCGGGATTATCGGCGCGTGCTCGAACTATGCGTCGGGTCTTCAAGGGATACCGGGCGTGTCCTACGGCTCGATCGAGGAGATGGAAGCCTACGCGGCCAGAAGAGCCCGGGAGCACCGCGGCGAGCTGGTTCGATCCCCCCGGCTGGTTACCTTCTGCGTCTTTGTCCGGCGGGCGGCGGTCGACAAGATAGGGGCTATGGAGACGGGTTTCAGCAAGACCGGCTTTGCAGACGATGACTATTCCCTGCGCATCGCCATCTCGGGCTTCAAATCCGTTGTGGCGAATGACGTATTTATTCATCACACCGGCGGACCGACGGGCCGGGGCGACCAGCAGTACGGCAAGTGGAACCGTGATGCATGGGAAGGGTTCAAGCGGAAATGGGGGCTGCCCCCGACCATTCCCTTCGAGGCAGGCTACGACGCGGAGAAACTGGCCAACCGGCCTTTCGACCCGCGGAAGCATTACATCCCCCTTTGCGATGCAGGCGCCATTGAGCCGCTGATCTGGCGTGGGAACGCGGCTTCGGAGAAGACACCCGCACGGGAAGCGGATGCTGCGAATCCTGTCCCTCCTCCCTTGCTGCGACCGGAATCCATCAAGGGAATGACATCGATCATTATCCCCGTGCAATCCATGAGCCTGAAGGAATGCATCTCCTCCATACGTCAATATACGGACGAGCCGCATGAAATCCTATTCCTCGACCGTGGCGTATCTCCAAAACTGAAAAAATTCCTGATGAAAGCCCTGAAGGAGAATCACAACTATCAGGTGATCCAGGTCGGCGGGGCAGTTCCTTTCGCCCGATCCCTCAACGAGGGGATCAACCAGTCAACGGGCGAGCATATCGTGCTGTTGTTTGACGATGTGCGGGTTCACAAATTCTGGCTTTCCGATATGCTGGAGTGCCTGCATAGCAGCGAAAACATCGGCATTGTCGGCCCCATGTCCGACGCAGCTTCAGGATTGCAGAGAGTGGAAGGCGTTACGGATCGGACTGCGGAAGAACGGATATCGTTCCGCGAGAGGAACAGGCACAGAAGGATCCATACAAGAAACCTGGAAGGATTTTGCCTGCTCTTCCGGCGCAATTTGCTTTCCCGCATCCATCTCTTTGACGAGGCCTTTGGCGCGGATCAGCACGCATTTGACGATATTTGCGTCAGAGCGGCACTGGAGGGGTTCTCCAACGTCATTGCGGGAGATGTCTGTGTGCATCACGACGGCGGCTGGAACACGCTCCTGTCCCGGGACAGGACATGGTTCGATGAAAAATGGCTGGGCCTGGACGCGTCAACCCCCCTGGCCGAAAAGGTGTTAACCGCCAACGCCATGGAGCAGGCTCGTACCCAATACCATCAAGGGGCCATCGATGATGCCGTAAAGACGCTCATCCTGCGAATCGGATTCTCTCCCGGCGAGAAACGATTGTTTTACCGGCTGGCCGAACTGTTGCTGGCAGAAAACAGATTTCAGGAAGCCCTCGATGCGCTGAAGGGAATGGGACCCGTCGAAGAGGACGCAGACTATCACACGTTGCTCGGGTATGGAAACGAGGGGCTGGGCGTTTACCCGGCGGCGGAGGAACATGCCGACAGGGCATTGGCTATTGACTCCGATTCGGCACCGGCGCTTAACCTGAAGGGCATCCTGGCCTACCGGAAGGCGGAGCTGAACCGGGCGGAGGAATTCTTCAGGCTTGCCATTGAATCCGACCCGGGTTATGGCGAGCCCTACACCAATATCGGCATGTTGAGATGGAAAGCGGGCCGGGAGACGGAAGCGGTTGATCTCCTTGAAAAAGGGTTCATCCTTTCCCCGGACAAAGGGGATATCATTACCGGCTATTATCAAACGGCCTGCTCCCTGGAGCTCTATGGCAGGGCCGAGATCGCCTTCCGGGAAGCATGGATGGCCTATCCCGAAAATAAGCGCATCCTCTTTCTCTTGATCGACATCCTGCTGAAGCAGGATAAATTTCCCGAGGCGATGAAACAGGTCGAAAAGGCGATGGTTCAGTTGGGCATGGATGAGGGCATTCTTGCCGCTGCACTGGAAATCAGAAAGAAAATCGGCCCCAAAACGATCAAGCCGGTCAAAACCGCGAAAGCCAAAGCTGCTCCCACTCTTTCCGTCTGCATGATCGTGAAAAATGAAGAGCGGCACCTGGCTTACTGCTTGAACAGCCTGTCCCCCGTTGCCGACGAGATGATTGTGGTTGACACGGGTTCGACGGACAAGACGAGGGAGATTGCCGAGGCCTTTGGCGCCCGGGTATATGCTTTTGAATGGATCCATGATTTTTCCGCGGCCCGGAACCATTCCCTGGCCCAGGCGCAGGGCGACTGGATCCTGGTGATGGATGCCGATGAAGTCATCTCCCTTCAGGATCATGCCCGATTAAAGAAGCTGATCAGCCGCAAAGAGCCTATTGCCTACAATTTCATCACCCGAAACTATGTGGACAGGACGGCCGGCGACGGCTGGATGTGCAACGACAATCAATATCTCCCCGAGCAGGCCGGTCGGGGCTGGTACCCGAGCAGCAAGGTCCGGCTGTTCCCGAATCAGGAAAATATCCGGTTCGAGCAGCCCATCCACGAGCTTGTGGAATACTCCCTGCTGAAGATCGGCATGGGCCGGAAGGAATCCGGTATCCCCGTGCACCATTACGGTGAACTCGATGCCGGGAAAGCGACCGTGAAGGATGCACAATACTACGAACTCGGCCTGCAGAAGATGAAGGAAAGCGGCGGCGATTTCCGGTCCGTCTGGGAGCTTGCCGTCCAGGCAGGGGAACTGGGAAGGCGCGAGGAGGCAATCGAATTGTGGCACAAAGTCCTGGGGTATAAAGTGCGGGAGGCGGCGGCCTATTTCAATCTTGCCAATCACTATCTCCTCCTGGGGAAATATGAAGAGTCCTATGCATGCTCGCGAAAGGCGTACGAACTGGACCCTCACGACCAGAGTTCCGTGCTGAGCTACGGAATGTGCGAATTTCTTGGCGGGGACATCCATAAGACAATCAGCGTTTTGGAGCGGTTTTTGGGAGGCACGGATTCCCAGACGTCCCATGTAGGTCTGCTTGCCGCGTCTTACCTGCTTTCCGGCGAGAAAGACAGGGGGCTGAAATATCTGCGCGTGCTGGCGAAGAGGAAATATGACTGCGCGCACTATCTCAAGGATCTTTCGCAATCCCTGATTGCCGCCGGCAACAGGGCCAGGGCAAAGGAGTTGTTGGCCGCGGCAATCGATATCCGGTTCTGCGATCGTCAGACGCAGGCTCTGCTGGATCACTGCCGGGTGGATGCACTACGGGTCGCAGGATAGATTGCCGGGAAGTCTCTCGGATCACACATTCATTCGTTCCGGGCTCGGCGGATCCCGCCGCTCACCGAATGAAGGGCAGTCCGGGAATGCCGGGGCAAGCCGGATTCGGCTTCGGACGGAACGGGAAATGTTCCCGGGTTACCCGGGTTTTCACGGGTCTCATGCGGTTGGCCCTTTTCCCGCTTATCCCCGAAGACCAGCGGCCAGATTCAGGTTGAGATTGATAATGACAGTCAGTTTCTCCGGCGCCGGGTAAGACATGATCTCATAAATGCGTTTGTCGATGAAGGCGCTGATGCTGAGGATGTCCTGCCGCAGCTGTTTTGGAAGGGGGTTATCCTCTTTCATCAGTTCCCCCTGGAAGATGCTCCAGACGAACTGATTGTGCCTGAGCGCCTCGTCCAATTTTTCATCGCGATCCGGAGCATTCCAGTTCTTCTGGACTTCGGCCAGTTTTTCGGCCGCCCTGCTGAGGACCAACGCCTCGATCTCGCGCCCGGATGAAGTGATCTTCTGAACGGTTCTATAGGCT
>DASRZY010000311.1:0-37453 GCA_035685905.1 Syntrophales bacterium
GTTGTAAACGTGCTGCTTGCCCGTGATCTTGGCATGGTAGTTCAGGTATTCCACTTTATTCCATAAGCTAGCCCGCCAGTCGCTATCGGCATTCATGAGGCAATCCGTGAAGCTCGTCGGCGCGGGGTTGTTTGCGTCGAAGCAGCCGGAGTCGTTGCCGATATCCTTGACGACTTCCTGGATCACGAAAGGCCCGTTATAGAGGGGCTGGGCAGGCATAGGATCGGGTGCTGAAGCGGGCCAGCAAGTAAGAGGGAAGATCGACGCCGTTTGAGCCTGTGCCTCGACCGTGAGCTGGGGCATCGCGCTCATGGCCATGGCCGAAAAGGTGCCGGTTCCATTAAGCGAGTAGATCGTTGCCGTCCCGTCGACATGGCGGTTCCATGTCACCTTGTGTGTCTTGTTCCTGTCGAGCCTGTCCGTGGCGGTGAACTCCTGCTCTCCCACGTAGTGAATAAGAACATCCTGCTGGAAGTGATAGGCGGGCCCTACAGGGAGCATACCGGGGATCGGTTCCGGATAGTAATTGCATTGTTCCCAGTAATCGACGTCGGATTTGGCTTTGTAGCCTTTGCCAATCGTTCCGTTACAGGCCAGCGCCGGAACTGCGGCCAGTGCCAGCAAAGCTACCGCTGTGATAAAATAAATGCTCGCTCGTTTCATCTCGTGGAACCTCCTGTGGTTTTCCCCTTTACGTTTATCTGACAGATTCACTTTTCCTGTGGACAAGGATCTCCCCTTGTTAAATGTGTATGCATTTGAGAGATGATGAGGCGAAAGGCTTATTTACTATGATCGCCACTTCCCTGAAAAACTTGAGGCCGATTGAAAAAAATGCCCTTTTCCTCGGGCAGGTCGCCCGGGGCGTCGCCTCCGGCGGATAATTCATTTTGTAAACGGCTTTTGCAAATACCTTGCCGAATTTCCGGTTCACTGAAAGATCTTCCCGTGGACCTTCAGGCGGGTGAGGTAGAGGATCTCGCAGGAGCCGTCGCCCCGATCCGTCGTCGACGTGGAGGAATTCCACCGGAAGTTTTCCGATTTTTTCACGGCCGCAACGTCCACGAGGTGCCCCGTCATCTCCACGATGTTCCCCTCCTTCAGTCCTTTCACGGCTTTTGCCAGATTCGGTGTCGCAGGAATGATGTGGTTGTTCGAGCTGTGCTGCGCGACGAAGTCGTCGTTGTAGCCGAAGTCGTTGCCTGCACGCCAGAAGAACCACCGGTTGCCCTGAGACCATTTGAGCCGCTTGTAGTTCCCGTTTTCTGCAAGTCTGCCCCAGCACAGGGCCACGTCGGCGGGCGAGATGAGCGAGTTCCACCCCGCGTAGTAGTTCTCACGGCTCACCACGATCCCTCGCACCATGTAGGCAGCCTTCTGCGTGATGGCGATGTCGTAGCCATCCCGGTTCAACCGGACGATCCGGGAATCCTGCTTCTCCATCGACGGCGGGTCCAGGAAGTTGATCGGGGAGCTGTCATTGCCCGAGGGGCTGGGCCCGCAGGAAAAGATCAATGCAAGTGTCAGGAGGATAAAGGCGATCGACTGCCGCATATCAGGATCCGTTTCATCCGGATGGGACAAAAACATCACCAAAAGAAGGAACCCGAGGGGGAAGAGGAACAACGACAGGATGTCCATGACTCTCCATGCCGTTTCTCTGCCCGCGTGATAGAGCTTGAGCGCGATGCTGAGAATCCCATCGATATGATCTTGTTCAACCGAAGGTGTGCAAGATATTTGCCATGGGCGGGGCCGGCAGGGATACGATGCCCGAGGCTCTCCAAGATTGCAGGCACGATGAGTCAACCCCCAAGGTTTCACAGATTCATGTAGGAAATAACATTCACTGTATTTTCCGAATGATTCAAGAGGTGTGCAGGATCGCCCTGGGATTACCTGAAGGGAATTCCCTGCACAATCAAGCGCCTGCCCGCTTTTCCACAAGCCCGGCACGTTTAAATAATTCATAGATATCAATGATTTGTAATCATTCGACATCCTGGTATGAACATTGCTCACAGTCTCCAAGCGGACTGTTCACTGGTCTGTTAATATCCCTGTGTGTGAGAAAGTTTTTAGTGAAACAACAATCATCAGTCAGCAGCCCGAAAAGAGTCTTGCATCTTCTGTTTTTCTGCTCGATTGCCCTGTTCAGCATGGCGAGCCTGGTGCTTTTTGTCTTTGCAGGCCAAGCGCACTGTGCCGATGTGATTGTCGCCTGGGATGCGAATCCCGAACCGGCCGTCCGGGGGTATGTCATCTACTACGGCACATCGCCAGGCAACTACACCCAATCCATCGATGTCGGGAATTCGACGAGTTGCGCGATTTCGGGGCTCCAGGCAGGGGCGACGTATTACATGGCCGTCACGGCCTATGACGATTCCCGGAATGAAAGCGGATTTTCAAATGAAATCGTCTATGCGGCCTCGACGGAATCCAGCCCGGCGTCTTCATCCGGGAATCGCTGTTTCATTGCAACAGCCGCCTTTGGCAGCCCCATGGCGCCGGAAGTTGCCCTGCTGAGAGCATTCCGGGATTCTTATCTCCTGACGAACGGGCCCGGGAGGATAGTTGTGGACTTCTACTACCGGGTATCCCCTCCGATTGCCGACTTGATCAGCCGCGACGAGAATCTGAGACAGATCGCCAGGCTGGCCCTGATGCCGCTGATCTACTGCGTAAAAAATACGACGGCCGCGATAGCCCTGTTATTTCTTCCGCCGATCTTCCTGATCCTGCGCAAGGTGGATTGGAAGCCCCGGCTGATTGCCGTGTGCCGCAGAGTGATGTCCGGCAGGCGCGTGTAACCGCGCTTGGAAGACGATCATTCCCCGGACTCCAATGCACGGTTCCCGGCGGGCGAGTGTGTAGAGAACGAAAAAAGAAAGAGGGCACATCCCGCGGGACGTGCCCTCTTCCGGTATCGATCTTGTCGGCTGACTTCTCGCGATGCTGTCACATGATCAGACTGCGACAGGAGATTCATCAGCCACAACGCTTATTCCACGGTGACCTTGTATCCGGCCTCCTTCCACGCCTTCACGCCGCCGCCCAGCGCTTTTACGTTGGAGTATCCCATTTTCAGATATTTGGCTGCCTGACCGGCAGCGCTGGCCTCCTTGGGTCAGGCTCAGTAGAAGATGATCTCCTGGTCTTTTTTCAGACCGGGCAGCCTGGATTCGAACTCCTTGTACGAAATGGCCCCTTCGAGCTGCATCTTCCGGAAGGTTTCATCATCGGGATAAGCACAGACCAGAACCGCAGTCCCGGCTTTCGCCTTCTGGTAAGCCTCCGCGGGTGAGATCCGAGGGGGTTCTGACAAGGTATTTTCCCCTTCAGGCTGTTGCGCAGCCGCACAGGCTCCCATCAGGAGAAACCCGGCCAGCAGCGCCAATGCGAACACGACGGTGCATTTTCCTTTTGCATGCATCGCACAAGCTCCTTTCCCGTTCGTTCCGATGATGCAGTATACGACTCTCGAGCGCAATGGGGAAGTCATTTTATAAAGGCGCCGGGCGGGCTGACAAGAAAGGCAGAGGGGCTTCACTGTTGCGAGGGAGATCAGAATCTCACCGTGACAGCCCCGGATATCATATAGTCCACTGCGGGCTTGGTGAGGCCGTACTTGTAACCGATGTCGAGATCGATGCTCTTCGTGAGTTCATAGATGAAACCACCGTTGATGAACGCAAGTGGGGTGTCGGACGTGACGCTCGGATTACTCGACACCCCCACCTCCCCGACAAGCCACAGCTTCTTGACAAACTCATACTGACCGGCGAGACTGGCCGACCAGATGCTAGGCCGATTGGCGTCCCTCTCGGACTGCAGACCGTAATCGTTGTACAGGTAGCCGAGGTTGGCGGTCACGAGCCACTCTTCCCGCTCAAAGGTGGAGATGAACGTGATGCCATAGGCCTCCCGGCCGAATCCCAGGCCCTTTGCCTCATCTCCCGTCGGAAAGGTGACGGAGGGCTTGATCGCAAACTGCAGGCCTTTTTCCTTTTCACCGTAGAATCGCCACTTCAGCGAAAGGGTGATATCGGCGATCCCGTCGTTGTTTGTCGTTGTCCCCCCCTGGGTCTGTTGTGTGAAAAGGTAAGGGATCTCCAGGATGATGTCGAGAGGATCGAGCAGTCCGTAAGTGAGCTGGACCTTGGGCCTGCTCGCTTCGGTTTTGATTCCGTCATCGTTGTTGCTGTCGTACAGGTAGCTCATCTCGATCTGGGCCTTCCCCTTGCCCTGGGTGAGCGTGTCGTCGGTCAGGAGGGGATGGGCGCCAAAGACGGGTGCCGCCTGAAAGAGAAGGGTCGAACAAAGGGATGCCACAACAGACAGGAATTTCTTATTGCTCATCAGCCGGCTACCTTGCGAAGGAATGGATGAAGTATTCAAGTGCCGCAGGGCGGCTCGGCAAGTGCAGGTGCAAATAGCTCGCCAGGATATTCCACTTCTGGAAGCCCTCCTCGACAGGCGTATCGGCCCGGCGCTTCCTGATGCTGTAGACGGAGCGCCAGCCATCGACGCCTGCGGGGTTTGCCGTGAGCGTCGAGTGATGAAACTCGTGTCCCCGGACACTCTGACCCGCCCGGCCCCATAGGGAATCTTCCTTCAACGTCACGTCGACATAGGATAGAGCCTGCAGGCCCCTGTGCATCTTGGTTGCGGCAGGGAGAAGCCCTGCCAGGGCGTATCGCTTCCCCTCCACCGTTTCCAGGTTCCTGCAGAGGTACATGAGGCCCCCGCACTCGGCATAGAGGGGACGGCCGGAGTCGGCAAATCCCCTCACTGCGGCAAGCATGGGTTCGTTTGCCGAAAGCTCCGCTGCCATCTCCTCGGGGTAGCCTCCTCCCAGATAGAGGGCGTCGAGCCCGTTCGGCAGACTCCGGTCTCCCACCGGCGAGAAAGGCAAGACAGCGCATCCCGAATCTTCCAGTTCGTCGAACAGATCGCGGTAGTAGAAATGAAAGGCCGCATCGTGAGCCACGCCGAGGCGCACCTGCTCCGCAAGCCCCTTTCTCTCCGGGGACTCCACGAAGAGAAACGGCGCGCTGCAGGCCATGGTGACGATCTCGCTGACTGCTGAATAATGCTCGAAGGCATCGGCCAGCGCCTCGAGGCTCCGGGGCGGGAGGTTGCGCGAATCGGCCGTGACCAGGCCCAGGTGCCGGCTGGGCAGCTCCGGCAGCGACCCCCGCGGCATGGCAGCCACCATCGGCGGCAAGTGCGAGGCCTGCAGCGCCTCGGCCAGCATGATCCCGTGACGGACGGAGCCGCAGTGGTTGGCGATGACCCCGGCCACCCTCACCTTGCGCTCGAACGTCGCGAAGCCCTTGACCACGGCGGCGAGGCTTCGCGCCATGCCGTAGACATCGGCCACGAGGATCACGGGGGCCCTCAGCCAGGCGGCGATCTCGGCCGTGCTCCCCTCGAGGCTGTCCGCCTCGGCCCCGTCGAAGAGCCCCATGACGCCTTCGATGACGGCGATGTCCGCGTCAGCCGTCGTGCGCGCGAAGAGCTTCTCCACGTAATCGCGTCCCATCATCCAGCCGTCGAGATTGTAACAGGGCCTTCCCGAGGCAATGGCAAGGTAGGAGGGGTCGAGAAAATCGGGCCCCACCTTGAAGGTCTGGACCCGGGATCCCCGGCGGCGAAGAGCCGCAACGAGGGCAAGGGTGAGCGACGTCTTTCCCACGCCGCTCCCGGTTCCTCCGATGACAATCCGGGGGCAGTCGATCATGATGGCTTCACCTGTCGGCGGGACATGAGCATCCCGTGTTTTTCATCGCTTCCTGCAATATCGGGGCCTTTCAAAGGATCGCCGCGAGCCCCTTGTGAAGCAGGGCGAAGATCGTGGCGGCCAGTATTGTCATGGCAAACAGAAGTGCGTTGGCCCGCCGTACGTGACCTGCTTCGAGGCGTTGCAGGGGATCTCCCATGAACGGGAGGGGATCGAACGAGCCGCTGCGGAAGACAGGTCCGCCCAGCTGAACACCCAGGGCTCCCGCCATGGCTGCCTCCGGACGCCCGGCATTGGGGTTTGCCTGCGCCGCGCCGTCGCGACGGCTGACGCGAAGGGCCGCAAGAGGTTTCATTCCCAGGAGCATGGCCCCCGCTGCCATGAACCAGACCGCGATCCTGGCAGGCAGCCAGTTGAGCAGCCGGTCGAGCCAGGCAGCGAACCTTCCGAAGTCGTAGTATTGCTCGTTCCTGTGGCCAAAGGTCGAGTCGAGGACATCCACGGCCTTGTAGAGGATGACGGCCAGGGGGCCGAACAGGAAGGCATAAATGAGCGGCGCGATGACTCCGTCGACGCTGTGACGGGCCACGCTTTCGATGGCCGCGCGGGCTGCCTCCTCGCCATCCATGCGGTCCGTATCCCGCCGGACCATTTCGGAGACGCGCTTTCGGGCCAGGACGAGATTGCCCACCTCGAGGGCCCGGCAGACCTCTGCGCTCTGGTCGGCCAGGGTCCTCACGGAGAGGGCCGTGTAGATGTACCAGATCGAGAGGGCCGTGTACGCCCAGGGGTGGATGGCGGCGGCGAGCCGCAAGAGACTCCAGCCCACAAGGCCTGCGAAGCCGACAACCATGACGGCGGCAACCAATCCCGCCTCGCGCGGAGACTTGATCATCCGCCGCAGCGAGGGCTCCAGGGCGAGGGCAAAGCGACGCATCATCCTCGACGGGTTGGGAAAGCCGCGGGGGCCCCCGAAGAGAAGGTCGAGGAAGAGGGCGATGAGTATCTGGATCTCGAGGCTCATTTCCGGCGTACTATACAGGAAACAAGCCTCGAGCCGCAAGCCACAACGATCAGGTGGGGGCGTGGAAAAAAGTGCAACGCCCGGCCGACGGCTTCGGGGGAGCGCCGGCTGCCGTCAACGGGTACGGGTTGGCTCAGGGATGGAATGAATTGTCATTTCTTCCCCCGAACAGGGGGACGTAGACACAGACAAGGGCGATCGCCAACAGATTGATGATGTCGTACTCATCGACATGGATGATCCGGCTGCTGAAGAGGTTCGACAGCCACACATACCCTGTCCAGACGGCCATCAGCAGGAGGAAGTCAGGCAGATGAGTTCCCCATTCCTTCTTGTCGCTCATCTTCATGAAAAATTCCACAAACCCGAAGATCAGGCATAGCAGGAATGTATCGTAGGATAGTTCCGCAAATGTGCTCATGGAGAAGCTCATGACAAACGGTACGGTGAGGATGAAGCAATAAACTGAAAAATTACGCTCCGGGTGAAGGTGAATGGGTTTTACGCTGCGGGAACGATGAGAATGTTCACTTTTACAAAATTATCAGGCTTTTTCCCCTTGTCAAGCCTGATTTGTGATTGGACGTCAACCGGAGAATTTGCCGGACATGTTTCCCTGAGAGTATAAGGGAACACCCGGACTCACGTGCTCACCGGTTCCGGTACCGTGAAAAGAACGGGATCTCAGAGCATGTGTACCCCGGGTGCTAATACCTTCCTGTCATGCTTGAAATTACATTCTGATAGATCATATACGAATACAGTTGGTAATCATTGCAAAGTAAAGGCAGAGCCAATTGCTCTGCCTCGTCCCATCCGACAAATTTTCACTCAGACGCCACTCACATCCCAAAGTCCTCGTAGCCGTATTCACCGTATTCTCGATATGTCTCCGGCTCCGGGATTTGATTCGTGTTTCTCTATGCACTCTCCGCTCATCAACTGCGATCCTTCGATCGGGGTGCAATAATCCATGTCTTCAGGTGGGTTCCCCCAAATGTCTCTTCATTGGATGAGGTTTTCATGATCTACACCTCCTTCCACTGCAGCCCTGCGCGAATCTAACCACCTATTCTACTGGTATCAACTCAAGTCCGTCCATTACATCTGATCGCCCCCCCTGAGTGAGAGCTCCAGTAATTAGAATTGAGTATTATTTTATCGGCCACTCTCCGCGTTCTTTCAGTACTTCGCGGTAGACTTCCAGCGCATCGTTGACAGCGGGCATGCCGGCATAGGTGGAGACTTGGAAGATGATCTCAGTGATCTTCCTAGGGTCGCAACCCACGTTCAAAGCCGCGTTGACGTGGAGCTTGAGCTCCTCCTTGGCTCGAAGGGCCACCAGCATAGCAACGGCAGCATATTGCCGCTCCATTAGGGTCAGCACTGTGCGCGAGTACATATTCCCCACGATATGGCGGGAGAGATCATTGGCCAGATCCTTGTCAAACTGCTTCCACATCAGATAGGGCGGGTCCATCTTGATGCCCCATCCAAAGAGTTTTGCCGCTGTTTCCTGTGTCTTTTTGTTGATATCGTCACCCATCATTTCCGTCTCCTTTCCGTAATTCCGGTGTACTGTCTGAAGAAACGATCCGTATCTATTTGAAAACGTAATCTCTGTCAAGGAAAAGGGTCAGCGAGGCAGCGCAAGAGCGCTCCCCCGGCACTTTCCTTCAGTCGGGCAGTCATTAAAAATAGCGCAACCAGACGTATGCTGTGCAGATCAGAACCGATTCGATCATCAACGGCATGCCGTACAACATGAATTTCTTGAATGAAATGGGCCGGCCCATTTTTTCCGCCATCCCGACGACAACCACATTGGCCGAGGCTCCGATGGCCGTTCCGTTCCCGCCGAGGCAGGCCCCCAGCGACAGGGCCCACCATATCGGCATCAGGCCCGGATGGTGAAGCAATTGTACGCCCGACAGATCCGGCCAGAGCTGTTTTGCCATGTCGATGATCAACGGATTCATCGTCGCGACGAAGGGGATATTGTCGATGAAGGCCGACGCGAAGGCGGAAAACCACATGATGATCATGGTGGTGCCGAAGAGATTGCCCTGGGTAATTTGAAGCACTTCGATGGACATCCACTTGATCAGGCCGACTTTCACGACACCACCGACAATGATGAACAACCCGATGAAAAAAAACAGGGTGCCCCACTCGGCTTCGCAGAGAATGCTGTGAGGATCATCCGTCTTCGATACCAGCATGAGCAGGCCGGCGCCGAAAAGGCCGATGGTGGCAGGCTGCAGGTCGAAAGTGCCGTGCACGACAAACCCGATGATCATCACGGCGAGGATCACCAGACATTGTTTCAAGAGAAGGGGGTCCTTCAGGGCCTCGTTTTCGTTCATTTCCATCACCTTCTGCCGGAGTTCTTCCTTGACAACCAGTTGCTTGCCGAAGATGAATTTCAGGCTGATGACATAGGCTATAAGCACGAGGATGATAACCGGCGTCAGGTGATTAACAAATGCCATGAAATCCAGCTGCGCCTTGGATCCGATCATGATGTTCGGAGGATCGCCGATCAGCGTTGCCGTTCCGCCGATATTGGAGGCCAGCGCTTCCGTGATGAGAAAGGGCACCACATCGAGATCCAATTCCTTGCAGATCAGGATGGTGACGGGTGCGATCAGAAGGACCGTCGTCACGTTGTCCAGGAATGCGGAAACAAATGCAGTGACAACCGAAAAGATCGCCATGATCATGAATGGCCTGCCTTTGGCTATCTTGGCGCTCTTGATGGCGATATATTCAAAGACCCCCGTGGGCTTCATGATGTTGATGATCACCATCATGCTCACCAGGAGGATGATGACGTTCCAGTCCACACCCAGTTCGAGGGAATTGAAGGCCTCATCCTGTGTGACGATCGACAGGATGATCATCAGGGCGCTCCCGAACATCGCGACAACCGTTTTGTGAACATGTTCCGAGATGATCAGGCCGTAGGCTCCGAGAAAAATGGCTGTCGCGATCCAGAATGCCGGGCCCATAATGATCTGATTTGATGCTGCTTCCTGCATGACGAAACCTCTTTAGCGGTTTTCAGAAATCCTCACGAGGATCACCAGATGCTTTCTCCTCTGTCGAAATTGCCCGCCGTTCGGATGCAGGTTTCCTGCGAGGTGTCTCTGGTCCGAATACACCCTTGAGCAAAAGTCCTGCTTTGATGAAATCCCTCGAGCTTGTTCGGGCGGGCTGTATGTATGTCTTCAACCTGAGAGGGGGCGTTCCTCTGACCCCATCAGGGTCTCTGTATCTTCAGCTGATTTTTCCTGACTGCTCTGGCGATGATGAAAATCCCGAAAAAGGACAGCGCGTAGCCGATCAGTGCAACGGCCGTATAGCTTCCCTCTGAAAGGCGAGGCGCGAGAAGCCTCACAAGGGCCACTCCGGAAAAGGACGTCATGCTGCCCAGTATCCAGTAGAGCTTTCGTTCCCGCATAGCAGGTTTCACCGTAGGAGCGTCACATAAATTCCGGCGAGGATCGCCGAGGTGATCACTCCCGAGATGTTTGGCCCCATGGCGAAGGGGAGGATGATCGCCTGTTTGTTCACCTCTCTCACTTCCTTCTGGGCCACCTTGGCCGTTGTCGGCACACAGGACACTCCGGCGATGCCGATAACCGGATTGTATTTCCCACGGGTGATGAAATACATGATGTAACCGCCCAGAATGCCTCCGAGGCCGGAAATGAGAAGCGCCGTCATCCCCAGGATGAGAAGCGTGAAGACCTTGGGGTTCATGATTGTGTTGGCTTCACAGAGCACGCCCAGCAGAAGTCCCAGGAAGAATGTCGATCCGTAGAGAACCGGCCCCTCGATGAACTCGATGAGGCGCGTCACCTCGGACTCCTTGACGATCACCCCTACGAAAAAGGACATGAACAGGGGGCCTGCCACGGGGAACAGGAGGCACAGGATGGTGCAGGTGATAATGGCGAACGTAAGCTTCTCACCCCTCGTGATTTCGGGCAGATCGTGCAGGTCCATCTTGATGCCCCTCAACCTCTTGGGGATGCAGAGCTTGATCAGGTAGGGATACCCCCCGTATGTGAGGCTGAGATAGAGATAGGCCACAATCGTAATGGGTACAAAGAGGTCTTTTGCCAGGATCAGGGATGTGTACAGGACCATGGGCCCGTCGGCGCCGCCGATGATGGCCACCGATGCGGCCTCCTTATAGGTAAGCCCCATGGCCACGGCAATCGGAAACGTCAGAATCGTGCCGAGCTCTGCCATGATGGCGATGAACATGCTGCTGAACGGTGCAATCAGGATGTAGCCGATATCGGTGATGACACCGATCCCCATGAAAACGAGGCAGGCGATGAGGCCATTGCTGAAGGTCAAGGTGTAGATAGGCTGCAGAAAATCGATCTGAAGGACGTCCATCAGCTGGGCCGGATCGCTGATCATGGGGTCGATGAAGATCGTTCCCGTCGCTGTCGCCGACAGGTAGAGGACAGAGGCATTGACGGAGGCCATTCCCACGCCCATGGGGATCATGATCAGGGGTTCCAGCGTCCCTTTTGCCCCCAGGTAGACAAATGCGATACCCAGTGCGATGAGAACTATTCTTGCGATGGTAATGGTCGGGTCCCCATAAACCATCGTGGCAATTCCCTGAAACAGGTTGAGGATATCAAAATTCGGCATGATGTACGCCCGTACTCAGCCGATTCAACTGGTCTTCCCGGTCGATTCCGCCAGAACGGGAACCGCCTTTGCCTTCTGCATCCGGATACCGCAGTAAATACCCTTGATCATCCATGCGACCCCGAAAGAGATCAGCGCGCACAGGATATAAACGATTCCAGCCAATTCAATGGATCCAAATATTCCGGTCATTGGCCCTACCCCTTTTTTATATTAGATGACTTGCAATTCATCATCATCTTGCAGAGTAGCTAGAGCAAGGACCATACCATGGGGGCGAAATTATATAACATATTGAAATTACTTGTTTTATAATGAAAGGAAGCGGAGCGGGTCTTCGGGCGAGGGAGAAAATGTCTGTTTATCCAGACGGTAAAGTTTCTCTTATTTTGTTAAACATGATGATATTGTTAATAAAAAACACATATGTCCATAAATCCAGACGCGTCCCTTTATTCAGACACACCGTGTTGTTTCATTTTTTCGTACAGTGAGGAACGATGCAGGCCCAGGATCTTGGCGGCCTTGATCCTGTTGCCGTTCACGGACCGCAGTGTGTCAACAATGATCTTCTTTTCCACCTCCGCCATGGTCATGCGCAGCGAGCCCATATCCTGAATGGGGCCATGTTCCTTGCCCCAGATGCCTGTGATTCGTTCCGGAAGGTGTTCCGGGTTTAACTGTTCGCCCCTAGCCATGATCAGCCCCCTCTCAAGGACATTCCTAAGTTCCCGGACATTGCCTGGCCATTTGTACGACTTCAGCCTTTCCATGGCGCTGTCGGAGATATCCGTGGGGGCTGCTCCGATCTCTTGGTTCAGGTTTGATATCAGGTGATGAGCAATCAGGGGAATATCCTCTGGAATGTCGCGAAGACTCGGTGCATGAATGTGGAAGGAACTGATCCGGTAGTAAAGATCTTCCCGGAAGGTCCCTTTTTTCATCATCCCCTGGAGATCCCTGTTCGTGGAGGCGATGAGCCTGAAGTCCAGCTTTATGGTCTTGATTCCGCCGATTCGCTCCAACTCATGCTCCTGAAGGACACGCAGGAGTTTTGCCTGCATGGTCAGGGGCATATCTCCGATTTCGTCCAGGAGAATCGTCCCGGTATTGGCAAGCTCGAATTTCCCAGGCTTCCCGCGCGCACGGGCTCCAGTGAATGCGCCGGCCTCATAGCCGAACAGTTCACTCTCTATCAACTCGGGCGGTATGGCTGCACAGTTCACCCGGATGAAAGGCCCTTCCGAACGCTTGCTGTCTCCATGTATGTAGTAAGCAATCGTCTCCTTGCCGGTTCCGGACTCCCCGGTGATGAGAACCGGAATGTCACTGCCGCTGACCTGCAGGGCAAGTCGTTTTGTTCTTTGAACCGGGTCCGACTGCCCAATCAAGACCCGGGAGCCTTTAAGGGTCTTGATCTCCTCCTTGTAATACTTTAACTTACTGTTGAGCAGTTCGAGACGCTTCTGGATGTCCATGACCTTCGACTCATGATGAAACATGCCCTTGCCCACAGCGCCTATGATCCCGCCTTCCCGATTTCTCAAAGGGATTCGCGAAATGATCTGCACGCGCCCGCCGATGAAAAGGGTTTCACCAATCTTTGCCCGGCCCGTCTCCACCACCTCATGGAGGTTGGTTTCCTTGATGACTTCTTTGACATGTCGCCCGATGGCCCAGACAGGATCTACCCCTATCAGTTCCTTACTGTAATGGCTGATGAAACGCACAATCCCTTTCGTATCTATTATAATGGGGCATTCATAGGGATTGTCGATGATCGCCTCTAGAAGCTGCATATCCAGCTGGTCCATCGTACGGTTGATAGATTTCGGTGTCATACATTGTATCCTTCAAATTGCGTCTTTTGAGTTCGTTAGCGTGGTTCCTCCAATCCTATGAATCATCACGCAGTGAGAGAAAGAAAACTAATAAAAAGAAAAATCAGGCTAATTGCGACAGTTCTCACTCCCGCTAACCACAGGCATCGCGGACTTCGGGTCTTTCTTAATGATTCTGTATCAGAGTCGCGAGATATTTGGGAAGGTACCTGTGATTCTAACAGCGAAGGACAGAACTCGTCTGGATGCTTGAAACAGAATGGGTGGAATTGAAGGAATTTGTCTCGAAGAGATTTAGGCTTGCGGACTGAAGAGGTTCATCAACTGCACCGAATACATTGGGATTTTTCCTGAGGACACTCAGCAAATCTCCATTATCAGCCATCGAAATTTGTGTATGACAAACGAGATCATTATCATCATAGAAATCGTAATACAGAAATGCCACGCCCAGTGGCAGGGCCAAGGCAATGGCCATTAGGAACAGAGGATGTTTTCTCAACCACTTCATTCTGTCTTCTTTGTGATCAGTGACGTCGAATCAAATCATTTTCCACAGAAGCTGTCAATGGGAGATTCGATTCCAGAGTCTTGTGGAAGAAATTGAAAATGCACACATAATCGACATAATTATTTCAATTGGTAATATGAAATTAATGCGGGATGTTGAGAGTGACGCTTCGTCGGTGAAGTCGCTGATTGAGACCGGATAGGGTCGTCACCGTCACATCATATGGTTCATGACCGTTTCGGTTGACGGAAGCCCCATCCTGTCATAGGATCATCCCGCCATGAAGCACATCTCTCTTCCGTCTGTGCCCTGTTTGCTCATCGAACCGCAGACGAGGCCTGAGGTGGAAGTTCGTCTCGCGCAGGCAGCTCATGAAATCTGAACCGTTGCCCGTCATCAAGGATCGATTCCCCTTTCGTCTCGGGACGACATCCTTCATCCTTTTCGACGACTACCTGCCCAACGTGCGTCATCTGGCCCCGATGGTCGATGACATCGAACTGCTGTTCACGGACCCTTCCGACGGCGCCCTTCCCGACCTTGCCGCGATGCAGGAGATCCGGCGCATTGCGGATCGCTCTTCCCTGTCCTTCACGATTCACCTGCCTTACGATCGCGACCTTGGAGCCTCCGATGATGCGGCACGGATGGAAGCGGTGTGGGATCTGGTTCACGTCATTGAAAGAAGCCGCACTCTGAACCCTTTTGCCTGGATCCTTCACCCTTTCTGCGAGTGGCAGCACTTCGGCTCCGACGGCCCGCCCGGCGACTGGATGGATCGCTTTTCCGCCTCGATCGATTTTCTCCTGGAGAAGGGCATCCCGCCGGGGAGACTCTGCCTCGAGAATCTGAGACCCGCCTTCAATCCCCTGGAGAGTCTCGTTGCGACAAAGGGTCTCTCGGTTTGTCTCGATGTGGGACACATAGTGATTTACGGCCACGACCTGGACGATTTCCTGAAACGATACGGGAGCCGGATCCGTGTCCTGCACCTCCACGGGATCAGGGACGGCAGGGATCACTGCAGCCTTGCCTGGCTAGATCCGCAGGTTCTCGAAACGCTGATGGCGTTCCTTCACAACGGCAGGGCGCAGCGGATCGTCACGCTGGAGGTTCTCGGCCAGGCGGATCTGGATGAATCCCTCCGGGTGATGTCGCTCTACATCCCGGGCGGGACGTCCTGCCCCTAAAGCGGCAGGTTCGCCTTGGCGGCCACGGCCGACAGGGTCGCAAGGCCGCCATCGGCGCTGCGGTTCTGGGTGATGACCCACTGCCGGAGCTTCTCGACAGGCTTGCCGATGAGGATCTGGTGAAGCGCCCGTTCCGTCCCCGCCCGAAGCGAGTCGGCCCCTCCCGACAGCCATAAAATTGCCCCTGCATTGAGGGCTACGATGTCGGTTCGCGAGGGGTTTCCCCTGCCGGCCAGGAGCCTGACGGACTCAACCGCTTCCTCCTGCACCGTTTCACGCGGGCGCAGATCGTCGTATCGGCCGCGATGAAGCCCCGCCTCCTCCGGTGTTATCTCGAGAAAGCGCCGCTGGCCGCCCTCTTCGAGGACGCCGATGGTGGAGTGGCCGAGGGTGGAGAGTTCATCCATCCCCATTGTTCTTCGCTCGTCCCAGCCGTGGCACAGGATCGCCTTTCGGTAACCGATCTTCTCCATGACGTCGAGAGTGGGCTCGATCTGGTCGACGGCCCCGACGCCCCGGACGGCCATTCGGGGCATGGCCGGGTTGGCGAGCGAGGCGGCGATGTTGAGCGTTGTGCCGAATCGTATCTGCGAGAGAATCCGGCCGAGGCCCGATGGGTGCACCTGCGCGCTCATGCCGTTGAAGAGCCCGATGCCGCTGATCTCGATGGACCGCCGGACCGTTTCCACGTCGCACTCCACGTCCACGCCCAGTGCCTCGCAGAGATCCACCGTGCCGCACCGCGACGTGATGGCCCGTGCGCCGTGGCGGGCGAGCTTCACGCCAAGGCTCGCTGCGACGATGGAGGCGAGAGTGCTGACATTGAAGGTTTTCAGGGTGTCCATCCCCGTGCCGCAGTTCTCGATGAGCACGTCGCCCGGCATTTCCACCTTGTTGGTGTCGAGGGCGTAGATTGCTTCGAAACAGCCGGCGATCTCGTCGGCCGTCTCGCCCTTCATGCGCAGGGCAGCCATGAAAGCCCCTTTCTGCAGATCGGGCTGTTTGCCGAAGAGGATCTCGGCGAATATCCGCCTCGCATCTTCCCGGGACAGATTTCCGCCCGCCATGACGCCGGAGATGGCCTCGCCGAACGATTTCAATTCCTGCTCATTCATTTCAGACCTCCTGTCGATGGGTCAAAATTGTACGATGTCCACCTTCTTCACTTCTCCCGCCTCGAGCCGGGCCATCCCTTGAGCGATATCGTTGATTCCGATCCTCTCCGGTTTTAGAAAGGACAGGTCCACCCTCCCGCAGGCGAGAAGGTCGAGAGCCTCCTGGAAGTCCTGCAGGCGGCAGCCATAGGAGCCGGCCAGGGTCAGCTCGCTGTAGTGGATGCGGTTCGATTCGACGACCGCAAGCGCTTCCGTTTCCGTGCCCGAAAAAAAGGACACGCCGCCGCCGGGATTCATGGCCTCCCAGAAGGGCCAGGAGAGCCCGTCGGGGCAGGCGGGGACGATGAGGTCGAGGCGGACGCTCCTTTCTTTCAATGCGTTACCTATCTCCCCGGTCGAGGCGTGCAAGGCGGTGACACGCGGCGGCAGCTCTGATTCCAGCCGCTTCCGGTCCCGGTCGGCGACGAGGACGCAATCCCATCCCCGTGCCAGAAGCAGGGCCGCAAACAGGCTCCCTACGGCTCCCGCTCCGATCACCAGTGCCGTCCCCTTCCGCAGATTGGCGAAGCGCCCGATCGCGCTGATGCAGCAGGCGAGAGGTTCGGCAAAAACGGCCGTCTGTGCCGGAAGTCCGGCCGGCAGCCGGATGAGGGACTTCGCGGCCTCCTCAGGGAAGGGGATCAGGCCGCGGAAGAAACCGTCATCGTTGAAGCCGAAGATGCGCAGTTCCCTGCAGCGGGTGTGAGCACCCGAGAGGCAGTCCGGACACCTCCCGCAGAAGGATGCGGGATAGAGGCCGACGCGCGCTCCAGGCCGCCAGTCGGGATGGTCGCTGGCGAGGATCGTGCCGGCGGCCTCGTGCCCGAGAATGCGGGGCAGCACCAGGTCCCGCTGTCCCCGCCGGACCATCTTGATGTCGCTGCGGCACAGGGCGGCCACCTCCACGGACACGAGCACGCCGCCCGGGGTGAGCTTCGGCGGGGGCAAATCGACAACGTCCAGGTGACCGATCCGCCTCAGAAGGGCAGCTTTCATGTCATCCTCCAAAAAAGAAAAAGCCGCCGGAAACACGTCGCAAACGTGTTCCAGGCGGCTTCTGGCTTTGCCATCCTGTATGCGTCAGGCAGGTCTTCTGACTCTCCCGGCTGTCACTCGCCTTCCCGGCCCGTCTGGGCCAGTGGCTTTTGCCCGGTTTTCCCGGGGTTATGACAGCACCGCGGCATCAGCTTCAAATTGATGCGGGGACCACAGCACCGGCCACAATGTGGTGGATTTGGACCACCTTCCCTTTTCACCCCCTCCAAGGGGGCACCTGATCGCTGATGGGTTGATTAGCATTGCAAGGGGGGTGTTGTCAAGAACGCTCCAAGGGGCGGACCCTCACGATTTCACAGCGCAGAGCTTGAATTTCGCCCCCTCCCGACGGGCCTTCTCGATCGATTGCCTGCACTCGGCAAGATCGACCATGACCTCGATATAGTGGTCCTTGAGAAGGCCGAAGCGCACCGGGCTTCGGCGCAGGGTGTCAAGAAGCTTGTCGAGGATGTCCAGGCCCTCTTCCGGGGGGTACCATTGCCCCCGTGAGGCCATGGTTAAATATTCATTCAACGTCCCGGCGGATTCGTGAGGCGCAGGGGCGGGGCCCTCTTCCTCATCCACATCCGCGGCATCGTGGAATTCCGACAGCGGCCGGATGCCTATATTCGCGCAGAGCCTGTCGAGATGATCGCTGAAATGATACAGCGCCCAGAGGTCCTGCTGCTCGCTGGTGATGTTGCCATTTTTGAGATAACGGACCCACAAGACCGTAGTCATCGCTGCCCCTTTCGAATAAAGAGATACCCCACAGCCTTAATCGGCTGAAAGGGAATGGGTCTTTAACGCGCCAGACGGTGCATTCGGCGAAAGGATGTTGTCGGCAGAAGGCGGGCGGGCAGAAGGCAGGCGAACCGCGCCACCTCAGGGCGCCATGCTGCGCTGGATCGCGACGGCAGCGGCAAGAAGAGGCATCAGCTCGACGATTTCACAGGTGGCCCCCAGTGTGTCGCCTGTGACGCCCCCTATTTTGCTCTTGCTGTACGCACCGGCAAGGATCGTCGCTGCAAACGCCGCAAGCCCCGCGAGGATACCCGCCGGACCCGCCAGGAACCAGCAGGCGCCAAAGAGAAAGACAAAACCCCAGCTCGCCCGTAGGATGCTGTGGCTCTGCATGAATACGCTTGCCAGCCCTTCCGGACGGGCGTAGGGCAGCAGGGCCATCACCATGACCATGGCCGAGCGCCCCGCGACGGCCATCATCACGATGGAAGGCAATCGCAGGGGACCGGTGACGGCCGACAGGAGGGTCACCTTGAGAACGATGACGGATACGACAGCGGCCACGCCCATGGGACCCGTCCGGCTGTCTTTCATGATTTCGAGGATGCGCTCCCGCGGCCTCGAGCTCATGAACCCGTCGGCCGTGTCGGCAAGCCCGTCCACGTGAAATCCCCCCGTCAGCACGATGGATGCAAGCACGATGATTGCGCTGGCCGGGAGCGGGGGCAGAAGGGTTGCCAGGCCCCTGTCGAGAAGGGCAAGCAACGCGCCAAGGATCAGGCCCACGAGGGGGAAAAACCAGACACTGCGTTGCAGCTCCCGCGTCCCGCCGCCCCAGGAGGCCGGCACGGGGATCACGGTCAGGAACTGCAGCGCCGCAAAGAGCGATTTCATTTGTCCGCCTTCGAAACGGCCGCCTCTTCGAAGGTGGCCACTTCCGTGAGGATGCGGACAGCCGCCTCGACGAGGTTCATGGCCAGCGCTGCGCCCGTGCCTTCCCCGAGGCGCAGGTCGAGATCCAGCAGGGGCTCCTTCCCCAGGGCCGCCATGGCCACGCGGTGGCCCCGCTCGACGCTGCGGTGAGCGGCGATCATGAAATCGCCTGCAGCGGGGCAGATCCGCTGCGCGATCAGCGCTCCTGCCGTGGAGATGAAGCCGTCGACCAGGACGGGCTTGCGAAGCGAGGCGCAGCCGAGGATGAGGCCGGCAATGCCGCCGATCTCGAATCCGCCGACCTTCGAGAGCACATCGAGGCCATCCCTTGGATCCGGGCGGTTCACGTCGATGGCACGCTGGATGACTTCGATCTTGTGTTCCAGCTGCCCGTCGTCAATCCCCGTTCCCCGCCCCGTGACCTCCCGGGCGGAGGCGCCGCTCAGCGTCGCCACGATGGCGCTCGAGGGCGTCGTGTTCCCGATCCCCATGTCCCCCGTGCCGAAAAGGTCCGTCGAGGGACCCAGCTCGAGCGCCACGGCGATCCCCGCCTCGATGGCTTGAATCGCCTCGTCGCGGCTCATGGCGGGGCCCCTGGCCATGTTCCGCGTCCCCGGGCCGATGCGCCGCGAGAGGATCTTGCCCGATGCGGCAAGATCCGAGAGGTCGGCGGCGACCCCCATGTCCACCACGACAACGCGGGCCCCGACCTGCCCGGCAAGGGCGTTGATCCCCGCCCCGCCGCGAACGAAATTGAAGACCATCTGAGGGGTCACCTCGCTCGGGAATTTGCTCACCCCCTCTGTGACAACCCCGTGATCGCCCGCCATGACAACCACGACCTTCCGCTGCACCGGGGGCTTGAGCGATCCCGTCATCCCGGCCAGATCCTCGGCGAGGTTCATCAGGCGCCCCAGGGCCCAGTGCGGCATGGTGAGCTGCTCCAGGCGTGTCCGGGCCCGCGCGCGGGCGCCGGCATCCTGGGGGGCAATCTTTTTCAGTGTGTCATTCATCAAACTCACGATGTCACGTCTCCAATCTGTTGGAAGTCAGAGGACCGACCGGATCCTCGCTGGATGCAGGTTTCAAGCTAGGCACCTGGCAGGGAAGGCAGGCGCGCTTCAATCTTTCAGGACGAAACGGACCGGAACGTCGACCCACATGTTTACCGGGACCCCCATCCGCTTTCCCGGTTCGAACTTCCAGTACCGGACGGCGTCGAGGGCCGATCGGTCAAGGAGGCTGTGTCCGCAGGATTTCCTGATCCGCACTTCCCCCACGTGTCCGTCGGCATGGACCTCGGCCGACAGGAGAACCAGGCCCTGGTAGCCTCTGGCGCGGGCAAACTCGGGATAATTCGGCTGGACATTTTCACGGTATTTCGGAACGGCGATCGATACTGCCTCCCCTGTCCCGTCGCCAGGCGAGCCCGGCTTCCCCTGTCCGGCGCTTCGTCCCTGCCCGGCTGCTTCTGAATTGCCCCGGGAGGAAGTCCCCGTTTCGGCGGAGTGGCCCGACTTCGATGCATCCGAGAAGAAATCCGGCACGCTCAGGGAGGCCAGTTCGACCCGTTTCTCCTGCCTCGGGGCGCTGTCGTCACGCATCGCCTGCATTGCAGGCACGGGCTTCATCGCGATCTCGCGCAGGGGTTTGCTCGGTGCCTGACGTGCGGGTGCCGGCGCCGTTTTCCCTTCTGGCGCCGAGGGCTCCGACAGGAGGCTCACATGGATCAATCCGCCGCCCTCTCCCGTGAGGAGCCTGGGTGCCGTGCTTGCAGCCGATGCCAGCACCGCCAGGATCACCGCGGCATGAAGAAGAACGGACAGGCCGACAGCCGAACGGAACGCCCCGCCCCTGTTTGCAATGGCAAATGGGTTCAGCTTCATCTCGATAGACCTTCGTTGCTTTTTGCGGATCGGTACTCCGCGCTCAGGGGGGTGATCTGCGGCAGACCCGTGAACTGATTGCTGTCGACGGCAACGTCGATGCCGTATACCTCCCTGATATTTTCTTTTGTAATGACATCCTCCGGGCGCCCCATGCTGTGGATCCGGCCGTTTTGCAGCAGGACGATCCGGTCGCAGTACAGGGATGCCAGGTTGACGTCATGCGTCACGGCCATGACCGACAGATGCTGCTCGCGGTTCAGGGTCTTGATCAGGTCGAAGAATTCGAGCTGGTGCCGGATGTCCAGGAAGGCCGTCGGTTCATCCAGGAGGATGATCCTCGGCTCCTGGGCCAGGGCCCGCGCGATGAGCACCCTCTGTCTCTCCCCGCCGCTCAGGGCGTTCATGCCGCGGTTCATGAGGTTCGCCGTGTCGGTCATCTCCATCGCCTTGTGGGCGATCCGCACATCCGTCTCCCCCTCGAACCCCCATTGCTTCAGGTGAGGCGCCCGGCCCATCAGGACGACCTCGTGCGCCGAGAAGGGGAACACCATCGCCGTGTCCTGGGGGACAACGGCGACAACTCTCGCCACGGCGTTGCGCTTCATCTTCCTGACGGCCGCTCCGTCGAGGTAAACGGCCCCTTCCTGCGGGGCCAGGATGCCGTCGATGATCTTGAGCAGCGTCGTCTTTCCCGAGCCGTTGGGCCCGATGATCCCGATGAAATCCCCCTGTTGGACCTCGAGGGTGATGTCCCGGAGGATCCAGTCGCTTTCCGTGTATCGGAAGCCGACGCGATCGGCTTTCAAAATGGACATGTCTCAGACCGCCTTTCTCCTCAGGAGATAGATGAAGTAAGGCGCGCCGCACATGGCGGTGACGACCCCCACGGGCAGCTCCCCCGGCGCCACGACGATCCGGGCCACCGTGTCTGCAAATACCATGAAGGCGCCCCCGAACAGCACCGACGCGGGGATCAGGAGCCGGTGGTCCGAACCCAGGAGCATCCGCATCAGGTGGGGGATGATGAGACCGACAAAGCCGATCGTCCCGCTTGCCGCCACGGCTCCTGCCGTTGCCAGCGAGGCCGTGATGAAGAGGATGACTTTTGTCCTTTCGACGGGGACGCCCAGCTGCAGGGCCGTCTCCTCGCCGAGCACGATCGTGTTGAGAGGCCGGGCATGGGAGTAGATGACGGCAAAACCCGCTGCCAGCAGGCCCCCCGTGAACAGGATGTCGCGGCCCCCGGCCATGCTGAGATCGCCCATGAGCCAGAAGAGGATGCCGTGCAGATGATCGCTGCTGCTCGTCGACAGCAGGTACATGATCACGGCCGAATAGAATGCGTTGGAGATGACCCCGGCCAGCAGCAGGGTGTTGGATGCGATTTGCCTGCCCGACCGGGCGATGCCGAATACGATCATGATCGAGAAGAGCGCACCCAGGAATGCCAGGGCGGGGATGCCCATGGGGACGACGGCAACGCCCAGGAGGATGCCCGCGATGGCCCCCACGGCGGCCCCCCCGGAGATGCCCAGGATGTATGGCTCTGCCAGGGGATTGCGCAGCAGCGCCTGGAAGACGACGCCGGACAGGGACAGCGCGGCGCCGATAATGCCTGCAAAGAGGATGCGGGGCAGGCGGATGGAGAAGAGGATGGTCCTCTCCGTCTCGTCGAGGCCCGCAAATCCGGTCCGCCAGCCGAACAGCAGCTCCCGGAGCGTCGACCACGCGTCGATCTTCGAGGATCCCGTCAGAAGGGCCAGGACGGACACGAGCAGGAAAACAAGCAGAAGAAGGAAAGAGGTTTTCAGAACGCGGGGGAAGGTGACGATGGCAGGGGCCGGAGTTCGCCCGGCGAGGGCCACCGCCAGAAGGGGGATGAACAGAAAAATGATGAAGACTTGTTCGTACACGTCTTCCTCCCGCGAGGAATCGAGATGGATCGGTCTTCCGGCTTAGGGCTATCTACCGGCCTCCCTTCCCATCATGGTTTGACCATGACAGTGGTTATGAGGCTTTCGCTCCCATCACGGCTGCGGGGCAGCGGGGGATTTGCACCCCTCTTCCACACATCCATCCCAAGGATAGGCTGTTGAAAAAGGCCCGAGTGCGGCTTTTTTCAACGTACATCCTTATTCTCAATGAGCAAATGATCCTGCTTTTCAGATGACTATATGAAAGCAAAACCGGCACGTCAAGGGCTATTTAACGGCCCGCCCGGCCCTCAGAGCCTGCCCGTGCAGGCGGCAATCTCCCGGATGCCGTCGACGATTCTCGGCCCGAGCCGGAACACGGCGTCGCTCGTGTAACAGACCCTCCCCTTCTTCACCGCTTCCAGGCCCGAGAGCTTGCTGAAAAGGCCCCTGGACAGGGGATCCGTGTTCATATCGCCGCCGGGAATCCCGCGGCCCATGGTGCCCATGAGGATCACATCGGGGGCCCCGTGAATGATCATCTCGATCGAGTACCGGGGGTATTCCGATGAGGCGCCGGCGGCGATGTTGCGCAGCCCCAGGAGCTTGAAGCTGTCGTCGATCAGCGTCCCGGGGCCTGCGACGATCGGCGGCTCGGGCTGGACAATGAAAAGAGCGCTCCGGATGCCCGAGGAGGCCTTCTTTTTTGCCTGCGCCTCATACTGCCTGAGCAGCTTTTCGATCCTGTCGGCCCGTTTATTCGCTGCCTGCGAAACATCGAGGGCCGCGCCAAGCTCCCGGATGCCCCGCGGCAGCTCGCTCACGCGGCGCACCTCGAACACGTAGATCCGGATGCCGATCCGTTTCAGCCGCTCGGCGAATTCCGGGGGGTTGCCGTCCTTCGTCATGACGACCATGTCGGGCTTCATGGCTGCAACGGCTTCCAGCGAAGGATTCGAAAAGCCGCCGATCTTCGGCTTTGTTCGCACCTCCGGCGGGTAGTCGCAGAAATCCGTCACAGCGACAACGTGGTCCCCGAGGCCGATATCGTACAGGATCTCTGTCAGGTTGGGCGCAAGCGAGACGATACGCCGCGGTGGCTCGGCATGCGCCATGCTGCAGAACAGCAGAAAAAGAAAAATCAGAACGCACGTGAATGCCCGATTCATGTTTTGTTCCTAAACCCCGAACCCTTTACCCTGGACCCTTGACCCTGAAGCCTTCTCAGAAATAAACCGTCAGCCCCCCCTTAACCGTGATCCCCGGCGCCGGGTAGAACGCGGCACCCCCCGGCAACCAGGGCGCTGCGAAGGCATAGGTGGAATATTTCGTGTCCGTCAGGTTGTCCACCCCGACAAAGGCCGTCAGACGGTAGTCCCGGACCGTCGGCTTCCACGTCAGATACAGGTTATAGAGCGTATAGCTGTCAAGCTTCTGCAGGCTGTTGCCATTGTCCCCGCTGAGGTACTGGCTCCCGACGTAGTGGATCTCGGGTCGCAGGGTCAGGTTCCAGGGAAGGAAAATCTCCAGAATGCCGTTGGCCATTTGCCCCGGTACGAGGGGAACCTGCTTGCCCGAGTCGGGCCCGGCGCGGAACGTGACGTCCTGGAGGGTGCAGTTTGCCGTCAGGCGGAACCAGTCCTTCAAACCGTAGACCATCGATAACTCCAGACCCTCGTGCCGGGTCATGTCGAAGTTGACGTTTCGTCCGGTGTACGGTCCCGTGGCAACCCACTTGATCTCCCCATCCATGTCGATCAGGTACGCGGTCGCCGCCAGCTTCAGATTTTTCGTCGGGTACAGGACGATACCCGCCTCGTAGCTGTTCCCCGTCTCTTCTTCAAGGTCTGTGTAGAAGGCATCGGTACCGAAGCCGTAGAACGAGGCCTGCTCGTCGAGGAAGGGGATTCGGAAGACCCGGGCGTATTTGACAAAGGCCTTGGAGCGATCGCCGAACAGGTAGGTCAGCGCCGCTTCATAGGCTTGTCCGTTGTATGTCTTGGAGTCGTCGAATACGGTCGTTGAAGTCAGAAGGTCGGTGAACGTCCCGCTGATGTCGACCCGTTCCACGCGGGCCCCCAGGGTGAGAATGAGATCGGAAAGGACATTGAAATCGTCGTGGACGTAGGCTCCCAGCGATGTTCTGTTGATCCCCGCCGTGTTGGTTTTCGTCCCCAGCTGCGCATTGGCATAACCGTCCTTATTGAAGCGGTCGTAATAGTAGTCGATGCCGGCGGTCAGCTTGTTGTCACGGCCGAAGAGTTTCCTGTCCAGCACGTATTTCGGCGTCACGCCGTAGGTGTCGATGTTCACGTTCGTGAAGGAGAAAGCGGTTTCCCATATGGTTGTGACCTTTCGGGTGCCCCAGATGAGGTTAAGGTCGAAGCGGCCCATCTCGCCGAGATCCGATTTGATGAGAAGGTTCGTGTTCACCGAGTCGTTGCGGGCATTGTCGTTCTGCGCGCCGGGCTGTGCCTGCCTGCGGTCCTGCGCCACTTCCGACGAGGTGAGATACCCGGGCAGCTGGCTGTCGGTCCTGTTCAGGGTGACCCCGAAGGACACGTCCAGGGCGTCGCTGTAGGTGTAGCCCAAATTGGCGCTGCCGCTGCTCGAAGTGAACTGGGACCGGTCCCGGTACCCGTCGGTGTGAAGGTTCTCTGCATTGACGGCATAATAGAACTTTTCAGCCGATCCCACAGCGGTGGCCCGCTCGTTGTTGAGAGCGTAGCTCCCTAAGATGAGTCCCACATCCCCCCTGGGGCGGCCGTCGCCGTGCTTGGTGATGATGTTGATCGACCCGGCGATGGCTGCATCACCGTACAGGACGCTCGCGGCACCCCTGGAGATCTCGATCCGGTCGATCTCCCCCAGGGGGATCTCCAGCCAGTTGATGGAGGCCATGTCGGGCCGGTTGAGCTTCCTGCCGTCGAGGGTGACGGCCGTCCGGCCGAACCCGTTCTCTCCGAAGCCGCGCATGTCGACGGACGACTGGGCGGCATTGCCGGTGGTGCTCCGGACGTAGATGCCGTCAAGGCCGGTGAGGACCTCGGCAAGGTTTGTCGCGCCGGAATCCGCGATGTCCTGGGCAGTGATGACCGTGATGTTGGCAGGGACTTTCCGGACCTCCTGCCGGTCGCGCGTGGCCATGACCACCACCTCGTCCATGGTGGTCGACGGCTTTTCGGGAGGAGCCGATTGCGCAAGGACGGGCGACAGGGTGAAAGCGAACACCAGGGACTGGGTCAATGCGGCGAGCAGCAAACGGGTCGGCTTCATACGATAATTCTCCTTTCCCCTCGGGAGTGAATTATCAAGCCGCCGAATAAGTCTCCTGGCTTGCGGCCTTGCCTACTCTCCACGCCTTCCCATCCGCTCGAGCGGACAGTGGCACGCTGTGGATTTCGTTCCGCCTACAGGTGCGGGGCAGCGCCGGACTCGGACCGGCTTCCTTTGATTCGGCAGCTGACATTACTGGCTGACGTGCTCATCGTATACGGCGCTTCATGCGCCGATCATCCTTCAAATGCTTCCCTTGATGGCGACGGGGATCCCGCTGACCATCAGGATCACCGTTTCGGCCTGGCGTGCGATCGCCTGGTTGCACCGCCCGGCAAGATCGCGGTAGCGCCTTGCCAGGGGGTTCTCCGGGATGATGCCCATGCCGACTTCGTTGGTGACGAAGATGACCGTTCCCGCCCGCCGCCGGCAGGCCTCCAGGACCTCGTCGCACAGGCGCGTGACGTCGTCCTCCGTGACGTCTCGCCCTTCCTTCTCGGCCTCGTACACCACGTTGTTGACCCAGAGCGTGAGGCAGTCGACGAGGCAGGTATCGTGCCCATCCTGTTGGAGCGCATCGGCCAGGGCAAGGGGCTCCTCGATCGTTTCCCACCGGCCGGCCTTGCGCGCCTCGCGGTGCTTGCGCACCCGCTCGGCCGTCTCGTCGTCGATGACGGGGCAGGTGGCGATGTAGGCCCTGCTGCCGGCGATGGACTCTGCCAGCTTCTGGGCAAACGTGCTCTTGCCGCTTCGCCCCCCGCCGGTTACGAGGATGACCCGGGCCATATCACACCCCCTCCAGATGGCACCACTGGTTCAGGCCGGTGAGGATCCCCCCTTGTTCGAAGAGGCGGATCGTGGTGACCGATGCCGGGCGCACCTCGAAGAGAAGGTAATTACGGGGGGCCAGTTTCAGAAAATGGCAGATCAGGGCGCGAATGACCCCGCCGTGGGTGAAGACGACTGTGCGGTCCGCCCCCCGGGAGGCGAGCCTGTCGCCGACGGACGAAATCCGGCTCAGAAAATCCCCGATTCGCTCCCCCCTGGGGAAAGTGAAATCCGGGTCGTACCGGGCCCAGCCGTCAGCGACGCCCGGGTCGGCTGCGACAATCTCATCGAAGGTGAGCCGCTCCCAGCGGCCGAAGTCGATTTCCCGGAGGTCATTGTCGACCTCGACGGCAATGCCCAGGGGCTCCGTGGCGATCCGTGCCGTTTCTCGGCACCGCAGCTGGGGGCTCGACAGGACGGCAGAACGGGTCCCTGATGCCAGGTACGGCCGGAGCCTCTCTGCCTGGAGCCTCCCTTCGGCCGAAAGGGGGACATCGGTTTTACCGACAAATATTTCTTTGAATTCCTTGCCGATATCGCCGTGTCGGATGAGAACAAGCTCTTCGGGCATCTCCCGGGTCCCCTCAAAAAAAATCCCCGGACATCGACTGTCCAGGGACTCCGTTTTTATCCTTGGGTGTTGCAGCCTCCGCCCTATCCCACGAGGGCCGGCCTGCAAATCGCAGCGGGAAGGTCTTCTGGCTTCCGGATCGTCTTACTGGCCGGCCTTCCCGTCCTTTCGGACAGTGGCATGATCGGCTTTCATCCCCGGTTACAGCGGCGGGTCCGCGACGGAATTGCACCGTCTTCCCTTCACCGAATGGCTTCCGATAGAACAAACGGAGACAGTTGTCAAGGGGAAAGGGACCCGCCCGCAAAGGCCCGTCCCGCAAGGGTCTTGGGAAAGTTGCCGGGGTGCGCTGAAAAATTTCTGTTGACAGGGGCGCCCGGTCGTGTTTTCATGGGCCACGTTTTGAAGGAATCTTCTGTGATGGACAGCATGAAAATCCGTAATTTTGGCTTCTGGTTTAGCTACTATTATTTTTACGGACAGGTCTGCCCGTCGCTGAGGAGGACTTAGACTTAAGCACGAAAGAATAAGCCGAACCGAAGCCATGAGCAGATCGAAAGTCGCTGCCCATGGCTTTTTTTATTTCCAGCGGGAGGGGCCATGGGGGCGGCAGCCATCATGGCCCATTTCATTGGAGGTATTGCAGTCATGATCATCGTGATGAAAAAGAACGCGACGGACGGGCAGATCGACCGGGTTGTAGAATGGATCGAGTCCGTCGGGTACCGGGCCCACCTCTCCCGCGGTACGGAGAAAACGATCATCGGCGCCGTGGGGGACGCAAGGGGACGCGAGCAGATCCGATCCGTAGCCCACCTGCCGGGGGTGGAGAACGTGGTCCCCATTCTCAAGCCCTACAAGCTTGCGAGCCGCGAGTTCCGGGAAGCCGACACGGTCATGCGCGTGGGCGACATCGAGATCGGCGGGCCGCGGTTCACCGTCATGGCGGGGCCCTGCGCCATCGAGACGGAGGAGCAACTCATGGAGTGCGCCTACGTCGCCAAGAAGGCCGGCGCCCATATTCTGCGGGGCGGAGCCTTCAAACCCCGGACATCGCCCTACAGTTTCCAGGGGCTCGAAGAGGAGGGCCTCAAGCTCCTGAAGAAGGTCCGGGAGCGCACGGGGCTTCCCGTCGTGACGGAGGTCGTCAACCCTGCCGACGTGGATCTCGTGGAGGCCTATGCCGACATCCTCCAGGTCGGCGCGCGCAACGCCCAGAACTTCGCGCTCCTGAAGGCCGTGGGCCAGGCGCGAAAGCCCGTCCTGCTCAAGCGGGGGATGATGATGACCATCGAGGAGCTCCTCATGTCGGCCGAGTACATCCTCTCGGAGGGCAACAGCCAGGTCATCCTCTGCGAGCGGGGGATTCGCACCTTCGAGACGGCCACGCGAAACACCCTCGACCTCTCGGCCGTCGTCGTCCTCAAGCAGCTCTCGCATCTGCCGGTCATCGTGGACCCGAGCCACGCGGCGGGCCACTGGAAGTATGTGACGCCGCTTGCCCGCGGGGCCGTTGCCGTGGGGGCCGACGGGATCATCGTCGAGGTCCACCCCGAGCCCGAGAAGGCCGTCTCCGACGGGGCGCAATCCCTGAAGCCGGAGAAATTCTACCAGCTCATGGAGGACATTGCCGTCCTCGAAAGAGCCATGCACAGGGAGGTGAGAGCGGCGATATGAACCGGATACGGGTCAATCTCGACAAACGCCTGAGCGCGTCCTACGACATCCACATCGGCAGGGACATCCTGGACCGGGTGGCGCCGCTGCTGGCCAAGAGCGGGTGGGCCGGCCGCTGGTACATCCTCACGGACTCCAACGTCCGCGGGCTCCACGGGGATCGCCTGCTCGGCGCGCTGCACGGAAACGGCCTGGAGGTCGAGATGATCGAGTTTGCCGCAGGCGAATCTTCGAAGACCATCTCCACATGCATAGGCCTTGCGGAGCAATTGCTCGAGCGGGGCGCCGACCGCTCATCGGGACTGATCGCCCTGGGTGGCGGAGTCGTGGGCGATGTGGCGGGCTTTCTGGCCTCCATCTACATGAGGGGCATCCCCTGTGTGCAGGTCCCCACGACGCTTCTTGCCCAGGTGGACAGCTCGATCGGGGGCAAGACGGGCATCGATCTCCCGGAGGGGAAGAACATGCTGGGCACCTTTCTGCAGCCGCGGGCCGTCTTCATCGACGTGGCCTTTCTCGACACGCTCCCGCCGCGGGAGTTCAGAAACGGGCTGGCCGAGATCGTGAAATACGGGATCATCGAGGACACCGAACTCCTGGGGGTCATCGAGGAAGGGGCGGAGGCCCTTCAGGGCCGCAACCCGGCCCTGCTGGAGCGCCTCGTGTCGGCCTCCTGCCGGATCAAGAAGGGGGTCGTCGAGATCGACGAGACGGAGAAGGGGCTGCGCCGCATCCTCAACTTCGGCCACACGGTGGGTCACGCCATCGAAGCCGAGTCGGAATATGCCATCCCTCACGGCGAGGCCGTGGCCATGGGTATGGCCGCAGCGGCGCTCATCTCGGAGCGGCAACGCTACCTTTCTGCCGAGGACCGGGAACGGATCGTCTCCGTCATCGAGCGGGCGGGCCTTCCCGTGCGAATCCCGCAAACCCTGGATACAGGCCGCATCCTGTCGAATCTCTCAAGGGACAAAAAGAAAAAGGACGGCAAGATCCACTTCGTCCTTCTGCGCAAACCGGGCATGCCCTTCGTGAACGGCGGCGTTCCGCTGGAGATCGTGCAGGAAACCATCGAGGCGCTCAAGGCATGAAGACACCCGTTATCGAAAACATCCGGAAACAGATCCGGCAGAAGGACCGCGAGATCGTGAGGTCCCTCAACGAGCGCGCTGCGCTGTCCCTGGAAGTGGGGCGGATCAAGGGGCGCGATGGGATCGGGGTCTTCGACCCCGCCCAGGAGTCGCGAGTGCTCCGGGATATCGGGGCCCTCAACGGGGGGCCCCTTGCGGCCGATGCCCTGTCGCGCATCTACCGGGAGATCCTGTCGTCGTCGCGGGCGCTCCAGGCGCCTCTTGCAGTGGCCTGCCTGGGCCCGGAAGGGTCCTTTGCCCACCTGGCGGCGCTCGAGCGTTTCGGCAGAGCAAGCCTTGTGGCTGCCCGGGAGACAATCGGCGCGGTCTTCGACACCGTTGAGAAACACGGGGCCGATCTGGGCGTCGTGCCCCTGGAGAACTCCGTGGAGGGGCCCGTGAGGGTCACCCTCGAGCGGCTGATCGCAACGCCGCTCTCAATCCGGGCCGAGATCTTTCTTCGCATCTCCCACTGCCTCATGGCGAGGGGGGCGAAGGCGAAGATACGCCGGGTGTATTCCCATCCCCAGGCCCTGGCCCAGTGCCGGCAGTGGCTGGCGAAAAATCTTCCGCAGGCTGTTCCCGTCGAGACGGAGAGCACTTCGGCGGCCGTGCTGAAAGCACTTGAGGACCGGCAGGCGGGCGCAATCGGCAGCCGCCTTGCCTCGGAGATCCACGGGCTTCCCGCTCTCGAGGAGGGCATCGAGGACCACCCCGCTAACACGACGCATTTTATCGTCATCGGCGAGGGATCGAACGGCCCGACGGGAAGGGACAAGACCTCCATCCTCTTCTCGACGCAGCACAAGCCGGGGGCCCTTCACGCGGCACTTGCGCCTTTCGCAAAGGCGGGGATCAACCTGCTTCGCATCGAATCGCACCCGGCGCGCGACCGGATGTGGCAGTATCTTTTCTTTGTCGATTTCGAAGGCCACCCCGAGGAGAAGACCGTGAAGTCCTGCCTGGCGGCGCTGAGGCGCAGGGCGGCCATGATGAAGGTTCTCGGGGCCTATCCCCGGGAGGATGGGAAGTCATGATCTGCATATCGATTGTGCCCGGGACAAACGAAGAGGCCCTGTCCCTTCTGGGAAAGGTCCTGCCCGCAGCGGAGCTCGTCGAATTGCGGATCGACCGCATAGAGAAGCCGGACCTTCCGATGCTTCTCTATGCCGGCAAGGGCAGGATACTGGTCACGAACCGGCGCAGGGAAGAGGGAGGGTTCTTTGCACGCAGTGAAAACAGGCGCATGGCACTGCTTCACGAGGCAGTCGGTCTGGGTGCCGGCATCGTGGATATCGAGGCCGGGACGGGTCCCGGGGCCGTGAATGCTCTGGCCGGGTCTATTCGGGCAAAAGGGGGAAAAACAAGACTCATTGTCTCGCACCACGATATGAAAGGAACCCCCACGCTGAGGACCCTGGAGAAAAGGCTGAAGACCTGCCGGCTGCTCGGGGCCGATATCGTGAAGATCGTGACACGCGCAAACGCGGTGGAGGACAACCTCCGGGTCCTCGAGATCATTCCGCAGGCCCTGGGGATGGGCCAGGATATTGCTGCTTTCTGCATGGGGGACAAAGGGCGCCTGAGCCGCGTGGCGGCGCCGCTCCTGGGCTCGTGCATCAGCTACGCAAGCCTCGAGGAGGGGGCCGAGTCGGCGCCGGGACAGCTGACGGCGGATCAGATGAGGAGCGTCCTGAGGATTCTCACGTCATGAAAGAGACAATTCAGCAATACGCGCTTTTCGGAAACCCCGTGGGGCACAGCCTCTCGCCGCTGATGCACAACGCGGCCTTCGGGGCACTGGGCATCCGCGCTATCTACGAGGCGCACTGCGTGGAAAACCTGGATCTCTCGGTCCGGATGATCCGCGAGAAACCGCTTGCCGGCGTGAGCGTGACCCTCCCCGTGAAAGGCGCCGTCATGGCCTTTCTCGACGAGATGGACGATGATGCCCGGACCATCGGCGCCGTCAACACCATTGTGAACAAAGACGGGAGACTGCGGGGATCGAACACGGACTGGATCGGGCTCACCACGGCCATGGAGGAAAACTTTCCCCTGGAAGGAAAGACGATTGCCGTTCTGGGCGCGGGCGGCGCAGCCCGGGCGGCTGTCTACGGGATTCTCAAAAAGAGAGGCATCCCGATCGTATTCAACCGCAGCCGCGACAGGGCCGAGTCCCTCGCGCGGTGGTTTGCCTGCGAAGCGCGGCCGCTGGCCAGTCTGGGCACAACGGACGCAGAAGTGCTCGTCAACGCAACTCCCGCCGGGATGAGCCCGATGATTGATGAAACGCCCGTCGATCAACGGCACCTGCACAGGTTCCGATGGGTCGTGGACACGATCTACAACCCTCTGGAAACGCGCCTGCTGCGGGAGGCAAAGGCGGCCGGCTGCGGTGTGATCTCTGGGCTTTCCATGTTCGTCCGCCAGGGGGCGGAACAGATACGCATCTGGACGGGGCTCGAGCCTCCAGTGGAACTGATGACAAGAGTGGTGAAGACGGCCTTGGAAAAATAGGTCCGAAGGACGAGGAACGAGTTCTGAGGACCTATCCTTGATCTCCCTCTCCCTTGAGGGGAGAGGGTCGGGGTGAGGGTGAATGATCTTCTTCCTTATTCGAGATGTAGAGGTTAATGCGTGGTGGAAATAAGAGAAATCAGGCCGCTGGACCGCGTGAATGCCACCGTGCGGGTTCCCGGTTCCAAGAGTTACACCCAGCGAGCGCTCGTCATTGCGTCGCTTGCCGAGGGAAAGTCGATCCTGAGAAATACGCTCGTCTCCGATGACACTCAGCAACTCATGGAGGCCCTTCGGCACCTGGGCGCCGGGATTGTCCGCTCCGGCGATGACGTGATCGTCACGGGTACGGGCGGGCGCATCAGAAACCCCGAAAGGGAGCTCTACCTGGGGAACAACGGGACGGCCCTGCGGTTTCTCATCAGCGTAGCGTCCCTCGGGTCAGGCAATATCACCCTGACGGGGGACCCCCGCCTGTGCGAGAGACCGGTGCGGCCGCTGCTCGAGGCGATCCGGAGCCTCGGGGTGTCAAGCACCTGCCGCTTCACGGAAGGCTTTCCCCCTGTCACAGTGCAGGGAGGCACCCTGCGGGGCGGGCGGGTGATCTTCCAGGATATAGAGAGCAGCCAGTATGTCTCCTCGGTCCTGATCGCGGCTCCCCATGCTTCAGGGGACGTGGAAGTCGAGATCCGAGGCTCTGCCGTGTCGCGGCCCTACGTGGAGATGACCCAGGCAGTGATGAAGGTCTTCGGGCTGGCCGTGGAGAAGCGCAATGAGAACGTGTTTGCCGTAAAGGGAGGGCACCGTTACAGGGGATGCCGGTACCTCGTCGAAGGGGACCTGTCGAGCGCATCTTATTTTTTCCTGGCTGCGGCCCTTTGCGGCGGAACCGTCCGGGTTGCAAATACGAACTTCTGGACGCACCAGGGGGATGTCCGGTTGCTCAGGCATCTGAAAGAACTGGGCTGCGTCGTTGCGGCCACGGATCAGTGGATCGAGGTGTCGGGCGGAAAACTCGCCGGGGGCGATTTCACGGCCTCCATGGAGGATCTCCCCGACATGGTGCCCACGCTTGCCGTGCTTGCCGCCCTTCGCCCGGGCAGGACCATCATCCGCAAGGTGGCGCACCTGCGCATCAAGGAGAGCAACCGCCTCGCGGTCCTCGTGAGGGAACTCATGAAGACGGGCATCCGGGCCGAAGAAATGGACGACGGGATCGTCATCACAGGCGGCACACCCCGTGGTGCCGAGATCGAGACCTACAACGATCACCGGATCGCCATGAGTTTTGCCATGCTGGGGCTCGCCGTCCCGGGGATGCGGATCCGAAACCCGGGCTGCGTCGGGAAATCCTTCCCGGGGTTCTGGGACGAGATGGAGAAGCTGTATCAGCCTTCGTGACCTCTCGACTGGCTATTTTTTCCCCTCCCTTGACGGGAGGGGACGAAGGGGAGGGTGAAAAAGGAAGGGATCATTCACCCTCACCTCGATCCTCTCCCCTCAAGGGAGAGGAAGATCAGGGTATAGGGTTTTCATATGAATATTGTCTTGATCGGATACCGCGCGAGCGGAAAGACATCGGCAGGACGTGAGCTGGCCAGGCTCCTGGGCCGTCCTTTTTTTGACTCCGATCGGATGATCTTTGCCAAGACGGGCAGGACCATCCCCGAGATCGTCGAGGCGAGCGGCTGGCAGGCCTTCCGCGAGGTGGAGAAAACGGTCATCGCGGAACTTTCCGGGCTCGACGAGGTCGTCATCGCATTGGGAGGCGGCGCTGTGATGGATCCTGAAAATGTAGCAATGCTCGGGGAACGTGGACGGTTTGTCTGGCTTCGAGCCGACGCGAGGGTCCTTGCCCTCCGCATGGGCAAGGAGCAAAACGGTGTGGCGCAGCGTCCCACGCTCACGGGGGCCGGCACCCTCGAGGAGATCGAAGAGGTCCTGGCGAAGCGCCTGCCGGTCTATGGTGATGTCGCCGATGTGATCGTCGACACGGCGGGGAAGGATCCCGCCGGCATTGCGGCAGAAATCGCCGGGCAGCTGGAGGAGGAACTGATGGACGAAGAAAAAAGACCCAAGAGGAGACAAGCCCATGTCCGGTAACACCTTCGGCGCGCTCTTCAGGGTCACCACGTTCGGGGAATCGCACGGAAAGGCCCTCGGGGCGGTCATCGACGGCTGCCCGCCGAATCTCGATCTCGGCGAAGCCGACATCCAGGCAGAGCTGGATCGGCGCAGGCCGGGCGTCCACAAGGCCTCCACATCAAGAAACGAAGAAGACCGCGTGGAGATCCTCTCCGGGGTCTTCGAGGGAAAGACGACGGGAACGCCGATTGCGCTTCTCATCCACAACCGGGATGCCGACAGCGGCGCGTACGAGGAATTGCGCGGCGTCTTCCGGCCGGGCCAGGGGGATTTCACCTACGAGAAGAAATACGGCATCCGCGATCACCGCGGCGGGGGCCGCGCCTCGGGGCGCGAGACGGCGGCGCGGGTGGCTGCGGGTGCCGTAGCTCGCAAACTCCTCGCACGAAAGGGCATCGAGGTAGTCGGCTGCACGGTGGAGCTGGGCGGCATAGCCATCGAGCAGTATTCCCCAAGCCAGATCGCCGGGAACAGGCTGCTGTGCCCGGACCCCGGGGCGGCAGAGCGGATGGAGCTGAAGCTGCAGGAGGCTATGAGCGAGGGCGACAGCCTCGGCGGCATTGTGGAGATCCGTGTCACGGGCTGCCCGGCGGGGCTGGGAGAGCCCGTCTTCGACAAGATCGATGCCGACCTGGCCAAGGCCCTCATGGGCATCGGGACCGTGAAGGGTGTCGAGATCGGTGCCGGGTTCGAGGCGGCTGGGATGAGAGGATCGCAATGCAACGACCCCATCGGCCCCGGCGCGTTCAGGACCAATCACGCAGGCGGGGTGCTTGCGGGGATCACGACAGGGCAGGAAATCTTGATTCGAGCGGCCTGCAAGCCCATCCCCTCCATCGCCATGGAGCAGGAAACGATTGACGCCCGGGGGACCCCCGTAAAGATCACGGTCCGGGGGAGGCACGACGCCTGCGTCATCCCCCGCGTGATTCCCGTGTGCGAGGCCATGGTGTGCCTGGTGATTGCGGATCACCTGCTGAGACAAACGGCCTGTAAATAGATTCCATTCCATAGACCCCTCGCCCTGTCCGAGGGAGAGGGCCTGGGTGAGGGGGACGACCTTGAAAGGCACGGACAATTTTCCCATCGGCATCATCGGGGGCACCGGCGGCATCGGCAACTGGTTCGCTGCGTTCCTGCAGAGGGAAGGCTTCACCGTCTGCGTTTCCGGAAAGGGGATCGGCCTTCGCCCTGCGGAGATGGCCGCGGCCTGCCCCGTCGTCATCGTCAGCGTCCCCATCGGCGTGACTCGAGACGTCATCGGCGAGGTGGGACCGCACATGAAGAAAGACTCCCTCCTCATGGACCTCACCTCTTTGAAGGCGGCTCCGGTTCGAGCCATGCTGGAAGCATCGTCCTCGGAGGTCATCGGCCTCCACCCGTTGTTCGGCCCGGGGGCGCAATCCCTGGAAGGGCAAAACATCGTCCTGTGCCCGGCGCGAGGCGAGCGATGGCTCCCATGGGTTCGAAACATGTTTGGAAAAAAAGGCGCGAATCTCATCGAGACGACACCGGAGCGGCACGACGAGGTCATGGCCGTCGTGCAGGCTCTCAATCACCTCGACACGATCGTCCTTGGCCTTGCAATCCGGGGAAGCGGCATCGCGCGCGAAGTCCTGGAATCCTTCTCCACGCCCCTGTTCCGAGGGAAACTGGCGATGATCGACAAGGTATTCTCCCGTCCGGAGCTCCATGCGGAGATCATTGCGGCAAACCCGCACGCCGCAGGGGTGATCGGACTCTACAGGGAGACCCTTGACAGGGTCGGACGGATTGCAATAAATGGAGATGCCGCAGGCCTGGCAGCACTGATGCGGCCGGATGGATCCGATGAAGAAGGATGAGCCATTTCGCCATCTCGTAAAAAAGACGCGTTTCGGTCCCGCCGCGATCCTGTGGGAAAGCGTTTCGGGCAAGCCCAGGGTCCGCCAGATCCTGCTCACGAAACCGGGCCAGCCGGTTCAGGCTGCCCTGCAAGAGCAGTTTCCCGGATCCGTCCCATCCTCCTGCGGCCTCATCGACGATCTGGCCGGGCGGATTGCGGCTTTTCTCGATGGAGCCGATGTCCATTTTGCGCTCGGGCATGTGCGGCTGGATCTCTGTCCCCCGTTTCAACGGAAGGTCCTCCTGGCCGAGTACGGCATCCCGCGCGGTCGCGTGAGCACCTACAGGAGGATCGCCACCCATCTGGGCATTGCCGGGGGCGCCCGGGCCGTGGGCAATGCCCTGGCGACAAACCCCTTCCCGATCGTCATTCCCTGTCATCGCGCGATCCGCTCCGACGGCACGCTGGGTGGATACCAGGGCGGGCTTGCCATGAAGCGGGCCCTTCTGGAGCAGGAAGGGGTGGATATCGATGAGAGGGGCAGGGTCGAGTCGGCGAAATTCTACTATTAAGTGCAGGCGGGTGACCGGGGGCACCGCTCATGATTGTCTCGCAGGCCTTAAGATTGCGAAGATCGGAAGAGCAGAAGTGAGGAAGAGTGGATAAGAGAAAGAAATCTTTCATCGACTCCGATCTTCCGCTCTTCACAGCTTCCTACCTTCCATCTTTTCGTTGACAGGCAGCGTAAATCTTGATATAGGTACTCATACTTGGAGTCGAAAAAATGCGCAGAACAATCGTTTCAAAAAACTGCTGGTGGTGGC
>DASRZY010000312.1:0-3212 GCA_035685905.1 Syntrophales bacterium
GCGACCTGGCCGATGCGTATCACGTATCCCGACCGACGATTTATAAGATCCTTCGGAACGGTCGGCACAAAGACTTCACGATACACAAGAGCATCAACAAGCGGTTCCGCTGTCTTCGCTACGGCATCAAGCGGCTCGCCAAGGTCGAAGCGAAACTCGAGGCGAAGTTAAAGAGCCAGGCCAAGCGGTACAACAAGGACTATCCGGGACAGATGCTCCATGGGGACACGAAGCGCTTGCCCCTGTTAGAGGGTCAGAAGACCCTGGAGCGCCGGGAGTACCTCTTTGTGGCCATTGATGATTTCTCCCGGGAGCTCTACGCGGCCATCCTGCCGGACAAGACCCAGGTCTCGGCCAAGGCCTTCCTGGAGCAGGTCCTGGAGGAATGTCCCTATACCATCGAGCAGTACTACACCGACAACGGCAAGGAGTACAAAGGGGATCCGCAGCACCACGCGTTCATGAAGCTCTGTGCGGACAACCGGATCGAGCAGCGCTTCACCCGGGTGCGTAATCCCAAAACCAACGGCAAGGCCGAGCGGGTCATCAAAACCATCATGGAGCTCTGGCACGAGAAAACCCGCTTCGACTCCTCGGCACATCGGAAAACGGAACTCAAGCGGTTCCTGAACTACTATAACGGTGTCCGTCCTCACAAGGGGATCGATGGATTAACCCCGGAAGAGAAATTGATCGAATACTTTTATCCCGAAAATAAGCATGAGCCCTGCGGTCCGGGTATCGACAGGGCGATGAGCCGGAGCAGAATGCGACGCAATGCTTGAGTCCTTTCATCCAGCTGCTTTTCCCTTCAATGCGGTTTGCTTCAACTCCTCCTGCCGGATGGGCAGCGTCCGGATCCGCTTGCCCGTGGCGGCAAAGAACGCGTTGGCCACAGCCGGGGCGATGGGCGGGACACCCGGCTCCCCGACCCCGCCGGGGGCTTCCTCGCTGTTGACGATGTACACTTCGATGGCCGGCATCTCGTTGATGCGCAGCATCGGGTAGTCTCCGAAGTTGCTCTGCTCCACCCGGCCGTCCTTCAGGGTGATGGCGCCGTATAGGGCTGCCGTCACACCGAAGACGATGCCCCCTTCCATTTGCGCCGCGATCGTGTCGGGATTGACGACCCTCCCGCAGTCGATTGCGCAGACCACCCTGTGGACGCGAATCTTGCCGCCATCATCCACAGAGACCTCAGCGACCTGGGCGACGTAGCTACCGTAGGATGGAGCCATGGCAATCCCCCGTCCTCTGCCCGGTGGCAGAGCGGTCCCCCAGCCGGCCTTCTCGGCAGCCAAGTCCAGCACGCCACTGTGGCGGCTGTGCTTCGCAAGGAGCTTTCGACGGAATTGAAGAGGGTCTTTTTCTGCCGCATGGGCCAGCTCATCGATGAAGCTTTCCACGACAAAGGCCGTGTGAGAATGCCCCACCGATCGCCACCACTGTACCGGGACTACCAGCTTCGGGCTGTGCAGGTCTACCTGGATGTTCGGAATTTCGTAAGGAACATCCTGCGCCCCTTCGACGGAGGTGGCGTCGATGCCTTGTTTCACCATGCTGTCGAACGGCGTGCCCGCAAGGATCGACTGCCCCACAATCGTGTGTTGCCAGGAGACGGGGTTTCCTCCTGCATCAAGGCCAGCGGCAAGCCGGCTGTACCACATGGGACGGTAATAGCCTCCCCGGATATCGTCCTCGCGCGTCCAGATCACTTTAACCGGTTTTTTTACAGCCTTTGCGACGTGGGCAGCCTCGACCACATAATCCGAATGGGGATTCGCTCGTCGCCCGAAACCCCCTCCCAGAAAGGTAGTGTGTATCTTGACCTGTCCGGGCTTCAGTCCGAGAACTGCTGCGGCTGCGTTGCGGTCGGCAGTCTGAAACTGGGTGCCCGTCCAGATATCACAACGGTCACCGCGCCAATCAACAAGACAGTTCAGGGTCTCCATCATGGCATGAGCAAGAAAGGGACCTTCATACTCGGCCTGAATCCGCTGAGAAGCGTTGCGAAGAGCCTTGGATGGATCGCCTTCCTTTCGTGCGATGGTTCCCTGTGTTCCAGCCAGGGAGCGGAACTGCTCCCGCAGGCCCGCCGTGGTAAGCCGCGCACCTTCTCCATCGTCCCACTGAATTTCAAGCAGATCCCTGCCTCTCTTGGCCGGCCAGAAGCCGGTGGCGATAACGGCAACGCCCGACGGTACCTGCAGGACATCCAGGACGCCGGGCACAGCGCGGGCTTTGTCAGCATTGAGGCTTGCGATCTTTCCCCCGAAGACAGGAGGTCGTGCAATGAGCGCCGTCACCATATTCGGGACATGCTCATCAATGCCGAAGATGGCCTTCCCGGTCGTCTTTTCCGGGGTGTCAAGGCGGTGAACGGGCTTGCCGATCATCTTGAACTGGGCGGGACTTTTCAGCGGCACATTTTCGGGCACCGGCATCTCGGCTGCCCGTTCGGCAACCTGGCCGTAGGTCAGGGTTTTCCCGTCCGGGCTGAATACGATGCCGTTCTCGGTGCGGCACTCTGCCGGGTCCACTTTCCACACCGCTGCGGCAGCGGCTACCAGCATGACCCGGGCGGTTGCGCCCGCCTTTCGGAAACGGTCCCACTCGCTTCGGACGCTGCTGCTCCCGCCGGTACCCTGCATTGTCCCCCACTGGGTGTGGTTGTATGCCGGATCAACGGGCGCCGCCTCCACGCGCACTTTGCTCCAGTTGCACTCCAGCTCTTCCGCAAGCATCATCGGCAGGGATGTGTAAACCCCCTGTCCCATCTCGGACTTGTTGACGATGATGGTCACCTCATTGTCGGTGCCGATACGGATGAAAGCATTCGGCGCAAAGAGCGCCTTCGAGCAGGCCTCGGCCAGGGCCGAATATCCCTGCAGGGGAAGATGGAAACCCAGCACGAGGCCGCTTCCCATTACGGTACTGGTCTTCAGAAACTCACGCCGGCTCATGTTGAAGATCGCACTCATCACTTGCCTCCTTTTGCCTTCGCCGCCGCGGCCTTGTTTATGGCCCTGCGGATTCGCTGATAGGTCCCGCAACGGCAAATGTTGCCGGACATGAAACGGTTGATGTCATCGTCCGTCGGAGCGGGAGTTTTTGCCAGGAGCGCCACTGCTGACATGATCTGTCCGGGATGACAGTAGCCGCACTGGGGCACTTCATCCTCGACCCAAGCCTTCTGCACGGGGTGCGATCCA
>DASRZY010000313.1:0-4947 GCA_035685905.1 Syntrophales bacterium
TTTCAGCTTTTTCGAAAAGCCGAAGGATCCCATCCGATTCAACGCCATCAAGATGTCCATCGCCTCCCCGGAGAAGATCGCCTCGTGGTCGCACGGCGAGGTGAAGAAGCCCGAGACGATCAACTACCGGACCTTCAAGCCCGAGCGCGACGGTCTTTTCTGCGCGAAGATCTTCGGGCCGGTGAAGGACTACGAGTGCCTCTGCGGCCGCTACAAGAGGATGAAGCACCGCGGGGTGGTCTGTGAGAAGTGCGGCGTCGAGGTCATCCAGTCCAAGGTGCGCCGCGAGCGAATGGGACACATCACGCTGGCGGCTCCCGTGGCCCATATCTGGTTTCTCAAGAGCCTGCCCAGCCGGATCGGCAACGTCATCGACCTGTCCCTCAAGGAGCTGGAAAAGGTCCTTTACTTCGAGTCCTGGATGGTCCTGGACCCGAAGGACACGCCGCTCAAGAAAAAGGAGCTGCTCTCGGAAGAGCGCTACGTGGAGTGCCGTGAGAAGTACGGGGCCGACGGTTTTGTGGCCGGCATCGGCGCCGAGGCGGCCCGCACGCTTCTCGAGGAGCTCGACCTGGACAGCCTGGACGCGGAACTGAGGGCCGACCTGAAGGAGGCCACCTCCGACACGAAGAAGAAAAAGCTCGCCAAGCGTCTTCGCGTTGTCGAGGCGCTGCGCAAATCCGGCAATCACCCCGAGTGGATGATTCTCACGGTGATTCCCGTGATCCCGCCCGATCTGAGGCCCCTGGTTCCCCTGGAGGGCGGTCGCTTCGCCACCTCGGACCTCAACGACCTGTACCGGCGGGTCATCAACCGCAACAACCGCCTCAAGCGGCTCATGGAATTGAACGCCCCCGAGATCATCATCCGCAACGAGAAACGGATGCTCCAGGAGGCCGTCGATGTGCTCTTCGACAACGGCCGGCGGGGCAGGGCCATCACGGGCTCCAACAAGCGCCCCCTGCGCTCGCTCTCGGACATGCTCAAGGGAAAGCAGGGCCGCTTCCGCCAGAACCTCCTGGGCAAGCGCGTCGACTATTCGGGCCGCTCCGTCATCACCGTGGGGCCGGACCTGAGGCTCCATCAGTGCGGCCTTCCCAAGAAAATGGCCCTCGAGCTCTTCAAGCCCTTCATTTACAACCGCCTGATGGAGAAGGGTTACGTCACAACGGTCAAGAGCGCAAAGAAGATGGTCGAGCGCGAGACCCCCGAGGTCTGGGACGCCCTGGATGACGTGGTGCGTGAGTACCCCATCATCCTCAACCGCGCCCCCACACTGCACCGGCTCGGCATGCAGGCCTTCGAGCCTATCCTCATCGAGGGCAAGGCCATCCAGCTTCACCCGCTCGTCTGCGCGGCCTTCAACGCCGACTTCGACGGCGACCAGATGGCGGTCCACGTGCCTCTGTCCATCGAGGCGCAGGTGGAGTCCCGTGTCCTCATGATGTCGACGAACAACATCCTGTCGCCGGCCCACGGCAAGCCCATCATCGTGCCCAGCCAGGACATCGTCCTGGGGCTCTACTACATGACCCGGGCCCGTTCGGGAAGCCGCGGCACCGACATGAGCTTCGCCAACCCCGAGGAGTTGCGCCAGGCCTACGACTCGGGAGAGGTGGACCTCCAGGCCAAGGTAAAGGTCCGCATGGACGGGCTCACGACGGAAACGACGGTGGGCCGCGTGCTTCTCTACGACATCGTGCCGAAGGAGATCCCCTTCGAGGTCATCAACAAGGTGATGAACAAGAAGGAGGTCGCCAACCTGATCGACTTCTGCTACCGCAGCTGCGGCGACAAGGCCACCGTCATCCTGGCCGACCGGCTCAAGGACATGGGCTTCAGGTACGCCACCGTCTCCGGGTCCTCCATCGCCATCTCCAACATGGTGATCCCGGCGGGTAAAAAGGACATCGTGGCCAAGGCCGACAAGGACGTCCTCGAGGTGCAGAAGCAGTACATGGACGGACTCATCACCGACGGCGAGCGATACAACAAGGTCATCGACATCTGGGCGCAGGCCACCGAGAAGGTCGCCGCCGAGATGCTCTCCTCGATCGGCAACGAGGAGATCGAGATGGTCGACGGCAAGAAGCGCACCCTCGAGAGCTTCAACCCCATCTACATGATGGCCGACTCGGGAGCGCGCGGCAGCGCCGCCCAGATCCGCCAGCTGGCCGGCATGCGCGGCCTCATGGCCAAGCCCTCCGGTGAAATCATCGAGACGCCCATCACGGCCAACTTCCGTGAGGGCCTCACGGTGCTGCAGTACTTCATCTCGACACACGGCGCCCGCAAGGGTCTCGCGGACACGGCCCTCAAGACGGCCAACTCCGGCTACCTCACACGCAGGCTCGTCGACGTGGCCCAGGACTGCACCATCCGCGAGGACGACTGCCGCACCCTCGACGGGATCTTCGTCCAGGCCCTCGTAGAGGGCGGCGAAATCATCGAGACGGCGGGCGAGCGCGTCCTGGGGCGAGTGGCCCTGGACGACATCGTTGACCCCTTCACGGGCGAGGTGCTCGTCAAGGCCAACGAGGCCATCGACGAGGCGCTTGCGAAAAAGCTGGACGACGCCGGCATCGAGCGCGTCCAGATCCGCTCTGGGCTCACCTGCAAGTCCCGATTCGGCGTGTGCGCCAAGTGCTACGGCCGAGATCTCTCCCACGGGCACCTGGTCAACATTGGTGAGGCCGTGGGGATCATCGCGGCCCAGTCCATCGGAGAGCCGGGCACGCAGCTCACGATGCGGACCTTCCACATCGGCGGCACGGCCAAGTTCGAGGAGCACTCGACCCTGGAGGCCCGCCACGACGGGACGATCCGGTTCGTCAATATCAATCACGTCAAACGCGGAAAGGACCTCGTCGTCATGAACCGCAACGGCGAGATCCACGTCCTCGACGAAGAGGGCCGCAACCGCGGCAAGTACCCGGTCCCCTACGGGGCCCACGTGAAGCTGGGTGAGAACGCGAAGGTCAAGCGCGGCGACCTCATCGCCGAGTGGGACCCCTTCTCCATCCCCATCCTCGCAGAGGTTCCCGGGACTGTGAAGTACGGCGACATCGTCGAAGGCAAGACGGTGCAGGAGCAGGTCGACGAGGTGACGGGCCTCTCCAGAAAGGTCATCGTTGAGTTCTCCGACGCCGACCTGCGGCCCCGCATCTCCATCAAGGACAAAGAAGGAAAGACCGCCAAGGTTCCCGGCACGAACAGCCAGGCCCGCTACCTGCTGTCCGTGGGCGTCAACATCGGTGTGAGCGAGGGCGACAAGGTCGAGGCCGGCGACATCATGGCCAAGATCCCCCGCGAGACCACGAAGACAAAGGACATCACGGGCGGTCTGCCCCGTGTGGCGGAGCTCTTCGAGGCAAGAAAGCCGAAGGAGTTCGCGGTGATCTCCGAAATCGACGGAGCCGTCTCCTTTGGCAAGGACGTCAAGGGGCGCCGCCGCGTCATCGTCACCCCCGATGTGGGCGAAAAGAAGGAATACCTCATCAACAAGGGCAAGCACATCACCGTCCAGGAAGGCGACCGGGTTCAGGCCGGCGAGGCCCTCATGGACGGGGCCTCGAACCCCCACGACCTGCTCATGATCAAGGGGGAAAAGGAACTCGCCCGCTACCTCGTGGACGAGGTCCAGGAGGTCTACCGGCTGCAGGGAGTGAAAATCAACGACAAGCACATCGAGATCATCGTCCGGCAGATGCTCCGGAGAGTGAGGGTCACCGACCCCGGCGACACGAACTTCCTCGCCGACGAGCAGGTCGAGAAGGGCCGGTTCCAGGAGGAAAACGACCGCGTGATGGAGAAGGGCGGCCAGCCGGCCATTGGCGAGCCGATCCTGCTGGGTATCACGAAGGCGTCGCTCTCGACGCAGAGCTTCATCTCTGCGGCCTCTTTCCAGGAGACAACCCGGGTCCTCACCGAGGCGGCGCTGGCCGGGAAGATCGACTACCTGCGCGGAATCAAAGAGAATGTCATCATGGGGCGCCTCATCCCTGCCGGCTCCGGGCTTCCGCTGTACAAGAGGCTTGGCATGGTGGTGGAGGGCGAAGAGAAGGAAAGTGAGAAGGAGCAGCAGAAAACGCTTGACATTCAGGCCTCGAATTGATAGAAAATCAAGCTTTCGCAACCCCCTTCAATTAGGACAGAAAGGGACAGAAGGAATTTCATGCCGACGATCAACCAGTTAGTGCGAAAAGGCAGGCAGCAGGTCCGTAAGAAAACGACGACCCCGGCGCTGGTGCAATGCCCGCAGCGGCGCGGCGTCTGTGTCCGCGTCTATACGACGACGCCCAAGAAACCCAATTCGGCGCTGCGCAAGGTGGCCCGCGTGCGCCTCACGAGCGGCTTCGAAGTCACCGCCTACATCCCGGGCATCGGCCACAACCTCCAGGAGCACTCGGTTGTGCTCGTCCGCGGCGGCCGTGTGAAGGATCTCCCCGGCGTCCGTTATCACATCGTCCGGGGCACCCTGGATGCCGTCGGCGTCCAGGACCGCAAGCAGAGCCGCTCGAAATACGGCGCCAAGAAGCCGAGCTGATAGGGTACCAGTATGCCAAGACGAAGAGAAATACAGAAACGGCAGATCACGCCCGATGCAAAGCACGGCAGTGTGCTCGCGGCGAAGTTCGTCAACAGCCTCATGAAGCAGGGCAAGAAAAGCACTGCCGAGAGCATCCTCTACGGGGCCTTCGACATCATCGAGAAGCGCACCAAGGAGCAGCCCCTGGCCGTGTTCGAAAAGGCCCTCGACAACGTGAAGCCGGTCATCGAGGTGCGCTCCCGCCGGGTCGGCGGCGCCACCTACCAGGTTCCCACGGAAGTGTCGCCGGGCCGCCGACAGGCCCTGGCATTCCGGTGGATCATCGGCAACTCGACGTCCCGCGCCGAGAAGACCATGCGGGAAAAGCTTGCCGGCGAGCTCATGGACGCAGCACAAAA
>DASRZY010000314.1:0-7539 GCA_035685905.1 Syntrophales bacterium
TTGCAATCAGGGACTTCTTAGCCAAGGTATTCCTCCGTCTTGTTTCCTAATTCTTGAAGGGCATCCCCATGAGTTTCAACAGATGCCGGGCTTCCTCATCGGTCCTCGCCGTCGTGACGATGACCACGTTCATGCCCTTGATCTTGTCGATCTTGTCGTAGTCGATCTCGGGGAAGATGAACTGCTCCTTGATTCCCATGGCGAAATTGCCGCGCCCATCGAAGGAGTTCGGCGAAATGCCCCGGAAGTCACGGATTCGGGGAAGCGCCACGTTCACCAGCCGGTCGTAGAACTCGAACATGCGCTCCTTGCGAAGGGTGACCATGCTTCCGATGGACATGCCCTTGCGCAGCTTGAAGGTGGCGATGGACTTGCGGGCCTTGGTGATGACGGCCTTCTGGCCCGTCAGGGCACCGATCTCCGCCGCGGCGCTGTCGAGAATCTTGACGTTCTGGATCGCCTCGCCCAGACCCATGTTCACGATGATCTTCTCCAGCCGGGGCACCTGCATGGTGTTTCGGTACCCGAACTGTTTCATCATGGCCGGGACAACTTCTTTCTTGTAATACTCTTTGAGTCTTGCCATTGATCTCTATCCCCGGTTCTCCGAGCTTCTGAAATAACTTGTTACCTTCTTCGGCAGCCGCTCCCGGACGGGATGCGGCCCCGGTCAACAGCGGCTATTGGTCGAGCTGCTCGTTGCACTTTCTGCAGTAACGCACCTTCTTGCCGTCCTCGAGGGTCTTGAACCCGATCCGGACGCCGGTCGCGCACTTCGTGCAGACAGGGGCGACGTTGGAAGCGTCCAGCGGGGCTTCCTTCTCCATGATGCCGCCTTTGCTCTTCTGATCGGGCCTCTGGTGCCTCTTGATCATGTTGAGCTTCTCGACCACGACCCTGTTGCCATCGGCAAGGAGCTTCGTAACCTTGCCGGTCTTGCCTTTTTCCCTGCCGGCGATGATCTTGACCGTGTCGCCTTTTTTCAATCGGTGCGTCTGCATGGTCGTTCCCTGTTCCCTGCGGCTCACAGCACTTCCGGAGCCAGCGAGATGATCTTCATGAATTGTTTGGCGCGAAGCTCCCGGGCAACGGGCCCGAAAATGCGCGTCCCCACGGGCTCCATCTGGTTGTTGATGAGCACCGCCGAGTTGTCGTCAAACTTGAGGTACGTCCCGTCGGGCCGCCGGACTTCCTTTTTCGTACGGACGACAACGGCCTTCATGACGTCGCCTTTCTTCACTTTCGCGTTGGGGATCGCCTCCTTGACCGAAACCACAATCACATCCCCCACGGTGGCAATTCGCTTCCGCGATCCGCCCAGCACGCCGATGCAGGACACTTTCTTTGCGCCCGAGTTATCTGCGGCATTCAAAATGGTTCGCATCTGAATCATATCTACACCCCGTTCAACCTGCCTGTTTGCGACCCCGGGCTATTTCGCCTTCTCCAGGATCTCGCGCACCCTCCAGCGCTTGTCCCGGCTCAAAGGACGGGACTCCACGATCAGTACCGTGTCACCCACACCGCATTCGTTGCGGTCGTCATGGGCCTTGTAAGTCTGGTGCTGGTGAACGTACTTTCTGAAGCCCGTGTGCTTGACAAGCCGTTCGGTCTTCACGACGACGGTCTTGTCCATCTTGTTGCTGACGACGACTCCCTTGATGGTCCGCTTGTTGCCCCTCTGGTCCATACCTATTTCTGCAACTCCTTCTGCTTCATGACGGTTTTGATGCGGGCGATGTCCTGACGGACATTCTTCAGCGTCGCGGGGGAGTCGAGCTGCCCCGTTGTGTGCCGTATTTTCAACTTGAACAGCTCGTCCGTGAGGTCCCGTTCCTTCACCCGGAGCTCGTCGATGCTGAGATCCCTGATTTCCTTAATCTTCATCGAAGATATCCCTCGTTAGAAATTTCGTCGGAATGGACAGTTTGTTGGCTGCCAGCCGGAAGGCTTCCTTGGCCACGTCCAGGGTGACGCCTTCCATCTCGTACATCACGGTGCCGGGCTTCACAATCGCGATCCAGCCTTCCGGGGCGCCCTTTCCCTTTCCCATGCGGGTCTCGGCGGGCTTCTTCGTGAAGGACTTGTGGGGGAAGATGCGAATCCAGATCTTGCCTCCGCGCTTGATGTGCCTCGTCATGGCGACACGGGCAGCCTCGATCTGTTGGGCCGTGATTCGGCCCGGCGCCAGGGACTGCAGGCCGTACTGGCCGAAAGAGACCTCGTTCCCCTTGGTGGCCTTGCCGCCCAGGTTTCCCTTCTGGATCTTCCTGAACTTGATTCGTTTTGGGCTTAGCATCGTCTATGTCTCCTCGTATCCTGTACCCGCCGTCCTAGGCGCTGGCCTGCTTCTTGTCGGGCAGAACGTCCCCATGATAGATGAGCACCTTGACCCCGATGGCCCCGTAGGTCGTCCGCGCCTCGGCAAACCCGTAGTCGATGTCGGCCCTCAGGGTGTGCAGGGGCACCTTCCCCTCGCGGTACCACTCCGTCCGGGACATTTCGGCCCCGCCGAGCCGGCCCGAGCAGGTGATGCGGATGCCCTTGGCGCCGAACTTCAGGGCCGAGGTCACGCTCTTCTTCATGGCCCTCCGGAAGGCGATCCGCCTCTCGAGCTGCAGCGCCACGTTTTCGGCCACGAGCTGGGCGTCGATCTCGGGCTTGCGGACCTCCATGATGTTGATGATCGTCTCCCCGCCGGTCATGGCGTCAAGGTCCTTCTTGAGCTTCTCGATCTCGGAGCCTTTTTTGCCGATGACGATGCCGGGGCGGGCGGCATGGATGTTGACCTTCGCCTTGTCGGCGGCCCGCTCGATCTCGATCTTCGAGATGCCCGCGTGGTAGAATTTTTGCTTCAGGAACTTGCGCAGCTTGATGTCCTGGTGGACGAGGTTGCCGTAGTTCTTCTCGGCGAACCATTTCGAGCTCCAGCCCTTGTTGATCCCCAGCCTCAATCCGATCGGGTTTACCTTCTGACCCAAGATGAAATCCTCCTTCGAGCTACTGTTCGTCGAGTACGACGGTAATGTGGCTCATCCGGCGCTTGATCGGCGCCACGCGTCCCATGGTCTTTGCCTTATGGCGCTTCATGGCCGGCCCCTGGTCCACGAAAATCTCCTTCACGAAGAGGATCTTCTCGTCGATGTTCGGGTTCTGTGTCGCATTGGCCAGGGCGCTCTTGAGCACCTTCTTCACGAGCCCGGCGGCCCGCTTTCGCGAAAAGGCCAGGATCTGGTCGGCCTCCTCGACCTTTTTGCCGCGAACGAGATCGACGACGAGCCTCGCCTTCTGCGGCGATATCCTCACGAACTTTGCAATCGCTTTTGATTCCATGACGTACCTATCTCCGGTTTTCCCGTTTCACCGACTGCAGCGACTACTTGCGCACCTTGGTCTTGCGGTCGCCGGCGTGGCTGAAGAACGTCCTCGTCGGTGCGAACTCCCCAAGCTTGTGGCCCACCATGTTTTCCGTGACGAACACGGGGATGAACTTCTTGCCGTTGTGCACGGCGAAGGTGTACCCGATCAACTCCGGGGTGATGGTGGAGCGGCGCGACCAGGTCTTGATGACCCCGCGGTCCCCGCCCGCTTCGGCTCTCCGGACCTTCTCCGCAAGCTTCGCCTCGATGTACGGACCTTTCTTGACTGAGCGTGCCACTATTTCTTATCCCTCTTCTTGATGATGTATTTGTCGGTGGTCTGGTTCTTTCGCGTTTTGTAGCCTTTGGTCGGCACGCCCCAGGGGGTGCAGGGATGACGGCCGCCCGAGGTCTTGCCCTCGCCGCCGCCCATGGGGTGGTCGATGGGGTTCATGGCCACGCCGCGGACCTTCGGGCGCTTGCCCAGCCAGCGGGTGCGGCCCGCCTTGCCGATGCTGACACCCTCGTGGGTGACATTGCCGACCTGGCCGATGGTGGCCTTGCACTCGATGAAGACCTTCCGGACCTCGCCGGAGGGAAGCCTCACCTGGGCGTAGTCGCCCTCCTTGGCCATGAGCTGCGCGTACGTGCCCGCCGAGCGGACCATCTGGGCCCCTTTCCCGGGCCTCAGCTCCACGTTGTGGATGAACGAGCCCAGGGGGATGTTTCGCAGCGGCATCGTGTTGCCGGGTTTGATGTCGGCCGAGGCGCTCGTGATGACCGGGTCGCCCACTTTCAAATCCACGGGCGCCACGATGTAGCGCTTCTCGCCGTCGGCGTAGCTCACAAGGGCGATACGCGCCGAGCGGTTGGGGTCGTACTCGATCGACTTCACCTTTGCAGGGATATCCGTCTTCTCACGGCGGAAGTCCACGACACGGAACTTGCGCTTGTGCCCGCCCCCGCGGTGGCGGCTCGTCAGACGGCCCAGGTTGTTGCGGCCTCCCGTCTTCTTGACCGGCTTGGTGAGACTTTTCTCGGGCTCCGTCGAGGTGATCTCCTCGAAGGTCGAGTAGGTCTGATACCGTCGGGACGGTGTTGTCGGCTTCATGGTCTTGATCGCCATCGGTCGTTGTCCTTATCCTGATCCTAGACTTTGTCGAATATCTCGATTGAGCTGCCGGGGGCCACGGTGACAATGGCCTTCTTCCAGTCGCTCTTCTGGCCCTGCATGCGCCCCATGCGTTTTTTCTTTCCCAGGACGTTCAGGGTCCGCACGTCGAGCACCTTCACCTTGAAGAGTTTCTCCACGGCCTTCTCGATCTCGATCTTGTTGGCCCGCGTGTCCACTTCGAAGATGTACTGGTTCCCCTCGCGCATGAGGGTCGTCTTTTCGGTCACGAGCGGCCGTCGGATGATCTGATGGATTTCCATTATTCCAGCGCCCCTTCTATCTTCTTGATCGAGGGCTCCAGAAGCACGAGGCTGTCGTACTTCAGAAGGTCATAGACGTTGATGCCCTCGCATCGCATCATTTTCACATCCGGAAGGTTCCGGGAGGACTTCTCGAGAACTTCATTGGAGCGGTCGATCACGACGAGGGTCTTCTGGAGCCCGAAGCGGTCGAGGACCTCCTTGAACTTCTTCGTCTTGATCCCGGACAGGGGGAAGTCCTTGATGACCAGGAGCTTCTCTTCCTTCAGCTTCATGCTGAGCGCCGAGATGAGGGCAAGCCTGCGCACCTTTTTGGGCACCGAGAAAGAGTGGTCCCGCGGGGTGGGCCCGAATACGGTGCCGCCTCCCCTCCAGAGGGGCGAGCGGATCGTGCCCGCGCGGGCCCGCCCGGTGCCTTTCTGGCGCCAGGGCTTCTTGCCGCCGCCACGGATTTCGTTGCGCTCCTTGGTATCGTGGGTGCCCTGCCGTCTCGCCGCCATCTGCATCCGGACGACCTCGTAGATGACGTCCTGGTTGACATCGGCACCGAAGACGGCGTCACTGAGCGACACCTCGGCCACCTTGTTCTTTTCGATATCGTATACGCTCACCACCGGCATGGCTTCACTCACTCCAGTTGTTTCTCAACTCTTTTTGACGGCGTTCTTGATCACGACGATCCCGTTCTTGCTCCCCGGGACGGCCCCCTTCACGAGGATCACGTTCAGCTCGGGGCGCACCCCCATGATGAGGAGATTCTGCACCGTCTTGCGCACATCGCCCATGTGGCCCGGGAGCCGCTGCCCCTTGAACACGCGGGAGGGCGCGGCGCTTGCCCCGATGGAGCCGGGCGCCCGGTGGAACATGGAGCCGTGGGTCGCCTTGCCGCCTTTGAAGCCGTGCCGCTTCACGCCGCCGGCAAAACCCCGACCCTTGCTCGTCCCGGTGACGTCGACGACGTCTCCCACCTCGAAGATGGACGCCGTCAGTTCCTGCCCCGGCTCGAGCTCGACCGCCGTCCGGGTCTTGAACTCGCGCAGCACCCGGAAGAACCCCCGGTCGGCCTTTGCAAAATGGCCCTGCAGCGGTTTCGTCACGTTTTTTTGCCGCTTGCGGTCGAAGCCCAGCTGGATGGCATTGTAGCCGTCCGCCTCTTCGGTCTTTTTCTGTATCACGTAGCAGGGACCCGCTTCGATCACCGTGACAGGCACCGAGGCGCCGTCAGCGGCAAAGATCTGGGTCATTCCCAACTTTCTGCCTATCAATCCTTTTTCCATAACATCCACTTCCGCTATCGCTGTGCGTGAGAGAACGAAAAAGGAGATGGTCCAGGGACCTGCCCGTCCATCTCCGTGTCGTCACGCGTTACAACTTGATTTCCACGTCAACACCGGCGGACAAATCCAGTTTCATCAGGGCGTCCACCGTGGCCTGCGTGGGATCAATGATGTCGATGAGCCGCTTGTGTGTCCGGACCTCGAACTGCTCCCGGGACTTCTTGTCCACATGCGGCGAGCGGTTCACGCAGAACTTGTTGATCATCGTGGGCAGCGGGATGGGACCCGCGACGCGGGCACCCGTGCGTTTCGCCGTGTCCACGATGTCTTCGGCGGATCGGTCCAGCAGCTTGTAGTCGTACGCCTTCAGACGGATTCGGATCTTCTGATCGGCCATGATCGGTTCTCGTACCTCTCTTTATTCTATGATCTCGCTGATAACACCGGCGCCCACGGTCTTGCCGCCCTCGCGAATGGCGAACCGCAGCTGCAGCTCCATGGCGATGGGGGTGATGAGGGTCACTTCCATCTCGACATTGTCGCCGGGCATGACCATCTCGACACCCGCGGGGAGGGTCGCGATGCCGGTCACGTCGGTGGTGCGGAAGTAGAACTGGGGCCGGTAGCCGGAGAAAAACGGCGTGTGGCGCCCGCCCTCTTCTTTGGTCAGGACGTAGACCTGGGCCTTGAACTTCGTGTGGGGCGTGATCGAGCCGGGCTTGGCCACGACCTGCCCGCGCTCCACTTCCTCGCGCTTCGTGCCGCGGAGCAGCACGCCGATATCGTCGCCGGCGCGCCCTTCGTCCAGGGTCTTACGGAACATTTCCACGCCCGTGCAGACCGTCTTGAAGGTGGGCCGGATACCGATGATCTCCACTTCGTCGCCCGTCCTGACGATCCCTCGGTCCACGCGGCCCGTCACGACGGTCCCGCGGCCGGAGATGCTGAAGACGTCGCCGACGGGCATCAGGAAGGGCTTGTCGAGGTCGCGCTTCGGCTCGGGGATGTAGCTGTCGACGGCATCCATGAGCTCGAAGACGCACTTGGCTTCGGGGGAGTTGGCGTCATCGCTCTCCAGGGCCTTGAGGGCGGAGCCGCGGATGATGGGCGTCTTGTCGCCGGGGAAGGCGTACTTCGTGAGCAGCTCCCTCAGCTCGAGCTCTACGAGATCGAGAAGCTCGGGGTCATCCACGAGGTCGACCTTGTTCATGAAGACGAGCATGTAGGGAACCTGCACCTGGCGGGCCAGCAGGATGTGCTCCCGCGTCTGGGGCATGGGGCCTTCGGAGGCTGCAACGACGAGGATGGCACCGTCCATGTGGGCTGCGCCCGAGATCATGTTCTTGATGTAGTCGGAGTGCCCCGGGCAGTCGACGTGGGCATAGTGGCGCTTGGCCGTCTCGTATTCCACGTGGGCGATATTAATGGTCACGCCGCGTTCTTTCTCTTCGGGCGCGTTGTCGATCATA
>DASRZY010000315.1:0-10438 GCA_035685905.1 Syntrophales bacterium
CGATAAGAAAGGTCAGCATCTCACCAGGGGGATTTTTATCTCCACGGAAACGGCAGAAAAAAAAGAGGGCTCCCCCCAATCCTTCTTCAGAAATTCCGCCAGACAAGGGTACGAGTCCGTCGAAGCCCCCGTCTCCTCGACAACGTAACCGTTCATTTGCTATCCAATCTCTGATATCCGCTTCCGATTCCCTGATTTTTATATTATGGTGGAACCTCGTATGCACGATATGGAGGTTTGTCATGATTGCGGCTCCCCGTTTTTCGATCTGGATCTTCAGACCTATCGCAATCCTTCTTGGCCTTTCACTCTTTCTGGTTTCCTGTTCCACTGTTCCCGTGACCGAACGGAAGGGCCTCCATCTCGTCCCGGACTCTGAAATCACCACGATGAGCTACCAGGAGTACAGTAACGTCATCAAGAAATCGAAGCTCTCGACGGACATGACGAAAGTGAGCATGGTCCGTCGTGTGGGACAGAGAATCGCCGTGGCATCGGAGGAGCTCCTGGTGGAGACAGGAAGAGGGTCAGATATCCGCAATTACAAGTGGGAGTTCAACGTGATCGAGGACGACAAGACGGTCAACGCATGGTGCATGCCGGGTGGCAAGGTCGCAGTTTACACAGGCCTGCTGCCCTATTCGCAGGATGAGAATGGACTGGCTGTCGTCATGGGCCATGAGGTGGCCCACGCCATCGCCAAGCACGGCAATGAGCGCATGAGCCAGGGCCTGCTGGCACAGTTCGGGGCCATTGGGCTATCCCTGGCCTTGTCCGGCAGTCCGGGAGTGAGTTCCGATATCTTCATGCAGGCCTACGGCGTGGGAACTCAAGTCGGGGTCCTTCTGCCCTACAGCCGTGTCCAGGAATCTGAGGCCGACCACATCGGGCTGATTTTGATGGCAAAGGCAGGTTACGATCCGCGCGGCGCCATCACCCTCTGGCAGCGGATGAACGCCAAAGGGGGATCGCGACCGCCCGAATTCCTGTCGACCCATCCGGCGCCGGAATCGAGGATTCGGGATATCCAATCCCAGATTCCCGAGGCCATGAACTATTACAAGGTGCGGCGCTGACACCCGTCATCGGAAACGTGAAAAGGGGCCGAGATTGCTCTCGACCCCTTGATTTTCTGGTAGCGGGGGATGGATTCGAACCACCGACCTTTGGGTTATGAGCCCAACGAGCTACCTGACTGCTCCACCCCGCGTCGTATCTTTATTAGATAAGCTGCATTACCGAATAAGTCAAGACCTTTTTCCGGAAGACCGCAGTGGAATTGGGTTTCCGGCGGTCTAGAAAACGAAAACAGCCGCTGCAACGACGGTAGTCCACCCGCCTTTTCTCGGAACAATGGCGGACTGGGTCACGTTGCGGGTGCGGACGATCTTCCCGCTGATTTTGAAAATTTCCTTGTTCTCGTCCCAGCTCTTGTCTACGTCAAAATCGATGCCCAGTGTCGAGGCCAGCATGGCGGCTGCAAGGTCCTCGGCGTAATCGCCGGCCTGTTTTTCAGTTTGACCGTAGGCGTGATGCTCGCTGATGTATCCGTACTGGGAAACATCGGCCGGGATGGCGCAACCGACGGAAGCGGCCAGCATCCGATAGGGCTCGTTGCTCGAGCAGCGGCTCATGACACAGTAGGTGATCTCGCCCGGGTGCTTTTCCTGCAGTCCTTTCGCCTTTGAGATCATCTTGCAGCCTGGAGGGAAGATACTCGATACGTAAACCAGGTTGAATTTTTCGATCCCCGCATTCCGGAGAGCCAGTTCGAAAGAGTGCAGCTCTTCCTTGTGGTTCCCTACGCCCTTTGTAAAAAAGATTTTTTTCGGTACCCAGATATTCACAGTTGCTCTCCTTTATCTGGATTTTGTCGATATATATCCCATCATTCTGTAGGTCAGCCTTGCGGCCAGAAAGTCCGGGGCCACCATGCCCGGAATGGGTGCCAGTTCGACAATGTCAAAACCGACAACATGCCTTTTCCGGCAGACTTCCCGGATCAGGCCGAGGACATCATGCCACGTGAGCCCTCCCGGTTCGGGTGTCCCTGTTGCAGGCATCACCGAGGGGTCCAATGCGTCCAGGTCAACGCTGATGAATACATCTCTCGACAGGTGGCCAAGCACCTTGCCGACCCAGGTTCGATCGTTCCGGATGTCCGTTGCCGAAAAAACCGGCACGTTCCGTTTCCGGATGAAGGCTGCCTCCTCGATACTCATGCTCCGGATCCCGGCCTGCACGACCGGGCAGAGCTCCCTCATCCGCCTGCCGATGCAGGCGTGGCTGAAGGGGCTGCCCTGGTAGGACTCCCGCATGTCTGCGTGGGCATCCAGGTGCAGCACGGAGAGCTTCGAATAGCGCTTCCTTGCGGCCCGGACGGCACCCAGCGTGATGCTGTGTTCCCCCCCGAGCATCACAGGGGTCTTGCCGAGATCAAAAACACCGGAGACCGTTTGCTCGACACGCTCCAGCATGCCTTCCGGTCCTGAAGCGACGGCCTCCAGGGGCGGCAGGGTGTGTATCCCGGACTTGTAGATTTCCCTGTCCAGCTCCTCGTCGTAGAGCTCCATGTTGCAGGAGGCCTCGATGATGGCCGCAGGCCCTTTGCGAGCCCCTCCCTGGTATGTCGTTGTCAGGTCGTAGGGCACGGGAACGACGACAAAAGCCGCCGTTTCGAGTGCCGCATATTCTGGGTCGATCCCGCCGAAATTCATGGGTGTTTTCCCTGAAATCAAAGAGCACTTGCTAACACATTCCGGACCCGCTGTCCAGATTTTTCGTCTCGTCCCGCAGTGCCGCACGGGGAGGGATGATTTGGACTACATCTGCCCCCCGGCATAGTAGCCAAGCTCGAAGCGGCCCTCTTCCAGGACGACATAAGACCGGTGGGTGAGCCAGTCGCCGAGCAGGATGAAATGACGTTGCCTGCCTCCGACCGCATGCGTCTTGATAACGGGCAGGTGGCAGTGGCCGAGGATGACAGCATCGAAGCCTTTTTCAAATTCCCCAATGGCGAAAGACTCCATCTTGGAGGCCAGACCCTCCTGGGGCTTTGCGAGGTACTCCTTGCTTGCCTCTGAGCTCATCTGCGCAAGCCGCCACAATAGCTTCAGTGGCAGCCGCTTCTGGAGGCCGTAAGCGGGGCGGCTCCTCAGCACTCTCCGGAGGAATCGATATCCCCTGTCCGACTCATCCACCATGTCGCCGTGGGCGATATAAACGCTTTTCCCCTCCAGCTGCACGACTGCCGTGTCCGTGAAGACCTCGATTCCAAGCTCCCGTGTGAAATAATCCGCCAGGTAGAAGTCGTGATTCCCTTCGAACAGATGGATCTGCACGCCTCTGCCCTTCAGGCCTTTCAGCTCATCGATTACAGGCTGAAAGCCGGGAAAGATCACGCTGCCTCTCGAGAACCAGAAATCGAACAGGTCCCCCACGATAAAAAGGTGATCTCCACTCCGCGAGCTGCCCCGCAGGAAATTCAGCAGGAGGCCGCAACCCGCGTCGTCGCCGCTTCTCAGATGGGCATCGGAGAAAAAGACGGCTCTCATCCCTTCTTTCTAGGCCTCACTGCAGTCTTGCGGGCAGCAATCGCCTTTTGGACGATCTCTTCAGCATTCTTGAACAGTCGCGCCGTTTCCGCCTCAGAGAGCCCGGCACCGCGGGCAACGCGCCGTGCAAACTCACGGGTGACGAGATCACCCGGCGAGTGGGTATCCGTGTTGATCACCAGTTTGGCACCGTGCTTCCTCGATGTTACCGCCACATGGCCGTTCCCCAGGCTGTGCCCTTTTCTTGCGGAAATCTCCAGGCAAATGCCTGCCTTTACCGCGAGCCGCACCGAGTCCTCGTCGATCAGCCCCGGGTGGGCCAGGATATCGATATCCGACTGCACTGCGGCGAGATTCGTCCCTTCCATGACCGGTTCCACCAGGGTCTCGCCGTGCACGACAATGATCTTCGCCCCGGCCTTTCTGGCTTCTTTGGCCAGGGCGGGAATCCACCGGGGCGGGACATGGGTGATCTCAATCCCCGGCAGGACGAAAAGACCGTAGGCCTGGGAGATTTTCTCGCAGACCTGCGAAACCCTCGTGATGATGAAATCGAAATTGGAGTGGTCGGCATGGTCCGTGATCGCCATGGCGCGATACCCCGCCACGGCGGCCCGCCTGGCCAATTCCGACGGGATCAGCTCCCCGTCACTGAACAGGGAATGCATGTGCAGATCGATCATGGCTTTTCTCCTGTCGAACCCGTGCCGGAGATGGACTCCTGCAGGGGCCGGAAAGTAATCGTTGATTTACAGGATTATGTTGCAATAATAAAGAAAATTCTGATACTTGAACACATTCGAAACAGGGACGATGATAAAGGCATGTTCAGTATCCTGAACCGCTACATTTTCAAAGAGGTCCTTTACCCTTTTCTCATGACTCTCTTTGTCTTCACCTTCGTCCTGATCATGGGGCGCATCCTGAGCCTTGTCGATCTGATGATCAACAAGGGGGTTCAGTTCACCGACATCGCGAAGCTCATCATCTTCCTCATGCCGGCATTGCTGCTGTTCACGATCCCCCTGGCGCTCATCATTGCCATCCTGATCGGGATCGGCCGTCTTTCGCGGGACAACGAATTCACCGTCCTTCAGGCCTGCGGATTGAGCTTCCACAAGATCGCCGCCCCTGTCCTGGCTGCGGCCCTGATCGCATTTCTCCTGACGGCCGCGACAAGCTTCTTTCTGATTCCCAAGGGGAATGGGGAGGCAAAAAATCTTCTCTACTGGATCGTAAAGCAGAAGGCAACCATCGGGATCAAGGAAAAGGTCTTCAACGACGACTTTCGCGGCATCGTCATCTACGCCGACAAGATTCCCATGAGCGGGGACTTCATGGAGGGAGTGCTGCTCTACGATGAACGGACCACCGAAGATCCGAGCATGATCATTGCGTCGAAAGGCTATCTCGTCTCCAATCCCCAGTCCTTCGTCGTCACGCTTCGACTGGAGAACGGGAGCATCCATACCGTCGATCCCCAGTTCAAGAATTACAAGAAGGTGGACTTCAGCACCTACGACGTGCGCCTCGATTTCAAAGGCTCGGCTGCCGATCAGGAGCGGGTCAAGTTCAGCAAGCTCGACGAGATGACGCTCTGGGAGCTCCAGGAACAAATCGACAAACCCGACGCCCAGGGCCCGACCCCGCGGGAGCTGATGATCGAATACAACCAGCGTCTCGCCAGCCCGTTCACCTGTCTGATTTTCGCCATCCTGGGGATCCCGCTTGGGATCCAGTCCAGCCGCGCCGGCAAGATGCGTGGCTTCACGATCGGCCTCGGAGTGGTCATGGTCTACTACGTTTGCCTTCTTTACGGGAAGGCGTTGGGTGAAACGGGTCTCATCCCGCCGGTCATCGGGGTCTGGACGCCAAACGTCCTGTTCATGGCTGCCGGCCTGTATGTCTATTTCAGGAAAGCCAACGAACGCGAGATCGCCCCGGAATGGCTCCACCTCGGAAAGCGGAAAGGGTGACGGCATGTCGGTCCTTGATCGTTACATCTCCAGGGAGTTCCTCCAGACCTTCTTCTTCGTTCTGCTGGCCTTCCTGTGCCTGTATCTGATTATCGACTTTTTCGAGCGGAGCCGCATGTTCCTGAGCAACAATGCCACGATCGCGCAGATTCTGTCCTATCACCTCTACACCCTGCCCTCCATTGTGACCAACATGATGCCCGCCTGCGTCCTTCTGGCGGCCCTCATCACCTTCGGGCTTTTTTCCCGGAATCACGAGATCGTCGCCATGAAGGCCAACGGGATCAGCCTCTACCGGATCGCCCGGCCCGTCCTCGCGTTTTCGCTGGTTGTTTGCGGCTTGAATTTTCTGCTCAACGAATACGTCACCCCTGCAGCAAACTGGCAAGCCGAGCACATCGTTTACGTAGAAATCCAGAAAAACAAGCAGTGGGGCGCCTTCAAGGAAAACCAGATCTGGTTAAAAAGCCAAAATGCCATTTACAACATCAAATTTTTTGCAGCGGCCCAGAACGGGCTGAGGGGTGTCACGATCAACTATCTCGATCCGCAGTTCCAGTTGTCGTCGCGGATCGATGCCAAGGAGGCAATCTGGAAAGAGGACCACTGGGAGCTTCGGGATGTGTTGAGGACAACCTTTGCCGGGAAGGAATTCCCCGCATTCGAGCGTCTCCCCACCCTGGCCGTCGACATCGCCGAGAAACCGGAAGACTTCCGGGTCGTCCAGAAAAGCGCCGATCAGATGGGTTTCGGGGAATTGAGAAACTTTATCCGCAAGCTTCGCCAGGAAGGCTATGACGCAACCCGATACGAGACGGATCTGCACGGCAAGATCGCTTTTGTCTTCGTGAGCCTGATCCTTGCCCTGATCGGGGTCACCTTTCCCATGCGCTCGGAGCGCAGCGGGGGGATCGCCCAGGGAATCGGCATCGGCGTCATTATCGGCTTTTCCTACTGGATCGTTTTCGGCTTTACCCTTTCCCTCGGGCGCTCGGGCACCGTACCGCCTATTGTGGCAGCCTGGGCCACGAACGTCATCCTGGGCATCGTGGCCCTGGCGATGTTCCGGAAGGTCAATGCTTGAAGAAGGTACGAGGTTCGAGGAGCGAGGAACGAGGTTCAGGAAATAAAAAAGGATCGATGATTTTGCGTCACCGATCCTTTTCCGTTCTTTGTGCTATCCTCGGACCTCGATCCTCGGTCCTCGAACCTTCTAGGTGCCCATCTCCCACGAATTCAGGTATTTCTCCTGCTCAGGCGTCAGGGTGTCGATCCGTACGCCCATCGCGTCGAGTTTCAGACGCGCGATCTCGCGATCGATGTCCTGGGGGACGGAATAGACCTGCTTCTTCAGGGACTTGACGTTCTTCGCCATGTATTCCGCAGAAAGGGCCTGGTTGGCAAAACTCATGTCCATGACACTGGAGGGGTGCCCCTCGGCCGCTGCGAGGTTGATCAGGCGCCCTTCACCCAATACGTAGACCCGCCTGCCGTTCTTCAGGGTATATTCCTCCACAAACTCGCGGAGTTTCCTCGTTTTCTTCGTAATTCCCTTGAGCCCGTCGAGATCCAGCTCCACGTTGAAATGACCCGAGTTGGACACGATGGCCCCGTCTTTCATCTTGACGAAATGTTCCTTGCGGATCACGTTGATGTCGCCGGTCAGCGTACAGAAGAACTCACCGATTTCGGCGGCCTGGGCGATGGGCATGACTCGATAGCCGTCCATGACGGCCTCGAGCGCCTTCAGGGGATCCACCTCCGTGACCACCACGCTCGCCCCCATGCCGTGAGCCCTCATGGCCAGCCCCCGGGAACACCAGCCATAACCGCAGATGACGAAGACCGAGCCCGCGACAAGACGGTTCGTCGCACGGATGATTCCGTCGAGCGTGCTCTGGCCCGTCCCGTAACGGTTGTCGAACATGTACTTGGTCTGGGCGTCGTTCACGGCGATGATGGGAAATCGCAAAACCCCGCTTTGGGCCATGGCGCGAAGCCGGATGACGCCTGTCGTCGTCTCTTCCGTCCCCCCGATAATGCCCCGGATCAAGTCCTTGCGCTTCGAGTGGATCATCGACACGAGATCGGCGCCGTCATCCATGGTCAGGTGCGGCTTCATGTCCAGGACGGAATCGACGTGGCGGTAATAGGTCTTCGTGTCCTCCCCCTTGATGGCAAATACGGGGATGTCGTGGTACTTGACGAGATAGGCGGACACGTAATCCTGCGTGCTCAACGGGTTCGATGCGCAGAGCCGCACCTCTGCTCCCCCCGCCTTCAGGGTTTCCACGAGGCTGGCCGTCTCCGTGGTGACGTGGAGGCAGGCGCCGAGCCTGAGCCCCTTCAGGGGCTTTTCCTTCGCAAAGCGCTTCCGGATCAGGGAGAGAACGGGCATGCTCTTGTAGGCCCACTCCACGCTCAATTTGCCCTGCTCTGCCAGTTTCAAGTCTTTGACGTCGTAGTCCATGCCAGACCTTTCAATTCAGCGGCGCCGTCGCAGGCGCCCATTTCAATGTATTTCCGTGTTCCAACATCAGACTTTCGCCAGCTGCCGGAGCTGCTTTGCCTTGTCCGTTTTCTCCCAGGCGAACTTGCTCATGAAGAATGTCTTCGGGAGCTGCCGGTACACGTTGCCGTCCAGGAGGTTGAACTGCTTGATCATGCCGGCCGGCGTGAAATCGAAGACCTTGGTGACAAGCTGCTCGAGCTTGCGGTCCGAGATTTTCCCTGTCCCGAAAGAATTCACATAGATCGAGAAGGGCCGCGCCACGCCGATGGCGTAGGAGAGCTGAATGGAGCACTTCTCTGCAAGCCCCGACGCAACGACATTTTTTGCCGCATAGCGCGCTCCGAAGGCAGCCGAGCAATCGACCTTTTCGGGGGACTTGTTCATGACCGATCCGCCTCCGAGCTGCGCGCCCGGGAAGCCGCCGTAAAACTGGACGACGAGCTTGCGCCCGGTGACGCCGGAATCGGCGGCGCTGCAGGAATTGATGGCCTGCCACTCCCCGGTGGGGTTGAAGAGGAACTCCGTCTTCTTGTCGATCCAGTCCCCGAGAACCCCGAAGCACAACTTCCGGGCAGCCTCTTCGATTTCCTTCCTCTGGCCCTTCTTCACATGCCGGTAGTCGACGGCATTGGACATCAGGACCTTGACCACCCGCAGCGGTTTCCCCGTCTTGTCGTCGTATTCGACGCTGACCTGGCCTTTTCCGTCGGGAGCGAAAAAAGGGTTCTTGGTATCTTCAAAGGCCCTCATCATCCGGTTGCACAGCACGTAGGGCAGCGGCAGCAATTCGGGCGTGTCCGAGCACGCATACCCGTACATGATCCCCTGGTCGCCTGCCCCGATCTCCTTGAATTTCCCGAGGTGGGCCCTCGTGCCGATGTTGATGTCCGGAGACTGCGGGATGATGGCATTCAGCACGCCCATGGAGCTTCCATCGAGGCCCAGGCAGATTTCGTCGTACCCGATGCCGAGAACGGTTTCGCGGACGATCTTCTCCACGTCCACGTAGGCGCGGGTCGAGACCTCTCCGCCGACGACACAGAACCCTTTGCCGAGGAAAACCTCGATTCCGCAGTGCGGCATGTTGTAGACAGTGAGGCCGATTTTCTTCTCTTCATCGAGGATTGTGGCGATAATATTTGCGGCTATGGCGTCGGCGACGATATCCGGGTGCCCGACCTTGATGCTTTCCGATGTGATCTGCATTTTCCCTCCATGGTTATGTTGTCTTTCCTGACCTTGGTCTCATTTTTCAAGAAATTGAAAATCATGTTTTTTTAACAGAGTTTTCGGACTTTCTCAACTCCTTATTCTCGGCGGGCGCAATGATGCCGCCCGAAATGATGAGCTTGAAAGCGTCTTCCACGGACATCTCCAGGTCCGTGACGCCGTCTTCAGGAACCATCACGTAATAGCCCGACGTGGGGTTGGGTGTGGTGGGGACAAACAGGTTGATGCAGTTCCCGCCGGTCTTGTCCTTGAGCTCGCCGCCTGCGACCCCGGTCACGAAGGCAACCGTGTAAAGACCCGGTCGGGGGAACTCGACGAGCACAACCCGTTTGAAACTCTGCCCTTCCTTGCTCACCATTGTCTGAACGATCTGCTTGATGGCCTGGTAGATTCCCCGGACAAGCGGGATTCTCTCCACCAGAGCCTCTGCAAAGCGGATGAACTTTCCGCCCAGATAGCTCGTGGTGAGAAGACCTGCGGCAAAGATCAGCACGACCGTGGCGATCACGCCAAGCCCCGGGACTCGAACGCCCAGGAACCGGTCGGGATGATAGTCCGGCGGGATGACTCTCAGCAGTCCATCCATCAGATCAATGAGGAAGATCAGGATGTAGATCGTCAACCCGACGGGAATGGTGACGGCAAGGCCTGCCAGGAATGCATTTTTCAGTTTGTGTTTCATCGCGTCGTTTTTGCTGGAATTCACACACCGGCAGCCGGGCCGTGCAAACCATAGAAAGCGTCCAACCTGGCGGCAAAACGGGCCTGTGTAAGCGGATTGCTTACTGCAATTGCCCTGCCAAGAGCCCTCCAATAAAAAAGGCAAAGTAGCCCGGCACTTTGCCCTGATCGCACTGCAATCGATCGAAATCGCTATTTCTTATGCCTGTTCTTCCCGTCGACATGGACGCACTTCGGGACCCAGCCCTTCGCCTCGGCATCCTCGGCCATGACGTAGCTCGCGATGATGATGAGATCGCCCTTCGACACCTTCCTGGCCGCTGCGCCGTTGAGGCAGATCACGCCGGAGTTCTTCTTCCCTTTGATCACGTAGGTCGAAAAACGCTCGCCGTTTGACACATTGTAGATCGCCACCTTCTCGAAGGGGACGAGATCGGCCGATTTCATGAGGCCCTCGTCGATCGTAATGCTCCCTTCGTAATTCA
>DASRZY010000316.1:0-8660 GCA_035685905.1 Syntrophales bacterium
CGCGGGCTGGAGAAGTTCTCCGAGGGCCGCCCCTATCTCGAGATGCCACAGATCACCCAGCGCATCTGCGGGATCTGCCCGGTGAGCCACCACCTGGCGGCCGCAAAGGCCTGCGACGGCGTGGCCCGCGTGGAGATCCCCCGGCCGGCAAAGCTTTTGCGCGAACTGATCCACATGGGCCAGTTCATCCAGTCGCACGGGATGCATTTCTTCCACCTGGCAGCCCCTGATCTTCTCCTGGGATTCGACGCCGACCCGAAGGACCGAAACGTCTTCGGGATCATCAAGGCAAACCCGGAGCTGGCCGTGAAGGCCGTCCACCTGCGCCGCTTCGGCCAGCAGATCATTCAACGGCTGGGCGGAGGCAAGCGCGTCCACCCCAACCTCTGCGTCCCCGGCGGGGTCAACGCGCCCCTGACGTCGGCGGACCGCGACGCCATCGCCGCTGAACTGCCCGGCATGACCGAGGTCGGCAAGGTTGCTCTCAGCGTCGCACGGGGCTGGCTGGAGGCCAACAAGGAGCTCGCCGACATGTTTGCGTCGTTCCCGTCGAACTACATGGGACTCGTCGACGAGGAAGGCGGGCTTCAGCTCTACGACGGCGAAATCCGGATCAGGGACGCCGAGGGGAAAGCACTCGCCCAGTTCAAGTCGGAGGCGTACCTCTCCCACATCGCGGAGCACGTGGAGCCCTGGTCGTTTCTCAAGCACCCCTACTACCGCAAGCAGGGCTTCCCGCAAGGCTTCTATCGCGTGGGCCCCCTGGGGCGGATGAACGTCATCGACAAGATCGGCACGCCCATTGCCAACGCGGAGTTCAAGCAGTTCAAGACCCTCAACGGCGGCAAGCCCGTCGAGGGGTCCCTCTATTACCACTACGCACGGATGATCGAGCTGGTCTACGGCCTCGAGCGCGTCGGCCAGCTGCTGGACGACCCGGACATCCTCTCCAAGGACGTCCGCAGCTACCCGAAGCTCCAGCTCCCCGGCCAGGGCGTCGGCGTGATCGAAGCCCCCCGCGGGACCCTGTTCCACGACTACAGCACCGACGAGAACGGCGTCCTGACGAGGGTGAACCTCATCGTGGCCACGGGCAACAACAACTGGGCCATGCACACGGCGTCGGGCGCGGTGGCGAAAGCCTTCGTGGACGGCAACAAGCTCACCGAGGGCATGCTCAACCGGGTCGAGGCGGCCATCCGCTGCTATGACCCGTGCCTGTCCTGCGCCACCCACGCCATCGGCAAGATGCCGCTGGTCATCACGCTGCTGGCCGCCGACGGGACCGAGCTGGACCGCATCGCGCGCTGATTTCGAATCCTGCAAAGCAAAAAAGGAAAGCGGGTGGACGCAACGCGTTCACCCGCTTCTTCATTCCGACAGGATAGGATGACCCAAAATGACCCGGACACTGGTAATGGGCTTCGGCAACCTGGATCGCTCAGACGACGGCGTCGCCTTTCACGTGGTCAATGCATTCCGCAGGCGGCTCGGGCAGTCAGCGCTGGAGGAAGACAACACGGGGCTCGAGGAACTCGGGGCGCCGGTTGACTCCGTCTTCATCGGCCAGTTGGTGCCGGAAATGATCGACCTGCTCGAGGGCTACGACCGGGTCATCTTCGTGGATGCCCATGTCGACCCGGCCCTCGACGATCTGTACTGCGCGTCCGTCTCACCCGACGAGGCCGGCCTGACCTTCACCCACCACATGAGCCCTGCAACGCTCCTGGCCTTCTTCAAGGCCCTGATCGGCCGCGACCTCGAAGGACACCTCGTCTCGATCCGCGGGCGCGACTTCGATTTCCACCGCGACCTTTCACCGGACACGATCACGCTCGTGGAGCCGGCTGTCGATCGGATCGTGAACCTGCTCGGCAGTTCATCCTCCTGTCCACCCGGCAATTCCTGATCAGACGGGAATCATCGCTTACACCTGCGAGTCCGATCAATATACGATAGGGTGGACATTGTGATTAGAATTCGGAGGGGCTCAGTGGTGCTTCCTCTCCCGGATATGCTCACTTTGGCTATCTGGCAGCCTTGTTCAGGATGTCCTGCCTGAGCTTCTCATATTCTTCCTTCGTGATTGCTCCGTTCTTGTATGCGTTGTCGAGATCTAGCAGTTCATTCACCGCGGTAGGGTTTTGGACTTGAGTTTGTGTCTCTTGCACAGTGGTTGTACCGCCGCCGCAGCAAGCAGCGATGCTCAGACCGAACACAATGATCATCAGCGCAGATAACATTCTCACTGTCTTCATGGGGATCCCCTCCCGAATGGAATAATCATCATTGCATCAGGTGAAAAATTCTATATCATTCCCTAAAAGACTGCGATGAAAATGAAATGCGACGATTACAAGGTGCGTCAGACACGAGAGATGTCGGCTGTCCCAGATCAGACTGTGAGGGAAACAAGTCGACTGCGATAGAATCTCCCCTGCAGAGTCAAAGATTTTTCATTATACTCTTCAATTTATCTGTAAATTGAATTTTGGCGCTTTCAGGATGCTGTACGTAACATCATCTGTTGATCTGATTCCTCCTCTTACTTCCCTTCCTTTTTTGCAGGGATTCGCGACTCGCAGGGAACCGCCGTCTGGCAAAGTCCGCAGGCATAGCCCGGAAAGCCGAAGTGCTCTTTGATGTATTCACTGCAGGTCCCGTGGACGTGCTTCGAACAGAGGATCTTGTCGTGTCCCGCCTCGGAGAGGGCATTGACGGGACAGCGCTCCACGCACTTCTTGCAGGTCCCCTGGCTGAACCACAGGCAGTAGTCCTGGTGCCCCGTGTAGGGCCGCGGCGTTGAGGGGATCTCCACCTCGGCTACGACTGACCCGACACGCATGGCCTTTCCCCGGGGCGTGATGAGCCCGTCGGACAGGCCGAAGGTGCCGAGCCCCGAGACAAACGCGGCGTGGCGCTCGGACCACTTGGATGCAAAGGTGAACTTGTCCGAGGGCATGCGGGACCAATCGGGATGGAGCGAAGGGGCCACCGCCCGGATCCCCGCCTTCGCAAGTTCCTCCACGACATGCGCCCTGAGCTTCTCGTTGACCACTTCCCCGTAAAACCTTCCCCTGGCCCAGCTCTCGGGCGGGTACGTTTTTTCCTTCCGTGTGTCCATCTTTGTCTGCTTCATCTGGGGGAGGACCCAGCTGATCACGGTGAGCTTCGATGCCGGCACCCGGCTGCCGGGAAAGGCCTTTTCAAAGGCCTCCTCAGGCGTCCAATGGAAGGGCCCCACGTGCTCCTTGAAGGATTCCCAGCAGGAATCGTCTCCACGGGAAAAGCCGACAAGCGGGTCGTCCCATGCCCTGTCATTGGCCCTGTTCTGGAGGGTGTTCTCCGGCGAGCTGTTCACCCAGTCCTTGATGAACGTGGTGATCCAGCCTGCCATGTCTTTGGACTTTTTGGTTGCCATAGGGGTCTCCTTCCATAGATCAAAAGGGACCAGGGGGTAGGGACGAGGGTGTAGAAATATCCGCATGCATTTTCCTGCGCCTCGTCCCCAGTCCCGCGTCCCTTGTCCCTGCCTAGGGCAGCGGCGTCTCCGTGTAGGCCACGTTTGCTTCAGATGATTTGTGCGACGGCAGTTTCTTTCCCTGCCTCACATCCTCCACCCAGTTCGGGTTCAGGAGCATCGACTTCGCGGAAAGTGCGATGTCGGCATCCCGGAGGGCGTCCTCGCAGGTGGCCCGGTCGTAAATCTTTCCGCAAACCATGAGGGGCAGCTTCGTCACTTCGCGGGTGATCCCTGCCATGGTCTTCTCCGTGCCGAAGGCCTTCGCGTCGTACTCGTAGGTGGAAACGGAAATGGCGTCGATCGGCTCCGCGGACAGCAGCCGGATCATCTGCTGCCACTCTTCCTTGCTTTCAAAGAGGGAGACCGCCATGTCGGCGATTCCCCAGTTGGAGATGCGGAAGCTGATCAGGCGCTCGCCGGGGACAACGGGACGCACGGCCCGTATGATGTCGCGTGCGAGGCGAAAACGGTTTTCCACGGAGCCGCCGTACTCGTCCGTCCGGCTGTTGGAGTCCGTCGAGAGGAATTGCGTGATCAGGTATCCGTGGGCGCCGTGGATCTCGACGCCGTCGAAGCCCGCGGCCATGGCGCCCTTGGCCGTTTCGACAAAGCCGTTGATGACGTGCTCGATGTCGAAGCGGCTCATCGCGTCGGGGACGGGATAGGGCTTTCCCGTCAGGGGATTTTTCGGCTTCGGCGCGATGGCACTCGGCGCGATGACCCTGCCTGCCGGGTTGACTTCCGGCCAGGCGATCCTCCCGCAGTGGAACAACTGCGCAATGGCGACGGCGCCAGAATCTTTTATGGCCTGGACAACCGGTTTCCAAGCGTCGATCTGGCGCTGCGTGAGGAGCCTTGCCTGGCGGGGGTAACCCTGGGCGCTTTCGTAGTCAGTGACAATGCCTTCCGTGAAGACAATGGCGGCTCCGTTCGCTGCCCGCCTGACGAGGAACTCCAATACGTCCTTTCGCGGGATGCTGTCTCCCGGAGAGGACATGCGCGTCATGGCGGCAACACCGAGCCGGTTTTTCAGGCTGTAATTCTTCAATGGAAAAGTGGAAAAAACGGCATCCTGCCCCATACCACACCTCCGATCAGGGACGTTGTTGACAAATTGGACAAACCCATAGGAACCTAGACCCTGGTTGAGTTTGTCTAATTAGTCAACAACGTCCCCTTTTCTCCATTTCTCATTTATATTTGTTTCGAACATTTTACAGGCTCGCGGACGGCAGGTCCACAGTTTTGATTCCCGGCACACTGCGATTTTTCGATTTGACAGCATTGCCATTTACGTGCAGGATTCATTCGGTTCAGTTGCGAAAACCAGCACAATCGGAGGCTGCTTCATCATGGCAAAATCGATCAAGGGAACCAGGACAGAGAAGAATCTTCTTGCCGCCTTTGCGGGCGAAGCCCAGGCAAGAAACCGCTACACCTATTTCGCCAGCGCCGCAAAGAAGGAGGGCTTCGAGCAGATCTCGGCCATCTTCCTCGAAACGGCCGAAAACGAAAAAGAGCACGCAAAGGTGTTCTTCAAATACCTCGAGGGCGGCGAAGTGGAGATCACGGCGGCCTACCCGGCCGGCGTCATCGGCGACACGAGGGCCAACCTGGACGCCGCCGCCAGCGGGGAAAAATACGAGTGGTCGACCCTGTACGCCGCTTTCGAGCGGGCGGCCGCAGAGGAGGGCTTCCCGGAGATTGCCGCGTCCTTTCGTGAAATCGCGGAGGTCGAGCAGGTTCACGAGGAGCGGTACCGCAGGCTGCTGGCCAACGTCGTGAACGGCGAGGTCTTCCGGAAGAAAGCATCCGTGAAATGGCACTGCCGCAACTGCGGCTATGTCCACGAAGGCGCCGAGGCGCCCGATGAATGCCCCGCCTGCCGTCACCCGAAGGCCTACTACGAAGTACTGGCGGAGAATTATTAATCAGTTTTAAGTTTCAAGTGTTCAGTTTTAAGTGAGAAAAAAAGTCATTGCGAGCCGAGCCTCGCGAGGCGTGGCAATCTTCCTTGCTTATCTTTTTCATTGCTTAAAACTTAAAACTGTTTGCTTAACCCTCACGCCCTGCGGGCGTGGCCCTTTACCTTCAGCTGCCGCCGTGTTAAAAATAAAAAGGCATCGGGCCTCGGGACAAATCCGTAAATAGCGCTGCGCAGACACGACCGTTACTTTCTATGGAAAGGGTTCGGGAATGATCGCCAAGCTGAAGAAATTTATCCAGGAAGACGTCTGGAGGATCCGGACAAAGGGCCTTCCCCCGCTGAAAGCCTTCGGGATCCGTTATCTGAGGATCCTTCTTGCCGCCGTCGCAGCCTTCCAGGAGCACCGCTGCCAGCTGCGGGCATCGGCGCTGACCTTTTTCTCGCTGCTTTCCATCGTCCCGGTCGTCGCAATGGCCTTCGGGATCGCCAAGGGCTTCGAGTTCCAGAAGGTCCTGCAGGAGAAGATCCTGGAGAGATTCCCGGGGCAAGAGGAGGTGCTCCTTGAGGTCTTCGGATTTGCCAACTCGCTTCTCGCGAACACGCAGGGCGGCCTCATCGCAGGGGTCGGCGTCATCCTGCTCTTCTGGACGATCATCAAGGTGCTGGGCAACATCGAAAGCTCCTTCAATGACATCTGGTCCGTCCGCAAGGAGCGCACCCTGGCGCGAAAGGTCACCGACTATCTTTCCGTCATGCTCGTGGCGCCGGTGCTGCTGGTGCTGTCGGGAAGCGTCACCGTCTTTGTCACCACGAAGCTGGCCGCCATCACGCAGAAAGTCGACGTGTTGGGAATCCTCGGCCCCGTCGTGGTGATCTTCCTGGAGATCACCCCGTTCATCATCATGTGGGTGCTCTTCGCCTTCCTGTACATCTTCATGCCGAACCGGCAAGTGGACAAGAAATCGGGACTGATCGCCGGGATCATCGCCGGGTCCGTGTACGTTTTCGTACAGATGATCTATGTGAAATTCCAGGTAGGCGTTGCCAGCTACAACGCCATCTACGGTAGCTTTGCCGCCCTGCCCCTCTTTCTCACCTGGCTGCAGACCAGCTGGCTCATCGTCCTGGCAGGCGCCGAGATCTCATGCATCCATCAGAACGCCGACATGCTCGAGTACGGCCCCGATGCAAGGCGTGCAAGCCATTTCTTCCGGAGGCTCATGGCATTGCGGATCGTCAACTACATGAGCCGGAATTTCGCAGCGGGGGAGATTCCCCTTACGGCGATGAAGATATCCGAGAGCCTCGAGATCCCCCGCGGGCTCACCGCGGAGCTCCTGGAGCATCTCGCGGAAAGCGGGGTACTCATCGAGGCAGCCCATCACGGCGGCAGCGAGCCTGCCTATGCCCCCGCGCGCGACACGGATTATCTGACAATAAAGTTTGTCGTGGACGCCATGGATCGCCGGGGCGTGGATCAGATCCCCGTGGCATCGACGGCGGAGCTGGAGCGGATCTCGCAGAGCCTGAAAGCCTTCGGCGACGCCATCGAGAAATCCCCGGAGAACCTCCGCCTCAAGGACATCTGAGAATGGGGACGTTGTTGACTAATTGGACTAACTCTTTGAAAGGGAAGTCAAGATGAGTTATTCCAATTTGTCAACAACGTCCCCTATCGTAAACGTCGTCGATCTCTGGAAGGAATACCGCGAGAACGGACAGGTCGTTACACAGGCCCTCCGGGGGGCGAACCTGGAAGCGGCTCCCGGGGAGGTGCTTGCTCTCTTCGGAAAAAGCGGCTCCGGGAAGACGACCCTTCTCAACATGCTCGCAGGCCTGGACCGCCCCACCCGGGGGCTGATCGAGATTGACGGGAAAAACCTGGAAACCCTGGGAGAGGCAGGCCGCACGGAGCTGCGAAGGAGCCGCCTGGGCTTCGTCTTTCAGTTCTTCAACCTGCTGCCTACCCTGACCGCCTTCGAGAATGTCTATCTCGCACTCGAGCTGTCCGGGAAAATCAACCCTGAGGCCGCGCGGACGGCCCTGGACAGGGTCGGCCTCGAGGGAAAGGAAAACCGTTATCCCCACGAGCTTTCGGGCGGCGAGCAGCAGCGTGTCGCGATAGCGAGGGCCATCGTGAAGGAGCCCGTCCTGATCCTCGCCGACGAGCCCACGGGCAACCTCGACACGGCCACAGGCAACCAGATCCTGGAGCTTCTCACTGAGCGCTGCCGGGAATCGTCGATGACGCTCATCATGGTGACCCACACGCCGCTTGCCTGCAACTACACCGACCGGATTCTCAAAATGGTGGACGGCGTGATCACCGAAGACGAAAAATGCGGCTGAGGATGATGAACGACCCTGCAGCACCATTCGGCACGGGTTGACATCCTTCGACTGGCTCACAGCAAGTGCGCACTTCAGTCGCGACGGGTTATCAACAAAGATGTCATGCCCGTGGAAACGGGCATCCAGAAATCCATCCCGGATTCCCGCATGCGCGGGAAGGACATACTTCGAATGGCTCATCCATCCTGGATTCCCGCTTTCGCGGGAATGACAACGGCAAAGCGAGACTCGAGGATTTATACTATTCACCTTAACCCTTGCCCCTTGACCCTTAACCCTTAACCCTTTACCCTGGGTTTATTTTTGCGAATCGTCACCCGATCCTTTCTCCGCTATCTCTACCGGCGGCGCAGTCTCAGCCTGCTCCAGCTCCTCGGCATCGCCTGCGGGGTGGCCGCCGTCATCGGCATGGCCCTCTCGGCGCAATCGGCCCTTTCCAGCTTCTCCCAGGCCGTGGAGTTTCTCCGGGGGAAATCCACCCACACCCTTGAGCGGCTCGCCGGGCCCATGGACGAGACGATCCTGCGCGATCTCATCACAGACCCCGCCGTCGTATCTTTTGCCCCCGCCGTGGAGCGGAGGCTGAAGCTCGCAAACGGAGACCTCGTCCGGCTCCTGGGCATCGACCCGTTCCTCGACCGTGCCATTCGGCCCGAGATCGCGCGGGCCTCCTTTGAAAAGCACGCCGGCGATGACCCTGGGAAATCTCTTGCCTTCCTCACCGATGAGCGGGCCGTGCTGCTCGAAGAGAACCTTGCCCGCGAACTCGGTCTCTCGAGAGGCGGCGAGCTCGACACCTCCCGGGGCCGTCTCGAGGTGACCGGAACCTTCCCCAACCCGTCGGGCGAGCCTCTCATC
>DASRZY010000317.1:0-10181 GCA_035685905.1 Syntrophales bacterium
CTCGGCTACTGCAACGACAGGAGCGAAGTGACAGAGCGCCTCGTGGCCTTTTACGAGGAGCGTGCCCGGGGAGGCGCTGCTCTTCTCTTTGTGGGGGGATGCCCGATTGACGAGTACGCCAGCAGCATGAAGGAGATGATCGGGCTGAGCGATGACCGTTTCATCCCGGGGCTGAGGAAACTCACGGACGCGGTACACCGCCACGGCACCCTGGCTGCCGCCCAGCTCTTCCACGGCGGCCGCTACGTCCGTTCGGGTATGATCGGCCGGCAGCCGCTTGCGCCCTCGCCCATTGCCTCGGGCATAACGCGGGAAGTCCCCCGCGAGATGACGCAGGAGGACATCCAGCGGACCTTGTTCAATTTCGCCCAGGCCGCGGTAAGGGCAAAGAAGGCCGGTTTCGATGCCGTGGAGGTTCTGGCCGGAACGGGTTACCTGATCTCGGAATTCTTCTCGCCCCTCACGAATCAGCGGACCGACGGGTACGGCGGCAGTCATTCCGCCCGGATGCGCTTCGGCATCGAGGTGGCCTGGGCCATCCGTGAGGCCGTGGGCTTTGATTATCCGGTCATTTTCCGCATCGCCGGGAACGATTTCATGGCAGGCGGGAACACCAACAAGGAAGCCGCCCAGTTTGCCTACATGCTGGAACAGCACGGTGTAGACGCCTTCAGCGTCACGGGCGGGTGGCACGAGTCCAGGGTTCCCCAGATCACCATGGCCGTTCCAAGGGGGGCCTTTGTCCACATGGCAAGCGGCGTGAAGTCGGCCGTCACGAAACCTGTCGTCGCCTGCAACCGCATCAACGACCCTGTCCTCGCCGAGGAGATCATCCGCGACGGGCGGGCCGACATGGTCGGTCTCGCAAGGGCGCTGCTGGCCGATCCGGAATTCCCCGCGAAGGCCATGACGGGGCGCACAAGGGAGATTGTTTCCTGCATCGGCTGCAACCAGGGCTGCCTCGACCGGATCTTCAACATGGAGCCCGTGGAATGCCTCGTGAACCCGAGGGCCGGACGCGAATTCGAATTCCCGCCCGTGCAGAAGGCGGCAAGACCCCGGAAGGTCCTGGTCGCAGGCGGAGGCCCGGCGGGGCTTTCAGCCGCGCGCACCGCGGCCCAGGCCGGCCACAAGGTAACTCTCTACGAAAAAGAAGCGCGTCTCGGCGGCCAGATGCCTCTCGCATCGGTCATTGACGAGCGACGCGAGATGGGCGCCTTCGTCGAGCCCTTTGCCGAGCAGGCAAAGACTGCCGGCGCAATCATCCAGTCGGGCGTCGAGGTCGACGAGGATCTCGTGAAGGCTGAAAAGCCGGACGTCGTTTTCCTTGCGACAGGAGGCGAGCCCTTGTGCCCGCATATACCAGGGATGAATGCGGACAACGTGGAATATGCCTGGGACGTCCTGGCGGGGAAAAGCGTCCCGGGGAAAAACATCGTGGTCATTGGCGGCGGCGCCGTCGGCATCGAGACGGCCCTCTACCTTGCCAAGATCGGCACAATCGATGCCGAGACCCTCAAGTTCCTCTTCCTGTCAAAGGCCGAGGAACCCGACCGGCTTCGGGAATACGCCACGCGTGGAGTGAAAAAAGTCACCATCGTCGAGATGCTCGACCGGGCCGGCGCCGACATCGGGCTGACGACACGCTGGATCGCCCTGCGCCAGCTCTCGCAGTACGGCATCCGCGTCCAGACCGGCACGAAGGCCGTGGAGATCACGCCGGAGGGGCTGTGGGTGGAAAAGAAAGAAGGCCGCGAGCTGATCCCCTGCGATATGATCGTCATGGCCTGCGGGACCGTCCCTGTGAACCCGCTCGAGGACAGCCTGAAAGGGATTGTCGAGAAGGTCATCGTGGTGGGGGATGCAAAGAAGGCGAGGAAGGCCTATGAAGCCATCCACGAGGCGTTCTTCGAAGCACTGAAAATCTGAGGTGACACAGAAGGGACCAGGGACAAGGAACAAAACAGGCACGAGGTCCGAGGAACGAGGACCGAGGAAACAAAATAGAAATTCTCGAGCCTCGCACCTCGATCCTCGATCCTGAGTCTGCGATGAGCGGCATGACCGGACAGACCAGATAGACCAGAAAGATGGAAGGCAAGAAAATCCCCCTCTTCCCCCTTTTTAAAAGGGGGATGTAATGATTGAATCCCCCCTTTCATAAAGGGGGGCATGGGGGGATTTGGATGAACGAAATAAACGAACCAACGAAACAAACGAAATAGACGAAATGAACGGAGCCGACGGAAGGGAGGCGCCATGAAGGTTCTCGGCATTCACTCGAGCCCCATAAAGAACGGCAACACGGCCTTTCTTCTGGATTATGCTCTGGCGGAAGCGGCGAAGGCCGAAGGGGTCTCGGTGGAATCCGTATCACTGGCGGGCCTCTCCATTGCCGACTGCCGTCAATGCAACTGGTGCATGGTTAAACAGACGCCGGATAAACTCTGCTCCATCGAAGACGACGCTTCGCCCATCCTGCAGAAGGTCCGCGAATGCGATGTCCTCATACTGGCATCGCCGGTATACTTTTCAAGGCTCTCGGGTACGATGGCCTGCTTCATCGACCGGACCCGTTGTTTCACCTTCGGGAAAAACGGGCATCTGGCATTAAAAGACAAGGTGGGCGTTGCATTGGCGGTGGGCTGGTGCCGAAACCTGGGGATGGAGACTACGCTCGCGAGCCTGCACGGAGCTTTCCTGGTCCATGAGATGCGGACATTTTCTTGCCATGCCGCAGGTGCCCTTTACGGAGTCGGCGTCGTCTCGGGACAGCGGGATGAGAATTTTGCCTACAAGCGGGAAAAGCTCGGGGTAAAGGACGACCGCGAGGGACTGAGATCCACAGAGCTGCTCGTGCGTGAAGCCCTGCGCACGGCACAAAGAAAGGGACCAGGGACGGGGGTGTAGGGACGAGCAAGAAGTGTCTGGGTTCAGGCACTTCTTTTCTTCACGTAACACATAACACGTAACACATCTTCACTGTCTCAGTCGCCCGAGAAGGTCCTGTCTTTCCCGCCGCTCGATTGGCCCCTTCCGTCGGCAAATACGACCTGCAGGACGCCCCCCTGCTGTTTTCTCTCCGGTGTCAGAGTCCACACGCTCAACTCGGCATTGATGTCTGCGAGCGTATAGCCTGCAGCGGCGCCTTCGTACAGGATTTCGCGAATCTGCAGAGCAGTGCCGCGGGTATATTGCCTCGAACGCATGATTTTCTCATGATCCGCCCGGACTTCCGCTATCGACATTTTCCCGAGCATCACGATATTCGCTCCACCGCCGGTGACGACCTCGAAACCGTCCTTGTATAAGAAATAGGCGAAGATCTGTTCGGAAACCGGTCCGACCGTTACAAACCGTATGGCGTTCAGCTTCTGCCCGGATGCATCGGCTTTTTCCACCGAGGCTGCGTCCAGCGGCTTCCAGGGCAGGAGGAGTGCCTGGGTGCAGGCAGCAAGCAAGACGAGCATCACGACAGCGAGAGCCGCCCTAAAAAGCCAATGGTATTTGCAGCTGAAAATTCTCATGTCTCATTTGCTCCTTTCTAAAGGTGGCTGCCGGGTCATTCTTTCATGTTGAGCCTACCACCTTCTCATGGGCTGCTGCATCCTCTGCATATCTTCCCGCTCCTGCCTCAGGTCTTTGTAGACCACCCGCAGCGTGGTCGGCCCCTCGCCCTTTGTGATATCCCAGATGCTCACATCGATATTGATATCGGCTGCCGTATAACCCACGACGGTATCTCCAAGGAATACTTCCCGCACGATCAGCATGCTTCCGGCTGAGTACATATTGGCTTTTTCGGCACTGTTGTAATCGGCCATGACCTCCGCCAGGGTTTTCTTGCCCAGGTTCTTCACGGGGATCCCGCCGCCCATGTCAACCTCGATCCCGTCTTTGTAAAGGAAGTAGCCGAAGAGCTGCTGCGCCTTGGGCCCGTAAGTCTCGAACCGTACGGTGTTATAGGCCTGCTTGCCTGCCTCGCTCTTCATCAGTGCGCCCGCATCGACCTGTTTCCATTTCAGGTAGGAAGCCGTGGGCGCACATCCGGCCGCCAGGAAGATGCAAAGGATGGCAACGACCGTGCACGTTATTCTTGCATTCAATCGTATTTTCATATTCAAGCTCCTTTCCCGTTCGGCATTCTACACCGGCTGACCGGAATTCAATTTGGGACAGGAACAGAGACCTTTCTCTTCTCGCGTCCCTGCCTGCTTCTCCTCAACCCCATGGCTTCAGCGGCATGGGGAAAAGGGGGAGCGCGATATCTTTGAACGCTCAGCCGGATCAAAGACCAGCTCCAGAGTCATTCTCGACGCATCGCCGGTGCCGGCACGATTCCAGACACCCACTCCCATGTTCATGTCTGCCACCGAGTAACCGACGGTTTTCCCGCCCACGAGAGCTTCGCGGATGATGGGCGGATTGATCCGTTTGTTGCCTCTGGATCTCGCCTGGCTGAAATAGTCCGCGACGGCTTCCCTCAGGGACATTTTTCCGTCGATGTATTCCAGTGGCACGCCGGGCGCCATGGTGACTTCCACTGCATCTCCGTAAAGGAAGTATCCGATGTTCTGACTGGTGGTGGGGCCGACAGTCACGAAGCGGACAGTGTTGAACTTCTTCACCCCCAGATCGCTCTCGAGGGTTGGATCCGTTGGAAGCGAATTCATCTCAACGTTGACCGCCCCCGCTGCGCACCCCGAGATCAGGAACGCCAATGCGGCAAGCAGCGGAAGGATGGCCCTGGGCAGATCCATGCTGCGCCCCCGTGATCGATATTCATTATAATATTTTGGTACGGATTCACTAAAAAGCAAGGACAAAAGTTGAAGCTCCCGCCTCAGGGCGGGTTTCCCGGCAAGGGAAGAACCTGACATGCTTGCGCACCCGGAATGCTTGAGGAAAGGAATCATTCCCCCTCACCCCAACCCTCTCCTATCAAAGGAAGGGATTTGTCACCCTCACCCTGCCCCTCTCCCCTCAAGGGAGAGGGCACCTATAAGGTAACTATCTTCGTAGGGAGAGGGAGATCAGGGTATGATTCTTCCCAGGCGCCCCCGGTCAGGCGTAGAGGTGACAGGCTACAAAGTGGCCCTTTTCAATCTCGGTCAGGCCGGGGACGGCGGTTTTGCAGGCATCCATACAGCGGGCACAGCGGGGGTGAAAGGCACAGCCGTCAGGCGGGTTGATGGGGCTCGCCACGTCTGCACCGGCCGTGACGCGCTTTCTCCTCCACCCCGGGTCGGGAACGGGGATGGCCGATATGAGAACCTGGGTGTACGGATGCAGCGGGTTTTTGTAGAGATCCGCGCGTGCAGCGAGTTCCACGATCTTGCCCAGGTACATGACGGCCACGCGGTCACTCATGTGCTCGACGACGCTGAGGTCGTGCGAGATGAAGAGGTAGGTTAGCTCGAATTCCTCCTGGAGGCTTCTCAACAGGTTCAGGATCTGAGCCTGGATGGAGACATCCAAGGCCGAGACGGGCTCATCGGCGATAATGAGCTTCGGCCGAAGGGCCAGGGCACGGGCGATGCCGATGCGCTGCCGCTGACCGCCGCTGAACTCATGGGGATACCGGCCCATGTGTTCTCGCGTCAACCCGACTTTCTCCATGAGTCGGGCCACTTCATCCTGCCGATTTCCCCCTCCGTTTACTCCGTGGATCAACAGGGGCTCGCCGATGGTGCTCCCGGCGCTCCTGCGGGGATTGAGAGACGAATACGGGTCCTGGAAAATCATCTGGGCTTCGCGGCGGAAGGCCTTCAGCTTCCCGCCGTCGAGGTTCAGGATGTTTTCCCCTCCCACGAGGATCTCCCCCGCCGTAGGTCTCTCGAGCCTCACGATGAGCCTGCCCAGGGTCGTCTTCCCACAGCCGCTCTCGCCCACGAGACCGAGCGTTTCCCCCCGGTACACCTCCAGATCCACACCGTCTACAGCCTTCACGACATCCTTCCTGCCGCCGAGCAACCCGCCGCGGACAGGGAAATATTTCCGCACACCTTTTATGTCAACAAGAACGTCGCTCATTAGGGTCTGTCCAGTCTACCCGTCTTGTCGCGAAGCGACAGTGTATAAGTGCCTGAGTGCTTGAGTGAAGAGAAAGAAAGGACACAACAATTCTGCGTTTTCGATCTTGCCTCTTTTTCTTCACTCAGACACTTGGACACTTCTTCTCACTCAGGCACTTCTCCCTGGTCCCTTTTGTATTCCGCTGGCCACTGACCACTATCGAGGATTTCTATTTTGTGTCCTCGGTCCTCGTTCCTCGGACCTCGTGCCTTCTTACGGATTATGCCACAGCCAGCACCTGACAAGATGCCCGGTCGTCTTCTCGCGCAGTTGCGGGACTTTTTCCGCGCAAACGGGCATCACACGGGGGCAGCGATCCCGGAATTTACATCCCGAAGGAAGCTCCAGCAGGTCGGGCACCGTCCCCGGGATGACATTGAGGTATCCGTCGCCCCGAACAGCCGATCCGATACGGGGGATGGAGTTCATGAGCCCTACAGTGTATGGGTGCAGCGGCGCGGCAAAGATGTCGGCCACCGGCCCCTGCTCCACAACCCACCCCGCATACATGATGGCGGCATACTGCGCTGCCTCGGCAATGACGCCAAGGTCGTGCGTGATCAGGATAACCGACGTCCCGACCTCCCTCTTCAGGTCCTGGATCAGATCGAGGATCTGCGCCTGGATCGTCACGTCGAGGGCTGTTGTAGGCTCATCGGCAAGCATGAGCCTGGGCCTGCATGAAAGGGCCATGGCAATCATCACACGCTGCCGCATACCGCCGCTCATCTGGTGAGGATAGTTCCGCGCCCGCATCTGCGGCTCGGGGATCCCTACGAGGCGGAGCATCTCCACGGCGCGTTCCTGTGAGTCCTTTGCCGAAATCCCTTCGTGCAGATGGATGACTTCGGCGACCTGGTCTCCGATGCGGAAGACGGGGTTGAGCGACGTCATGGGCTCCTGGAAGATCATGGAGATACGTTTACCGCGGATTCGGCGCATCTCCTCGTCGGAAAGCGCCAGGAGATCTCCTCCCTCGAAGAGGATCCGGCCCGCAACGATTCGCCCGGGCGGCCTGGGAATGAGGCGCATGATGGACAGCGCGAGCACCGTCTTCCCGCATCCCGACTCGCCTGCAATGCCGAGAGTGTCGCCCTCGTTGAGGCTGAGAGTCACATCGTCGACGGCTCTCACCGTGCCCCTGGCCGATTCGAAGTGGGTGCTGAGGTTTTCGATCTGCAAAATTGGATTCAGAAAAATCCAGGGTATAGGGTTTAGGGTATAGGGTCCAGGGTTTCAGGATTAAAGCAAAAAAAATGGTCATCGCGAGGGCGAAGCCCGTGGTGATCTACGATTTCAGTCTTTTTCTTTTCCTGAAGCCGGAATCCGACTCCCGAAGCCCTGTCCCTCTTTCCTGTTCAACCAATTAACTAATCATCCAGTTACTGTTCACGCGGCGCGAAGCGGCTTCGCCGCTGCCCGGTCCCGGAGGAAGCGCAGCAGCAGGCGCACGCCCACGGCAGAGGCGCCCCGCGGGATGTAAGGCTTCTCGCTGCTTCGCCAGGCCGGCCCTGCGATATCCAGATGCACCCAGGGAGTTTTCTCCACGAACTTGCCCAGGAAGACGGCCGCCGTAATTGCACCGCCTGCCCGTCCGCCCGTGTTCTTCATGTCGGCTACGTCGCTTTTGATGAGCTCGGCGTAATCGTCCCAGAGTGGAAGCTCCCAGAGCTTCTCGCCGGTTTCTTCCGCTGCGCTTCGCAGGTCGCGCTTCAGGGTATCGTCGGTGCCCATCATGCCCACTACATCATCGCCCAGCGCGATGACGCATGCTCCCGTCAGGGTTGCCACATCGATAATGGCCTTCGGTTTGAACCGCCCCGCATAGGTCAGGGCGTCGGCCAGGATGAGGCGTCCCTCGGCGTCCGTGCTGATCACCTCGATCGTCTTTCCGGACATGGAGCGCAACACATCCCCCGGCTTGTAGGCGCGCCCGCCCGGCAGATTCTCCGTTGCGGGCACGAGTCCCACCAGGTTGAGAGGCAGCCCCAGTTCCGCAGCGGCCTTGATCACTGCAAGCACGGCGGCGCCGCCTGACATGTCGGCCTTCATCTCCTCCATTTTATCCGGGGGTTTCAAGGAGATCCCGCCGCTGTCGAACGTGATGCCTTTGCCCACGATCACGTAGGGCTTTTCCGCCTTTCTGGCGCCGCTGTACTCGAGAATGATGAACCTTGCCGGCTCCATGCTTCCCCTGGCCACGGAGAGCAGGGCGTTCATGCCCAGTTTCTCCATTTTGCGGTTGTCGAAGACGGTCAGCCGGACTTTCTTTGAAACCACCGCTTGCTTTGCACTTCTGGCTATGTCGCTTGGCGTCATCTCGTTTGAGGGCGTCGAAACGAGATCGCGTGCGAAATAGACCGCCTTCGAAATGATCACCGCCCTCTCGGCTGCTGTTTTCATTCGGCGGACCTCGCTGTCGCTGGCAGCAATGATGCTGAACCCCTTTACGTTGCGTCCGTTGTCTTTGTCCGGGGTCTTGTATTGTGTGAATCGGTAGAGCCCGAGGATAGCGCCTTCAACGACAGCCTCCGTCATGTCTTCGAGGCTCCGGGCCCTGTCCGGTATATCCAGGCAGATTGCGAACTCGGCGAGTCCCAGCTCCCGGGCGGTCCTGGCAGCCCTGGAGAATGCTTTTCGCAGCCTCTCCAGGTCGAACTCTTTTTTCCTGCCGAGGCCGAGAAGCAACACCCGTCGGGCGGGCAGAGCACCCCGTGTATAGATGACGGACACCTGGGCATGCTTCCCGGTGAAGTCCCCGCTTTTCATCACCTCGCCGAGAAGTCCCCCCGAGCCTCGGTCGAGCCGATATGCGGCCCCGGCGAGCTTTTTGGAATCTTCGAAATGACAGACTACGATCGCCTCGCCGGAAAATGCGACCGGATCGGCTTTCTTGACTCGAACCTTCATCCTGCCTCCAATATTGCCGCGATTCGGCACAATCAGGTTAAAGGTCAAAGGAAAAAGGGTTAACCTTTGTCCTTGATCCCGCCTTACAGCGTGCACTTGTTGCACTCTGGATGAGCCATTGTGTGACTTATGTCACTCTTGTCACATTCGTAGCTGTTATCAATAGCGTAACTTAGGAACATTATCACAAGTACTTGAATATTGCGATCCTTTTCCGTTTTGCACCTGTGTCTTCTAATCCTTCAAGGATTAGTTTCTTCTGTTTCTCTCATAATATTTTCTTAGACAAAATTCATACTTTTTTCCATCTTGCTTTTCACCCCCGGCGCGATAAACTGCCAACATAAATGATGAAAAGAGAATGGTTGCTGATGGTCGAGAGAAGAAAGTTTGAACGCTACGAGCTGAAGGTCCCGGTGAAAGTCGAGACCCTGGCAAGGACAGCCGGAAGGAGAAAACTCTCCCTCAGAACGGCAAACGTCTGTGCCGGGGGCGCCTATTTCTGCACGCCCCGCGCGTTGACGGAAGGCACGAAAGTGCGGCTCGAGATCGTGCTGACCTTCAACGGAAATAAAAATGCCCGAAACATGCGAAACGCCTGTGTTCGCATCCTCGGCACGGTCATGCGCAGCCAGCAGGACGGGATGGCCATCCGTTTCAGCGAAGATTACGACATTACCCCGCGTGCGGCCAGTCCGGATATCAAGGCGATCAGCTGATTCACTTCCGTCTATCCAGTCTATCCAGTCTATTCGGTCTATCTGGTCTGTCCAGTCTATCTCGTCTGCCTGTCTGTCCGGTCTGTCTGGTCTTTCTCTCTGTCTGGTCATTGCGAGGAGCAAAGCGACGAAGCAATCTCTCTCAAACGAAGATTGCCACGCCTCGCGATGCTCGGCTCGCAATGACCTTTTTTTCTCTGCTGTTGGCTGTCGGCTGATGACTGCCGCTCCGCGGCATTGCCTTGCGGCTTGTGGCTTGTGGCTTGCGGCTCGTCACTGTTTTTGCCTGCTGTCGGCTGTTGGCTGTATGCTGTCGGCCTTCCACGTAGCCTGTAGCCTGCAGTCGGCGGCCTTCGGCCGCACCGGTCCCTGGTCCCTTCTTCTTGTCTTCACTTAACGGGCTGTTGCCCAAAGCATTTTCATCAAGAATGCGCTCGAGCAGGATTCTGGATGGCGAAGTTTGGCGCGTTTTCGGTA
>DASRZY010000318.1:0-7217 GCA_035685905.1 Syntrophales bacterium
ACAAAATAGAAATCCTCGAACCTCGTGCCTCGATCCTCGGTCCTGCCTTCGTCAGATCATCTTCGCCTGCAGGTCTTCCTTGTTCGCCGGTTTCGCCACGATGAGCCTCATCTTGCCCCCCCGGCGGCACTTCACCGTCACCTCGCCCGCGTCCTTCGGGGCGTCTCCATAGGCGGCGCAGATGGCCGCTGCCTCCCGCTCCGCCTCCTCGGTCCCTCCTTCGGGGAGCATGCAGAGCGGTCCGGGGAAATCCCTCATCTGGAAGACGGCATCCCGATCCTCAACGAGGGATTCCAGCGACTGGTTGTCCCGCTTGTTTCTGCCGACGATGACCTTGTGCCGGTCGTTGAGCCGGATGTGACGCCCCACTTTCAACAGCTCCAGGTCCCGTGGTGTGAATCCGGGGTGGCTGGCGAAAAGGTCCTTGAGCCGCTTCGAGAACATGGGGTCCGTCAACAGGCATCCCCCTGCCGGGTTGGCGTATTCCGTGATCCCGTACCGCTCGGCCATCTCCATCTGACGCTTCCGGCCTCGACCCGAGATGTCGAGGAGCCTCTCCCGGTCCACCTTGCCTTCCTTCTCTGGCAGGGTTTCCGGCAGAAGCCTGGCGGAAAGCGGCCGCAGGATGCGGTCTGCGTAACCGGAGTTCTTTGCCACGACGTGGAGCATCTGTCGGCTCTGGGACATGGGCCGCTGTCCCAGGACTTCACCGGTGAAGATAAAATCGTACCCCATCTCTTCCATCTTTTCCCCGGCGATCTTGAGCATGAGGGTGTGGCAGTCGATGCAGGGGTTCATGTTCTTCCCGTAGCCGTACCGCGGGGCCCTCACCACGGCAAGGTGCACCTCGGTGATGTCGAGGACCATGAGGGGAAGGCCGATCATGCGGGCCGCCGCCATCGGTTTCGCGGCCTCGAAAAACGGTGTGCAGAAGGTGAGTCCCTGGACGTCGATTCCCTGCTCCTGGATCAGTTTGACAGAGACGATGCTGTCGAGGCCGCCCGAAAAGAGCGATATGGCGTTAACGGTTTTTTTCGATTCTGTGGAAAGCAAGATTCAATATCCTTTGTCATTTCTTTATGAGTGCACGACGGGTTGTCTCCCGACGGCGCGGGAGGACAATTCTATAAACGAGAAGCCCGCAGCGTGCTGCGGGCCGGCGAGCATACCAACAGTGGAAAAACGGGGCCTCGTGTTTGTGAACTCCTGCAGGACCCAAAATACAGTTTTGGACTGCTTTCCCGCTCGCTTGACTGCAATCCATTCGCCCGGTAAACCGCTTCACGGCCCTTTTCACGGATCATTGGTTCGTCGGGGCGACAGGCTGATGACTTCTCCACTCGGGGAACTCAATAGCGGATGATCTGCCGATTCCAGCGGTCACGGATGAACGCGCAGAGGTCCCTGTCTGCATCAGAGGGGACAAGATAGAGCGTGCCCTTGTCCGATGTCAGCCGGAGGGCGCTGAGCAGGATGATCCATCGGGGCGGGCTGCTGTCCTCGGTCGGCCTGAATTCGTTGGTTTCCATCACGTACGGGATGTCGAGCCCTTTGAGGACTTTTTCCACGGCGGCCTTTCTATCATCGTCGCCTGCAACCTGGATGACGTCCATCCCTTTCCCTTTCAGCCCGATCTGGAACTCCTGCGGCAGATCCCCGAAGTGGATGATCACCGTCCGGGTACCGATCTTCACGGAGTAATCCGTCCGGATCACAAGGGGGCCCCCTTCACCTGCGGCATCGCGTATGGGGATCCGAGGGTCTTTCGTGTAGGCATACCCCAGCCTGTCGAGCAGTGAGCCGATAAGGACCCGGTTGCCGCCGGGGTCAAGGGCGGGAACGTCGGAGGCTTCCTGCAGCGCCTGCCGATTGCGGAGCGCACCGCTCCCTTCATCGAACTCGAGAATGGGATATCCCTTTTTCTCGGCAGACCGGATAATCGGTTCCGGTGTCGGCTGGGAGCGGCCTGGCGTTCGGAAAATGCCCAGGATGTAACTCTCCTGCCCGTCGGCCTGTTTCCGGGTGAGGATCCAGTCTACCCGAAGCTTCAGCAAGGGGGCAGTCCCCATCTCCAGGTAGCCGTCGTTCTTGCGGAACGCGTAATCCCGCGAAGCTCCGAAGATGGCTGCCAGTGCTGAAAAAACACCTTCGCTCCCCCCCCCGGACAGGACGGTGAAGTTTCCCCATCGCGAATGTACGAGTGCGGCCGTCTCCTCGGGGATCTGGCGACCGTAGTCCAGAAAAACCCGGCTGCCGTCAGTGAGTTCCGCCATGGGAACGCTGGCGCAGTCCACGGCAAGATGCTCCTGCTCGGTCAGCGGGATGAAGTATTTTCCTTCCCGGATGAGTGTCCCTCCCGTTCGTTTGACCACCGCAGTGATGATCTCGAGGTCCTGTTCGGTGGGGCGGAAGAGTTTTGCTTCGATCGTTTCCGTGTTGGTCGCTGCCGGTCCGGCTTCCCGATCGGCAGGCACAAGGGCTGCGGTTCCCCTGTCCGGGAGGATCAGCGTCTGGCCGGGGTAAATCCTGTTCGGGTTGGTGAGATTCGGGTTGAGCTTCTTCACGAGTCCGATCCATTTTGCCAGATCCGTTCCCGTGATGCCGAGTCGCTCGTGAAGAATTTGAGAGAGGGTGTCCCCCCTGTTCACCGTGTAACGGGTTTGCCCGGGCTCGGCGGCAAGCCGCGGCAGGGTGATCTTCTGGCCCGGGTAGATGCGGTTGACATCACGGATCTGGGGGTTGAGCCTTTTCACCTGCTGTGAGACCGACTCGGACCGGGCTGCCGATTTTCCCAGCTTTCGCCGGACGATCGTCGACAGATTGTCCCCTTTTTTTACAATGTAGACGGAGGGCTTGTCCTTTGACCCCATCTTTTTTTTCAACACCAACTGGGCCGTGTCTTCCTGGGAAAGAGAAAGGGAAGGGATGAAAAGGAGGGCGAGCCCGGCCAGGGCAGCGGCGGCAATCATCAGGCGCAACGTCCGTGGATTCATGCGAAACCCTCCCGACGGCTGTGGCGTCGGGCCGTACCTTATCAAAGGGGCCGTCGAATGTCAAACGCCGATCGGTGAAACGAAAAGAGCCATGGCTCTTTCGGGCCATGGCTCTTTTTGTTTTCTCAGAACGTTTAGGATTACAGACCGCTCTTGAAGTTGTCTCTCATGAGCTCGCGGGCGATGATCATCCGGCGGATTTCGGATGTGCCGGCGCCGATTTCCCACAGCTTCTGATCCAGGAAGTGACGGGTCACACCGTACTCGGTGCAGTAGCCGTAACCGCCGTGGATCTGGACGGCATCCAGACCGATCTTGGTGCCCATCTCGCCGCAGTACAGCAGGGAGGCCGCGGCCATACGGTCGAGGTCCGTGCCCTTGCCGCCGCTCTTGTTCGTCAGCGTGTCGCAGTAGGCGGCTGCGCTGTAAGCCATCCAGCGGGAGGCCTTGTAGCCGCAGTACATGTTGGCGAGCTTTTCCTGGATCGACTGGAAGGAGGCGATGGGCTTGCCGAACTGGACTCTTTCCTGCGAATACTTCAGGGAGAGCTCGAGGCAGCTTCTCATCGACCCGAGGGTGCAGCCGGACAGCGTGATGCGCTCGGTGCAGAGGCCGGAGGTCAGGACGGCGACGCCCTTGTTCAGGCCGCCGATGAGGTACTCTTCGGGAAGTTCCATGTCTTCGAAGGTCACAAGACCCGTGGGGGATGTTCTCATGCCCCACTTCTTGATCTTCTCGACGGACCAGCCCTTCTGCTTCTTGGGGTAGCACATGAAGGTGGAGATGCCGTGGGGGCCCTTCTCGGGGTCCGTCTTTGCGTAGAACACCATGAAGTCGGCAAGCGGTCCGTTGGTGATGAAGATCTTGCTGCCGTTGACGATCCACTTGTCGCCCTTCTTGACGGCCTTCGTCGCCATGCTCATGGCGTCGGAACCGGCGTTGGGCTCGGTGATGCCGAGGCATCCGATATACTCGCCGGTACAGGACTTGGGAAGGATTTCCAGTTTCTGCTTTTCCGTCGCGTTGCGGCGGAAGTTGTCGAAGCACAGTGTCTGGCTCGCGCCGACGGTCATGGAAAGCGCGTTGCTCACGCGGGCGATCGTTTCATAGGCCAGCAGGGTTTCCACGTAGCCCATGGCGGCTCCGCCGTACTTCTCCTCGAACACGATACCGTTGATACCCAGGTCGCCGGTCTGCTTGAAGAGACCCTCGGGCATCACGTCCGCTTCGTACGCATGCTCCATCTGGGGCTCGAGCCAAGCCAGTGCCCATTTGTACACGCTGTCCTCGAGCATCTTTTGTTCATCGGTGAAAAAGAAATTCAACGCCATAACCAAACTACCTCCCTTTCTAAAATTTGGCCCCGAAGCACGAATTACGGACATTTCCTGTGCTAGCGCTTAGCGTGAGCCTCACGATGTAATTCGCCTGGGTGATCCTCTCTCTGTCTGCCGTCTTTCACAGGCGTGGTGCAACAGCGGTGGGGAAGGTCTCTCAATCGCTCTGCAACTGACGTTTGAGCGACCCAACAAAACGCGAGAGATATACATAAAAGCAGCAGTTCTGTCAAGGCAAAAACACTATCTGTGACGAGAAACAGGGATTCTTCACCGTTTTTTCGATGCCGTGAAGCAGCCACATGAACCGGCACGCACCATCCGCGAAGGAGACGCTGTCTTTGGGTCCGTGCCTGTCCAGGTCTGCAGTGCAGGGATCACCGGGGCAAGCGCGGAGTGAATTGTGCGAATAGGGCACGCGTTGTTCGTTCAGCGCACATATGGTAACCGTCTCCCTGCAGCACGTTGAAGGTGTGGAATTTACTCTGTTCAGTTATCGCACGTTTTCTCCGGACGAATGCCATCAGAATAGGAATGAGGTGTCTCTGCAGGCTGAGCAATGACAACGTAACATGCTGAAATGCAATAGATATTCTGAGATGAATCCCCCCCTTTCTTTTTGCAAAATAAAGGGGGGTATGGCATCGTTATTGCTAAATCTCAAATCAACAATAGCGCTCTGGGAAATTCTGAAGACCCTGACAGACCCCTAAATTTCCTGGCGCTTGAAATGAGCGGTTCATCGGTGGATGGTTTTGGTCCCTCCTTTCCGTCCACCGATGTTCGCTTATCTTTTCGGATTTGTCGAGATGTGCCTTTCTTGCTCCCTGAGCACCGGGCCCTGCCTGAGTCACGCACTCCCTGTCGTTCAATCCATATTCTGGCACCCGATAGCGGGCGCAATCGAATGGTCTCCCCAGTGGCCATGATCATTCTTTGCGATAGTGCAGGAAAAAATTTTCCAGCCCTATTGAATTAAAATCCCTGATCTGTTATAGCCATGCTGGAATATGTGAAGAAGATGAATAAAAATTCCAGCCATGGCGTTGATACCATGAGACGGACAAGAGACAAAACCCCGTTTGCGGTCCTGTGAACGGGGTTTTTTATGATTCGATCATTTCCGGGGAAGGAGGTGATGTCTCAGGGGGGGCTGGATCGGATCCGCTTTTATAATTGTGTTCTCGCCGGGCGAAGAACTCTTTCTCTTTGTCCTTAATATCCTGCGGACAGTCCATGGGTCTCCCGGAAGATTCATCATTTGATCAGGGTCGTTTGTGACGTGCGCCGCGGGGTCGGTTCGATGTGCGGTGCGTCCATCCATGGGAACATGCAATTTACCTGAATGCTCTATGGAATCTGAGAAAGGAGGGAGATATCGGCATGGCAGAGAACAACAAATCTGTAGAGAAAGAGAGTGTACTCGAGCGTTTCGGCCTCGGGCTGGCCGCTTGGAGCGAAAAATGGTTCCCAGATGCCTGGGTCTTCGCATTGGTCGGCGTGGTGGTTGTCTTTATCATCGGCCTTCTTATCGGGGAGAGCCCCCAGAAGCTGGCCATCGAAGGGGGCAAGGCATTCTGGGTGCTCATTCCCTTCACCATGCAGATGGCATTTATCATCATCGGAGGCTACGTTGTGGCCTCCACGCCGGCGGTTTACTGGGTCATCCGGAAGGTGGCCGGTATCACGACAAACCCACGAACGGCGATTGCGTGGATCGCTTTCTTTTCCATGATCACGTCGCTGATATCCTGGGGTCTCAGTCTCGTCTTCAGCGCACTTCTGGTTCGCGAGATGAGCCGGTCGATCAAAGGCATGGATTTCCGTGCTGCCGGTGCCGCCGCCTACCTGGGTCTGGGCGCCGTGTGGGCCTTGGGGCTCTCCTCATCGGCGGCTCTCATGATGGCCACCAAGGGCGCCATCCCGCCCAAGCTCTATGAGATCAGCGGCCTCATCCCGCTCACGCAGACGCTGTTCATCTGGCCGACGTTCTGGACGGCGGTTATCCTCATCATCGTCTCCGTCCTCATCGCCTATTTCTCGGCCCCGAAGCCCGAGAGGGCCAAGACGGTGGAGGATTTCGGCCTGAAGTTCGAACCGATCGACATGAAGATTGAACCCCGGCAGAAACCCGGTGAGTGGCTGGAGTACAGCCCCGTCCTGATCGTTCTCGTCGGCGCCGTTCTGATCTGGTACCTCGTTGACGTGTTCCAGAAATCGCCCATGGGACCGCTTGCGGCGCTCGATCTCAACACCTACAACCTGATCTTCATCGTGGTCGGTATGTTCCTCCACTGGCGGCCCAAACGCTTCCTCCATGCCGTGGCCCAGTCAGTCCCGGCAACGGGCGGCGTGCTCATCCAATTCCCCTTCTATGCCGTCATCTTCGGCATGATCGTCGGCACGGGGATCACACATTGGCTGGCGAAACTCTTCGTTGAGATTTCGACGCCGAACACGTACTCGCTGCTGGTGGCCATCTACTCGGCCGTGCTGGGCGTCTTTATTCCCTCCGGCGGCAGCAAGTGGGTCATCGAGGCGCCCTATGTGCTGCAGGCGGCCATTCAGCAAGGGGTCAACCTGGGCTGGGTTGTGCAGATCTACAACGCAGCGGAAGCCATCCCCAACCTGCTCAACCCCTTCTGGATGCTCCCTCTGCTGGGCCTTCTCAACATGAGGGCGAGGGACCTCGTCGGCTACTCCGTCCTGCAGATGTTCATCCACATCCCGCTTGTCTTCTTCCTGTGCTGGTACTTCGCGACGATCATTCCGTTCGTACCGCCCTTGAAGTAACGCAGGTAATCTGAACAAAAAAGGCGCCGATTCTTCGGCGCCTTTTTTTCTTCCTGTTTGTTTCCTCGGTCCTCGTTCCTCGAACCTCGATCCT
>DASRZY010000319.1:0-6192 GCA_035685905.1 Syntrophales bacterium
ATTCTTCCTGAAGAGTATTTTTTCTGTCCAAAACGGCCGGGCAAAGAAAAAAAGAGAAAGGCAGCGATTGAAAAGTCCGGCGTGAGTCTTACATCTTTTGTTGCAGGTTCCTTCTATGAATATGATAATCATAAGAGGGAAAATATACTAGGTCAAATCCTGCGCCTCGATCTTGTGCGCAGGATGTCCCACCTCCCGAGGGGGCGTTCATGTCCATGCGGATTCTCATTACAGGCGGCTCCGGATTCCTGGGAATCAATCTCGTTCGAACCCTGCTCGGAAAAGGCGTCTCCGGGATCACGGTCCTGGACAGGGTCGATTTCGACTACCCCGATGTCAGGGACAAGGTGACCTTCATAAAGGGCGACATTCGAAACAGGGACCTGGTTTCGAGGTCCATGCCCGGCCACGATATCGTCGTGCACACGGCGGCTGCGCTGCCGCTGTACAGCCCGCAGGAGATCTTCTCCACGGACGTGGAAGGGACGCAGATCCTGCTGGGGGAAGCCCTGAGAAGCGGCGTGGTCCGGTTCATCCACATCTCGTCGACAGCCGTTTACGGCATCCCCGACCATCACCCGATTTACGAGCAGGACAGGCTCGATGGGGTCGGGCCGTACGGGAAAGCGAAAATCAGGGCTGAAGAGCTCTGCCTGGAATACAGGTACCGGGGACTCTGCGTGCCGATCCTGCGGCCCAAGTCCTTCGTCGGTCCCGAGCGCCTGGGTGTCTTTGCGCTGTTTTATGATTGGGCAAAGGACGGGAAGAACTTTCCCATGATCGGCAGCGGGGGCAACCGCTATCAACTCCTGGACGTGGAGGACCTGTGCGATGCGATCTGGCTCTGCATGACGAAGGAAACGGCAGCCGTCAACGACACGTTCAACATCGGTGCGGAGACGTTTGCCACGATGCGGGAAGACTACCAGGCTGTGCTGGATTACGCGGGCTTCGGGAAGAAAGTCATCGGCCTGCCGGAAAAGCCGGTCATATTCATGCTGAAGGTCCTGGAGAGTTTTAAATTGTCGCCGCTCTACAAGTGGGTCTACGAGACGGCCTCGAAGGATTCCTTCGTGTCCATCGACAAGGCGAAACGCATCCTGGGCTTTGCGCCCCGTTATTCGAACCGGGAGGCCCTGATCCGGAATTACAAATGGTACCTGGACAATCTCGACACGTTCGGGAACCGCTCGGGGATCACCCACCGGGTCCCGTGGAACCAGGGGATACTGAAATTGGCAAAGATGTTTTTTTAGATCTCTTCCGCTCCCGAAAAAAGAAGGGGCTGCGGCCGAACGCCGCACCCCCCTTTCACTTCCTCACGACCAGTCGTTCCCGATCGAGAGAAACAATTTTCATCGTGCGCGCCGGTTTCTTCTTTCCTTTTTCATAGAGGGAAAGAGTGCCATCCGTGTCGAGCTTCCATGTTCCCTGGCTCTCTTGAGGCCGGTCGGTCGGTCCGATCCCCGTTTCAACCAGCTCGCCGCCGGGTTTCAACGCCATGGCGGATCGGCCGCGGGAGCGGGGGAAGGCAAAGGAAGCGGGTCGATAGACCCGTTCCGTCTCGGTATCCTCTTCATGGGAATGCACCCACGGCTGTTGCAGGGCAGTGGGGTCAATGACCTTCTTCATCACGAATCTCCATGCGGCTTTTCTACTTGCCGAGTTTCTTGCGCGGACCGTTCAGGGCCGCCTGCATCCTCACGACCTGCTGCGTGGTAAACATGAACATCGTGTCATCGTCGACATAATCCATGTAGTTCACGAACATGTCCCCGTTCGGGCCGTTGTTGCAGGTGACATGGGGGAACTTCGGTTTCCCGAAATTCGGCCCCGCTGCATTGGGCGTGTCGGCGACGAAGTCGCTGCCGCTGCAGTCTTCCGTGTCCCCCCAGATGTGCCGCAGGTTGAACCAGTGGCCGACTTCGTGGGTCGTCGTCCTTCCCAGGTTGAAGGGCGCGCTGGCCGTTCCCTTGGTGCCGAAGGCGGTATTCAGGATCACGACGCCGTCGGTCTTTTTCGGTCCGCCGGGAAACTGGGCGTATCCCAGTATGCCGTCTGCCAGGGTGCACACCCAGATATTCAGATACTTGTCCGTGGGCCAGGCATTCACGCCTCCCGTGGCCGAAGACTTCACGGAATCGTCGGTGCCGAAGGACGCCTTGGTCGTCTTCGTCCGCGTGATGCCCGTTGTGGGTTTGCCGTTCGGGTCCTTCGTCGCGAGGGCAAACTGGAGGCCCACGTCGGACACGAGGCCCTTCCAGACCGGGGGGACCTTGGATTTATCGGTGTTCTTGGCCCGGTAGTCCCGGTTGAGAACATCGATCTGGCTCTTGATCTGGGCCACGGAAATGTTCTCGGCTGCGGTCTTGTAGACCACCTGGACGACAACCGGGATGGCGAGCGGCGCAGCGGCGGCACGCATCGCTTTCAGGCCCAATGCCATCCTCATGGCCGTTGCATTTTCAAGCTGCATTTGCCGTGCGCGGAAGTTCGGATCGAGCTCGAGGAGCCGATGATGAACGGCCATTGCACCACACGTCCGCCTCTTGACAGTTTTTTGTCTCTTCATGGCAACCTCCTGAAAGAAATTGGCGATATTGCGGGAATGGACATTGACGATTCAAAGAACCGGGCTATTGGCGCAGGAGCGATCTCGAAGAAATTACGACGAGGAGTGTGAAAGGGCTCGGTGAGTGAAGGAAAGACTGCAAGATCGCTGTGAGATGAAGAAATACCTGTACTTATTTTTAAAGGCTCATGGGAAGGGAAGTCAACAAGAATATTTCGGACACCTCAGTCACTGTCATCGATGATCATGAGGTTGGTCGTGCACAAAAAAAGGCCCGGCAGCAATTGCCCGGGCCCTTTATATCATCACGATCAACCCGGCAGTGGAACCCCCGGGCAATGCCACTCAATGCTTTCCTTTTCCCTTCCCCTTGCCGTCCTTGCCGTTGTAGAGATCCTGGCTTCTCTTCAGGTCATGGAACTCCTTCGATCCCGGCTTGATGCCCAGGCTCTTGGCGATGACTCCCCAGCCCTTGCCCTTTGAAGATTTGTACTCCCTCAGCACCTGGTCGGTCGGCCTGTGCGACATCTCCCCGAGCCGAAATACGATGTAGGCATCCGCCGGGCTCGATACGTTGCCGATCACCGACGAGATCTGTGCATCGCCGATCTGGAAGCGGGTTGCAAGCCTTGCCCGGAACCCCGATGGGTCCGCCTGGGCCTGGATGTTGAAGTCATTCACCCAGGCGAAGTCCTGTGCTGCCGCTGCCGGTGAGGCAAGCAGCAATGCCATGCACAGTGCAAAAAAGATCTTCTGTCTCATGGGCCCTCCTGCATAATAGTGAGTCATAACGCGCCAAGCCCTGCGAGGCGTGGTCCTCGTTACCCTGGGATCGCAAAACGACGATTGCTTCGAGGAGTCTGCGCAGGTGCCATATCGCCAGCCCTGCCAGACACCGGCTACCCGGTTTTGCCGGTTATCATCCACTGTCAGACTTTGTAAAGCGATCCCCTCTGGAGCTCCATGATCTCCCGCGCCAGCTCCCGTTCCAGCTCCTTTGCCAACTGCGTGAACCGGACGGCCACGAACTCCAGGCCGCTGCAGCGGGCATCGGCGGGGATCCAGGCCCGCCGAACCACGGCCGGGATCCCGTGCCGCGTCCCGTCGCTGCCCGTGTAGCTCACTTCGACGGTGCGGTTGTGTTCGAAGGGCTTTCCCTTTCCGTGGCTGAAGAGGGCCCCCCCGATCGAGATGTCGATCAGGTTCACCGGCATGGAGTCAACCTCGATGCGCTTGGACCACTCGGAGCCCGGCCTCACGCGGTAGTGCATCCTGAGGTTGTAGTTTTCGAACGGGGAGCTCTTGCGGATGCAGAGGGCTAGGACCGTCCGGGAGGCGTTCAGCGGGTATTCGCGGATGATCTCCTCGAGCTTTCCGGAGAAGCCCCAGCGATGAAGCTGATCGCCCTTGCGGGTCAGTCGGGTCACCCGGGCGACTTTCCCGATATCGGAGGGCCTGACGGGAGGGGTCGTCTGGGAGAGAATATAGCGGTCCCCCTCGACGTCGTGGATGATCGCCCTGCGGACTTCGATTTTCTCTTTCAGCACATCCATCTCGAGGATGAGCTCGACGTTGGAGCCGGGACTGATGTTCATGACCCTGCACGGCGGGAATGATCCATTTCTTCCCCCTGCCTCTAAAGATCGAAAAGGATAACAAATACTTTAGGGATAAGGCCAGATGAAACATGTTCCCCGGCAGTAAAGACTTGCGGTCCCCAGGCAGTATTGCGGCTCATGGATACTGCCGGGTGGGAGGATGGCGAAAGAAATGTGTCGTCTCAGGCTGCATCATCGTCATCCGGCCGGCGGATCTCGAGATACCTGCCGAAACCGGCTGCGGTGAACTGGTTCGCGATGAACTGACCGATCGTGCTGGCGGCATCGATACCGGCAAGAGTTGATTCGATGACGAACTTCCGGTAGCGGGTAAAGCTGTCGTCAACGATCATGCGGGCGATGTCGGTGACGGCACGGACGGAAAGCGTCTTGTCGTAAAACGACAGGCAATCCTGCATGATCGTCTCGACAAAGCTCCCGGACAAGCCGCATCGCTCGAGCATGAGGCCCCCGAAATGCTTGTAGTGCTTCAGGATGAATTCCTCCGTGAGCTGGACGCCCTTCGCTTGCTGGTAAAGGATGATCGGAACCTTGCCGATTTCCATCAGGATCGCCCCGATCTCGGCCTCGTCGACGAACCGACGTTTGAAGTTCATCTGTTCCGCAAGGATCCGGGCCATGATGCCGCGGGCGAAGCTTTTTGCCGCGAGGGGCTCGAGGGCAGGGGACAGGGTAAAGAACGCCAGCGCAAAGATGTAGATCTTGGCCGGTGTCATGCCGAGGCGGAAGACGGCTTCCGTGAAGCTCCGAACATCGCCCGGGTTGATCTTTCCGAACAGGGCTGCCGAATTCGCCCTCGCCAGCAGGCGCGAGGTAATCTCGCCGTTCAGCCTGAATTTCAGCTGCTCGATCTTGTCCTGACCGGCATCCTCGTTGTCGAGGATGGCGAGGGCACGCGGATCGAAGCCGAGGTTCAGTGACTCAAGAAACTTCGTGATCTCCAGGACGAGCTCTTCTTCGGCCATGGCAAGGCTCCCCGGCTCGGACGCGGGGCCCGCCTTCTTTATGAGTTCATCTCTTGAGGTGGCCATGCCATTTTCCTGCGGGAACGGTCTCAAGATGGATGCGTTGGCTCCGCTCCTTTTTCGGCTTCCGTGAAACAATAGCCGACGGGGTAAGTACCCGAATAACTTAAATTAAGCAAGAAAGAGGCCAGCCGGCCAAGGCTGCCCCCTTTTCGTTGATCGCGCGCCTCCGGGGCTCGAACCACACGAGCCGTTACGATTGGATGCCATCTCGTGAAGGTCGCTTTTTCACGAAATCCGGGCAGCTGTGCACAGGCAGGAGATACTGATCGTGAACGCTGCAGATACCGGCATCCCCGCGGCTGCAGCCCCGGACAGAACTGAGACTGCCGATTCCCTTGAAATAGTCCTCCAGCATGGCGGGATCGTTATTGAAGTGATCACAGTCCCCGCATTGGCCCCGGCCCGCTGCGGCTTTTTTACCGCCGGGTATCCACCGGGACAGATTCATGGCAAGAAAGGATATGAAACGCATGGGGCACCCGCGACGTCTTGCTGTCCGACGTGGTCCGACGATAAGGAAAAGATCGGGGATTGTCAACGCAAGAAGTGACCCTCGCGCCTGCTGCCCGTTGACAGCCCGGCAAAGAAATGCTGATAATGACGAATGGAAATCTGTGTCCTATCCGCGCGGGAGGATAAGCCGAACCGATTCCGAAAAGGGATTGTTGAACAGGAATGCGAGCGTTCAAGGAGCATCGACGATGAGACGATCTCGAAGAGCCCATTCATCTTCGCCGGCGGGGATCGTGGCGCTGAGTCTTTTCGTTATCTTGTTCATGAGCTGCGCGGCTGCGACAACCCAGGCACCCGACAGCGGGTTGCCGTCGTCCGGTCAGCACAAGGCCGGCACCCGCCAGCTCGATCCGGCCCAGGCCCAGCGGATCCGGAAAATCATGCCGCCCCTGATCCAGGCGATGAATAAGCCGCTGCCGCTGAACCAGGTCACGTTGACCATTCTCGAGGACCCGGATAT
>DASRZY010000320.1:0-17960 GCA_035685905.1 Syntrophales bacterium
GGCGGGCTCGGCATGGACGTCGAGCTGGCCGCCGTTCCCGCAAGCGGGATCGCACGGGATGACGAGATGCTCTTCTCCGAATCCCAGAGCCGGTTCGTTGTCACCGTTCGGCCCGAAAAAAAGGAGGCCTTCGAAGCGGCCCTTGCCGGCAGCCCCATTGCCCGCGTCGGGGCGGTGCTTGCCGAAGGCGTTTTCCGCGTGAAGGGTGTGAGGGCGGGTGTGATCCTCGAGGAGAAGATCGGGGATTTGAAGGAGGCGTGGCAGCGGACGCTTCGCTTTTAGTAACTGGTTAAATAGGTAATTGGTTGATTAGGAGTCAGCGGAAAAGAGATTTTCCATTACCTAATTACCAATTACTTAGTTACTTAATTACTCATTCAGCCAGAGGTAAGGAATGCCGAGAATAGTAAAGTCGATTGTATTGACAGGAAACGGGACGAATTGCGAGCGGGAGATGGCCCACGCCTGCAGGCTGGCGGGATCGGACGAGGTGGACATCGTCTACATCCACGAGATCCTCAACGGCGAGAAGCGCCTCGATGACTACCACTTCCTGAACCTTCCGGGCGGGTTTCTGGACGGCGACGACCTGGGGTCGGCCAAGGCGGGCGCCAACCGGATCATCCATGCGAAGGTCAGGGGCAGCGGCGAGCCCCTCCAGGATCAATTCCTCCGCTTCATCAACGAAGGCAAACTCGTCCTCGGCGTGTGCAACGGCTTCCAGCTCATGGTGAAGCTCGGCATTCTCCCCGCCTTCGACGGCGAATACTTCAAACAGACGGCAACCCTTTCCTTCAACGACTCGGGCCGCTTCGAGGATCGCTGGGTCTGGCTCGCGATCAACGGGAAATCGCCCTGCGTCTTTACAAAGGGGCTGAGAAAAATCTATCTTCCCGTACGCCACGGCGAAGGCAAGTTCATGACAAAAAGCGCCCCGACCCTGAAACGGCTCCACAGGCAGGGCCAGGTCGTTGCCTGCTACTGCACGCAGGAAAGCGACAAGCCGACGATGGAGTACCCGGCAAACCCCAACGGCGCCGTTGATTCGATTGCCGGGATCTGCAACGAAACGGGGCGTCTCTATGGCATGATGCCCCACCCGGAAGCGTACACCCATTACACGAACCATCCCCGCTGGACGAGGGAGGACCTGCCCGAGGAAGGGATGGGCCTGGCCATCTTCAAGAACGCAATCGAGTTTATCCGCAGCGAGGAGTTCGAGCTGCGACCGGAGAGAATCGAGGAAGCGGGATAGAGGGCGCAAGCAACAAGCCGCAAGCCTCAAGCCACAAGGCCATGACGCCACAGGCGCCAAAGCGAAAAAAACGAAACGAACGAAATAAACGAAATTGGACTCGAATCCCGACGAAGGAGGGATGAAGATGTCTGAGATATTCAAGGCCTTGATGCTGCGGCAGGAGGGCGGCAAGACGCGGCATGCAATCGAGCGGCTGACCGTCAATGACCTCCCTGAAGGCGACGTGCTCGTCGCAGTCGAGTATTCCTCGCTGAATTACAAGGACGCCATGGCCATTACCGGCATCGGGAAGATCGTCCGCGAATACCCCATGGTGCCGGGGATCGATCTTGCGGGAACGGTCCTCGAGTCGAAATCCCCCTTCTACAAGGCGGGTGACAAGGTCGTTCTCACGGGATGGAGCGTGGGCGAGCGCTACTGGGGCGGCTACACCCAGTGCGCCCGCGTAAAGTCCAACTGGCTCGTGCCCCTTCCCGACGGATTGGACACGCGCCACGCCATGGCCATCGGCACGGCCGGATTCACGGCCATGCTCTGTGTCATGACGCTTGAGGAAGCCGGGATTAATCCCGGAAACGGGACGATCCTCGTCACGGGCGCTGCCGGCGGGGTGGGCAGCGTGGCCGTGGCCATCCTGTCCTACCTGGGCTTCAGGGTTGCCGCCCTCACGGCTCCCGGCCAGGAGAGCACCCATGAATACCTCGAAGACCTGGGCGTTACGGACTTCGTGTCCGGGCCGGAGTGGAGCGTTCAGCCCCGGCCGCTGGAGAACCAGCGCTGGAGCGGTGCCGTCGACACGGTCGGAGGCAAGGTGCTCGCCCGGGTGCTGGCCGAGATGAACTACGGGGGATGCGTTGCGAACTGCGGCATGGCCGGGGGATCGGACCTGCCGGCGACCGTCATGCCCTTCATCCTCCGGAGCGTGAGCCTGCGCGGCGTCGACTCCGTCATGTGCCCGATCCATCGTCGTAAAACGGCCTGGTCCAGGCTGGTCAGGGATTTGCCGGAGTCGGCCCTGGATATGATCACCCCTGAGATCATCACGCTCAACGATCTTTCGAAGTATTCCGCCGACCTTCTCGCCGGGAAGCTTCGGGGGAGGCTGATTGTGGATGTGAAGGCGTGATGCGGGTGATGCGAAGTGTCAAGGGGAAGAGTGTCTGAGCGTTTACGTGTCTGAGTGAAGAGGATAAAGGGACCAGGGACTAGGGTGCAGGGACGAGGAAGAAGTTCTTCCGGATCCAGAATGTCTCAATACCCGATCCCCATTTCCCAATTTCAAATCACCGCCGCCGAAGGCGGAATGACCGGACTGACTGGACCGGGGAGGGACTTCCCGGTCTTCTTTTTTGAGAGCGGATTCGAAATAACCGATGCCTGAATACACGATCGCGACGGCCCTGATTATTTTCGCCGGGGCCCTTCTGCAGGGACTGGCCGGGTTTGGCGGGGCTCTCGTCGCGATGCCCTTCATCCTTCTCTATGCCGAGCCCGTGTGGGCCGCACCTGTTGTCGTGTTGTGCTACACGATCAACCGCATCCCCGCCTTGTTTGTCCTGCGGAAAAACCTCATGTGGGACCACTCCCTGCTCCTGCTCGCCGCGGCCGTGCCCGGTGCGTTTCTGGGCACCTACCTGTTGAAGAGCATGGAGCCCGGGTTCATCACGAAGGTCCTGGGAACGATCCTGATTCTTTTTTCGGCGTACAAGATTCTATCCCCCGGTACGAAGCTGGCCTTCTCGAAGGCCTGGGCGCTGCCGACGGGGTTGCTGAGCGGGGTGCTGGGCGGGGCGTTCGGGACGGACGGGCCGCCCGTCGTCGTGTACGCGGCGCTCCAGCCCTGGGCCAAGGAGCAGGTCGTGGGCATGCTCCAGAGTTTTTTCCTTTTTGCTAATTTCATCATCGTCGTGAGCTACGGGTACCACGGCCTGCTCTCCCCGTCCGTACTGGACGCCTCCGCCATCGCCGTGCCCTTCGCAATCGCCGGTATTTTTCTCGGGCTCAGGGTCAACCGGCGCATCGGCCAGCGTCGCTTTCAGATCGTCCTGTCAGTGCTGATCGGCGTGATGGGCTTTATTCTCTGGATGCGGTGATGGGCATCCCGAGGCAAGGGCCGGGGAGCGGGAAAGCAGGAGAAGAAAGGATCGGGGGACTGCTCCCCCGATCCTTTCTTGCGTCTGTCTGTATCTGAGGGAGTCTCACAAATTCTGTTTCAGGAAATGAACCCGTCCAATCCGGGCACCCGCGATTCCTATTCACACCGGAACTGGGTCGTGAAATGTGTGGGGTAGAGCAGATCCGACTCCACGATCGCTTTTTTGCTGTCGCATAGCTTCGTCATTAAATTCTTGGCCGCCTCCCGGACATTCTTGTAATCCTGGACCAGCGTCTTGAGGCCCATCGCTCCGCCTTTTCCCGTATAACCGTAAAGGTAGTATCGATCGATGCCGTCCACCTGCTTGAATGACGTGTATTCGATTTTCGTGTCGGCAAAGTTGCCCGGCACTTCCTGTGTCACCGTCTCCAGCTTGGGCATTGCCATGTATTGCTCGAATGTGATCGTTTTTTCCGTGGACTGAGCCGCTGCGTGCAGGGGCAGGATCAATCCCAAAATGACCAGCCCTGCAAGCAATGAGAATGCCGCACTTCTTTTATTCATTTTCTGTCCTCCTTTTTTTTGGAACGATTCTTTCTATCCATCTTCTCTTTTTGTCCGGTCAAATCGTCAACCCATAACCTGTCAACGATTCTGTATGGCTCACGGCAGCTCCGTGACAAATCTCTTCACCTGCACGGCCCACCCGTTCGCAGCGATCTTCAGCAGGGTCCTGTTGCCGTCCGTATGGAAATTTGCAGCAACATACCCCCCGCCGCCTTCGAAAGTCATGCGACCGGGGCAGTCCACTGTCACCCCGAGCCCCAAGCCGCAAGCCCCGAAAAATCTCAGCAGCCTCTCCGACAGCTCCTCCTCGGAAAGAGCCGTTCGCACCTCCAGGGTGAGCATCTTGATTTTCGTGACGATCTCATTGAACGGGCAGGACGGAGCCTTCATGGAACCCTCGCAGTTGATCACGCCTGATACCTTATACGTAGACGTCCCGAAAATCCACCGGGAAGTCAGTTATCGGAAACAAAAGGCCTTGACCGGGGGCGCGTCCCGCAGGCCCCGCCTTGTAGGCGGGGTTAGGGCGCGCAATCATGTTTGGTTCTTTCCTTGCCGGGAAGCCCCGCCCTGTGGGCGGGGAGCTTCACAAATGAACGGCCCGGGGCAAAATAGCCGTCGGACACCGGGAATACCGGGAATAGTTTAATCGACTTCAACGGACGGAGGAGCTCATGCGGCACTGGAATCCTGTTCTTATGATCATCCTGGTGAGTGTTCTGTTGACGGGCTGTGCTTCCATGCACGCGGCGGACGTGCAGAAGGCCCGGGAGGCCGACAAGCTCACTGTCGGGACGGTGCAGCGTGAGATCCACGTGGGCATGTCGGGCGCCCAGGTGGTGGAAGCCCTTGGCTCCCCAAACGTAGTCACGACGGATGAAAAGGGGCGGGAGGTCTGGGTCTACGACCGGATCTCGACGGAGAGCGTCCACTCCTCGAGCAGTGCGCTGATCCTGGGCATCCTGACGGGCGGTACCGGCGGGGGAGGGGGGGTGGCAGGGCAGAGCGCCGGCGCCAGTTCCACCACCCAGAAATCCCTGACGGTGATCATTAAATTCGACGAGCAGAAAAAAGTCCGCGATTTCGCCTATCGGTCCTCGACATTCTGATGAATCGGATCTTACGCTGCCGCATCGGGAGTGTCCTGCTGGCCGCTGCGTTGCTCCTGTCGGGGTGTGCCGCGGTTACGCCGGAGGCGGACCTGTCCCTGACGCCGGAGATGATCCAGCAGAGACAGCTGCAGACACGGCGCTTCGATACGACGGACGAGCAGAGGATCCTCAAGACCTGTGCGGCGCTGCTCCAGGATACCGGCTTCAACATCGACGAATCCGATGCGAAACTCGGGATCCTGACCGCATCCAAGGAACGGGACGCGACAGATGCGGCGCAGTGGGCCGTGTTTATCGTCGGGGTATTTGTCGGCGTATCCATACCGCCCGATAAAAACCAGATCATGAAGGCTTTTGTCTCAACCAGGCCCGTTGGCACAACGGGGAAGCAGGTAGCTGTCCGCGTGGTCTTTGAGCGCGTCGTGTTTGATGGCGAAGGCCGCCTGAAGAAAATGGAGGCATTGAACGAACCGCAAATCTATCAGTCCTTCTTCGAAAAATTGTCGAAAGCGCTGTTTCTGGAGGCCCATGATATCTGACCGATTTCTCACGTTCTTCCTGCCGCTGATTCCGCTGCTCCTTCTGGCGGCTTGCTCGACGACCCACGACCGCCTGCTCGACGCGGACACGAGCCAGGTCCAATTGCGAAGCATCCAGTCGCGCGCTTTCGACACGACGGATAAGGAAAAGACGATGCGGGCCATCATTGCGACCCTTCAGGATCTCGGCTTTATGCTCGACAGGGCCGATTACACCCTCGGGGTCGTCACGGCCAGCAAGGGGCGGGGTGACTCGATGCAAATGCAGGTGCCTGCCACTCTGAGGGTCACCGTGACGGTCAGGCCCCGGGGGGAGAAGCAGCTCCTGGTGCGGGCCAATGCAGAATACCAGCGGGGACCAGTCACGGAACCCAAGCCCTACCAGAATTTCTTCAATTCCCTCGAGAAGGCGATGTTCCTCGAGGCGCATCAAGTAGACTGATGTTGATGGGGCTGCTGACAAAAAAGGGCAGAGCCGATTTTCGGCTCTGCCCTTTTTATTTCGATGGTACCTTCCCTGGTCCCTACCCCCTCGTCCCCGGTCCCTTCTTTTTCTTCCCGTTTTTCACTTTCTGGTGCTTGGCCTTCAGTGAGGCCCCGATGAAGGCCGCAAAGAGCGGGTGAGGCTTGCGGGGTTTGGACTTGAACTCGGGGTGGAACTGGCAGCCCAGAAACCAGGGGTGATCGGGGATCTCCACGATCTCGACGAGATTCTTGTCGGGCGAGGTTCCCGTGATCCGCAGACCCTTCTTCGTGAGCGCCTCCCGGAAGTCGTTGTTGAACTCGTAGCGGTGACGGTGGCGCTCGTCGATCTCCTTGTCGCAGTATGCGCTGAAAGCGAATGACTTGCTGTCCAGGACGCAGGGGTAGGACCCGAGGCGCATGGAGGCGCCCTTGTCCGTGATCTGACGCTGCTCGGGCAGGAAATCGATGACGGGGTAGGGGCTCTCCGGGTCGAACTCGGTGCTGTTGGCCTTCTTCATCCCGGCCACATTGCGCGCGAACTCGATGACGGCAACCTGCATGCCCAGGCAGATCCCGAAGTAGGGGACCTTGTGCGTCCGGGCGTACTGGATGGCCTGTATCTTCCCCTCGATGCCGCGGTTGCCGAACCCGCCGGGAACGAGGATCCCGTCGACGTCCTTGAACTTGTCCCCCACGCCTTCTTTTTCGATCTTCTCCGAGTCGGTGAAGATCAGTTTCACGCGGGCGTCATTGGCGATCCCGCCGTGGGCGAGGGCCTCGTTGAGGCTCTTGTAGGAATCCACGAGGTTCACGTATTTGCCGACAACGGCGATCGTCACCTCGTGCCTGGGGTTCTTCATCCGGGTAACCATCTCCTCCCACTCGCCGAGCCGGGGCTGGCCCGTCCAGATGTTGAGGAGGTTCACGATCTTGTCATCCACGCCCTGCTGGTGAAACATGAGGGGCACGTCGTAGATGTGCTCCACGTCCTTGGCCGTGAAGACGTCCTCCACCTCGACGTTGCAGAACAGGGCGAGCTTTGCCCTGATGTTGTCGGCAAGGTAGTTCTCGGCGCGGCAAAGCAGGATGTCCGGCTGGATACCGATCTGCCGCAGGGCCGCCACGCTGTGCTGGGAGGGCTTCGTCTTCACCTCGCCCGCCGTTTTCAGGAACGGCACCCAGGTGAGGTGGATGAAAACGGCGTTCTGCTTGCCCACGTCGAATCGGAACTGCCGGGCCGCCTCGAGGAAGGGCAGGCCCTCGATGTCGCCCACGGTGCCGCCGATCTCGACGATGGCCACGTCGTAGCCCTCCGAGGCCCGGTGGACGTACTCCTTGATCTCGTTGGTGATGTGGGGGATCACCTGGACGGTGCCGCCCAGGTAGTCGCCGCGGCGCTCCTTGGTGATGACGGAGAAGTAGACCTGTCCCGTCGTGAGGTTGTTGAGCTTCCCGAGCTTCGAGCTGGTGAAGCGCTCGTAGTGGCCCAGGTCCAGATCCGTCTCTGCGCCGTCGTCGGTGACGAAGACCTCGCCGTGCTGGAAGGGGTTCATCGTCCCGGGGTCGACGTTGATGTAGGGGTCCAGTTTGATGTTCGTCACGGTGAGGCCCCGGGCCTCCAGGAGACAGCCGATGGAAGCCGCCGCGAGCCCCTTGCCCAGGGACGACAGAACACCGCCGGTGATGAAGATGTATTTCGTTCGCATTCTTTAGCCCTTTCGGTCAGGTCTATTCAGTCTGTTCGGTCTATCCGGTCCTACGCACACGGAATGATGGAATGATGGAATAATGGAATGATGGGTATCAAAGAAACCCAATATTCCAACATTCCATTACTCCAATACTCCATGCCCCTTATTCCCACTCGATCGTGCTGGGCGGCTTGGTGCTGATGTCGTAGACAACACGGTTGACGCCCTTGACCTCGTTGACGATCCGGCTCGAGATCTGCTCGAGGACATCGTGGGGGAAGCGCACCCAGTCGGCCGTCATGCCGTCGGTGCTCGTGACGGCCCTCAGGGCGATCACGTTCTCGTAGGTCCGCCCGTCGCCCATGACTCCCACGGTCTTCACAGGCAGCAGCACGGCCAGCTCCTGCCAGACGTGGTTGAACAGGCCCGCTTTCCAGACCTCCTCGCGAAGGATCGCATCGGCTTTCCGGACGATGGCCAGCTTGTCCTTCGTGATGGGGCCCAGGATGCGCACTGCGAGTCCCGGCCCGGGGAAGGGGTGCCGCCCGACGATGGACTCGGGAAGGCCCAGCTCGCGGCCCAGTTCCCGGACCTCGTCCTTGAACAGGACCCGGAGCGGCTCCACGAGTGACATCTTGAGTCTCGCGGGAAGGCCGCCCACGTTGTGGTGGCTCTTGATGACGACGGATGGTCCCCCGAAGGAGGACGTGCTCTCGATGACATCCGGGTAGAGCGTCCCCTGGGCGAGGAATTTGATCTTGCCCAGCTTTTTGGCCTCCTCGTCGAAGACAGCGATGAACTCGCGCCCGATGATCTTGCGCTTGCGCTCGGGGTCGGTGACGCCCGCGAGCTTTTTCAGGAACCGCTCACCGGCCCGGGCGAGGCGGAAGTTCAGGTGGTACTGGTCGCGGAATGTGGAGACGACCTCCTCCACTTCGTTTTCCCTCAGAAGCCCGTTGTCCACGAAGATCGACGTCAGTTTCTTCCCGATGGCCTTGTGAAGGAGCACCGCGAGCACCGACGAGTCCACGCCGCCCGAGAGCGCGCAGAGCACTCGCTCGCTTCCCACCTGTTCGCGGATCCGCTGGACGTTCTCCTCGATGAAGGAGCCCATGGTCCAGGTGGGGCTGCAGCCGCAGATCCGGAAGAGGAAGTTCTGGATGATGGCGATGCCGTTGACGGTGTGGTGCACCTCGGGATGGAACTGCACGCCGTAGAGCTTGCGCGAGGGGTTTTCCATGACGGCAACCGGGCAGTTCGACGTGGTGCCGGCAATCGAAAAGCCCCGGGGAAGCTTCGTGACCCGGTCGCCGTGGCTCATCCAGATCCGCTGGCGGCCCTCGAGACCGGCAAAGAGAAGCGACTGCTTTCCCGTGTCGTTGATCTCGAGCTCCGCGGGCCCGTATTCCCTGAGCGGCGAGCCGGTGACCTTGCCGCCCAGCGTGTGGGCCATGAGCTGCGCGCCGTAGCAGATCCCGAGGACCGGCACGCCCAGCCCGAAGATCCCTTCGTCACTCTTCGGAACGCCCTTGTCAAAAATGCTGGCGGGGCCCCCCGAGAGGATGATGCCCTGCACCTTCCGGGCCTTGAGCTCGGCAGGCGTGATGTCGTGGTTGAGGATCTCGCAGTACACGCGGCACTCCCGGACGCGCCGGGCGATGAGCTGATTGTACTGGGAGCCGAAGTCCAAAATGGCGATCATGCGGGTCAACCCTCCTTATGGGGATCCAGCGACTTGCGAATCTTGGTGGCGATGAACTCGACGGACTCGCCCAGCAGGATCTCGATGGGAAGCGCCCCGAGATAGGCATCGTCCCAAGGCAGATTGTACTCGTTGATGAGGTTGCGGATGTCGCGGTAGCGTTCGCCGAGGATCTCCGCCTTGTCGGCGGCCGTCAGGGCCTGGTTGAAGTCGACATGAACGAGAAGAAGCCCGCTGACGCCTTCCGCCCCCTTCAGAAGCGGGATGATCACCAGGGGTCTTCCGTCCACACGGCCCAGGCCCACGTAGAGATTTCCCGTCCGCACGATGGTGCGCTTGGTGCCCATGAGGCTCTTCGACGTCTCCGCCCGTGAAACCATTCCCACGGAGACCCCGCCGCGGTTCACGATCGAGATCGTCGTGTCGTCCGTGGGATGGCCTTCCACGTCGAGGTTGCCGATCTCGTAGAGCGTGTAGCCCCGCACGCCGATGATGGCCTTCTGGATCCGGTCGAGGGCCAGCATGTTCTCGGCCTTCAGGTGCTTGGGGGTGCACTTGAGGCTCGCGAGCAGATCGAAGAGCACGCCGCGGAGCATCTCCTCCTTGCGGCTCGTTCCAACGGTGACGGTCTTGGCCTGGTGGCGGATGGCATCGATGGGGCGGGACATCTCGTCGATGGCCTGCCCGAAGGCGATGTTCAGCAGGTCGATGGGAGAGGACTCTGCGCTGTCTTCGCCGAAGTCTCCCCAGAAGTCCTCCAGGGGGAGCTTGCCTGCCACGTATTTCGTCAGGAGCGAGATGTCCGTCATCGTGCGGGCGTTCATCAGGGTGAAGACCCCGCGGTTCTTGCGCTCGGTGAACTGCTCCGAGAAATCCTTGAGCACCCGGTGGAGGTTGCGGTCGAGGATCCGCTGGTAGAGGGTGTAGTTCTTGTGGTCCTGTTCGACAACGGCGAGGCTCAACTCGTTGCGGAACCCCCGGAAGAAAGCCGCGTCGTCATCGATGGCCGAGGCCGCATAGTATCCCCAGAGATGGCCCGCCAGGGTATTCAGGATCACCGGCAGCGGCATGGGCGCCCGCGGGACGTGGATGACCGAATCGGCAATCCGGTCGAAGCGGGTCTCGCCCTCTTCGGCGAAGACGACGACGGAGGCCTTGTGGGCCTTGAAGATGGCCGTGTCCTTGACGACGTCGCCCACGACCGTTTCGGGGTTTCCCGCCGAGCAGACGATGATGAGAGGCTCCGACGAAAGGTCGATGTGCTTCTTGTCCTCGATGAAGTCCGACGAGATGGTCTTGTAGCACAGCTCCGAGAGCTTGATGCGGATCTCGTCGGCCGAGGCCTTGTTGGGGCCGCTCCCCACGACGGCCCAGTATTTTTTCTGCCGGGCAACCCGCTCGGCCGACAGGCGGATCTCATCCTTCTTCCGGAGCACCTGCTGCATGAGACCCGGCGCTTTCTCCAGGGTCGTGAGCTCCGCGGCGATGAACTCGTCGGGGTGGGTCCTGAGGATCTGGGCGCAGGCAAGCGCCAGCACGTATCCCGCCACGATCTGCGAGTAGAAGGCCTTTGTGGAGGCCACGGACATTTCGATGTCGCGGCCGTCGCTCGTGTAAAAGACGCCGTGTGACTTCGTGGTGATATCCGACTGGCGGCGGTTCACGATGGAGAGGATCGTGGCTCCCCTCTCGCCGGCCATGGCCACGGCGCGGTTGGTGTCCGTCGTGGTGCCCGACTGGGTCACGGCGATCACGAGTGTGTCCGAGAGGTCTTCGCAGATGAAAAAGCCGCTCATCTCCGAGGCCTTCTTCCCGAGGATGTTGATGGGCGCGCCCTTCAGGTACTGGGTCAGGGCGTCGGCGATGGCCTGGCCGGCCACGGCGGCCGTTCCCTGGCCGATGACGAAGACCTGGCGGATCCGCTTTGCCTTGAGGTTCCTGACGAAGGCCTCCGGGAGGATGTCGGGCCCGAGGTTGAAGCGGACTTTTTTCTTCCCGTCCTTTTTAACTTCGATGCGGTACTTTCCGCGAAGGGTCTTGCGGACCGACTGGGCGGACTCTGTGATCTCCTTGAGGAAGAAGTGGGGGAAGGCCCCGCGGTCGATGTCGCGGGTGGTGATCTCGGCCCGCTGGATCATGGCCCGGGTCAGCTCGACAGGATGCCCGTCATAGGACAGGGCGCGGATGCCGGCAAGCCCCCCCGCCGAGTGCTGGTCGAGCACGAAGATCTGCCCGGAGGAATCGGGATTGTCCGGGTCGAGGGGTTTCTCCCCGTCCATCTTGATGAAGCGGGAGGTGCCTTCCACGAGACCGTAGAGTTCCGACGCAAAGAGATACTGGTCCTCGCGAAGTCCCACGAAGAGCGCCTGGCCGCTGCCCTTGAGGGCGAGGTAGATCTTTCCCGGCTCCACATTGCTTGTCAGCGCGATGGCATGGGACCCCTCGAAATCGTTCACGGCCAGCCGGAGGGCTTCCTCGAGAGTCTTTCCCGCGGCGAGATAGCGCTCGACCTGCAGGGGGATGATCTTTGTGTCCGAGGTGATCTCGGGTGCGATCTCGTAGTGATAGGCCGACTCGAGGAGCGATCGCAGCATCCTGTAGTTGTCGATGTCGCCGTTGAGGACAACGCTGATCGTCCAGCGGCCGGGTCCATAAGCGGGATAGAATTTCATCCCGGGGACGATTGCACCGTCGAACGTCGATGCAACCTCGGCCGGGATCGAGCAGAATCCCGCCGGGGGGAGATATCCGTCCGAGCCATCGGAGCTGCGGGTGTAATTGTTCAGCGGGTGGCAGTTCTCCTCGGTGATCGAGCCTACCGAGGCCCATCGGGTGTGGGCAAAGTTCGTATCGGAGAGAGTGGCCTCGCGGGCGAAGGCGTGAAAGATGCGGTCCGTGCGGATGGTCTCCCGGAGCTTGCGGACGTTTTCTCCGAGCTTGCCGATGATGGAGGCCGTCTTGTAGACGAAGGAGAGGAAGACACCGCCATCGGAGTGGCGCTGGTCGGCCGCGACGATGGATCCGTTCAGCAGATCGCCCTCGACACAGCGGCGGTGATAATCCTCGTGGAGCCCCTGGCCCCGAATGTCTTCGACGATCCTGTCCAGGGTCTCCCTGTCTGTCAGGGTGAAAGAGACCTGGATTCCCGCCGAGTCCCGCCCGCGCACCTCCAGCCGGTCGATGCAGTTCAGCAGGAAGTTGACCCGGGAGTACTTGATGAAGCTCTCGGGTGTGAGCCCCTCGACCTGCCCGGCGCCTGCCAGGGTAAGGATCTTCTCGATGTTGGCGAGGACATCTTTCTCGAGACCCCAGAGGATGTCCTTCAGGAGGATGAGGCGGCTGTTGATGATCTCCATCTGCGCCGTGGCAAAGCGCCCGGCCTCCGCTTCCAGGAGGCGCTCCTCCCCGTCGAGGAATTCCGCCATTCGGGGAATGAGGCTCTGCAGAGCCGCCGCCTTGACCGGGTTGAAGAAGAGGCCCTGGAAATGGGGCTCCTGCCTCAGGAGCAGGAGGTCCCGCTCCATCGTCTGAAGCGGGCCCATGCCTGCGAGGTAGCCCTCGGGTTTGATCTTTCCTGCGATCACCCTCGAGAGCGGGGTCTTGCGGATCTCGGCAAAACACTGAGCGAGGTCGGATCCGGCGTCGACGGCAAGAGGCTTCGGTCCCGACTTGACGGCCAGGATGCCGGCGATGCCGCAGCACAGGACTGTCGTGTGCAAGGGGAAGAGAATGATCGAGAATGGCGGGGCCTGCCCGGGGCTGCGGCCGAGAAAGAGATGCCACAGCATGATTCTGGAAAAGAGTTTCTTCACTGACTTTGTGATCATCAATACCTCTCAGACCCTGTCGATCCCGGGGCTCATCCTGACAGCGGCAACGTCCCGTACCACTGAACCGGCTTCCCGCTGGGGCTGCGCCTTACCTGCGAAAGGAGGGAAGGGCGTCCAGGGCGCGGGATACGACAGCGTCCGCAACAGACTGTAACCAGGCCGATCCGGCATCCGCAGATTCCCGGTCCAGCGCCTGGATGAAATCAATATAGTCACCGGCCCCCTTCGAGAGCCGCTCGTCGATCACCTGCAGGAAATGACTGCGTTCGGTGTTTCCTATGGAGTCGTCTGCAAGACCCGCAAGCCTCGTTTCTGCCTCGGGCCAGTTGTTGAGAAGTTCCCGCTTGTGCTTCACGTGCGCCGCCTTTGCCCTTCCCTGGAGGACCTTCTCCGCGATGGCGATGGATTGCTCCATCTTCCCCGCCAGGGCGCCAAGCCGGGCAATGCGTTCCGCTATGGCGCCGTCGAGAACCTCCAGGGCGCCCTCGCAGAGTGCAGCCCCCCCCGCCAGGGTTTTCATGAACGGCCTGCGGACGTGCACGTACCACTGCCTCAGGGCTGCGAGATTCCCCACGTAAGACAGATTGTTCACGACCTTTCGTCTCACCTCGCGGTACAGGCCGGGGTGATGGGGGCGCTCCGAGAGCAGGGCAGAGCCCTTCAGAAGCATTCCACCCTGGGGGCAATCCTCTTCCCACACGGTGCCTGCGGCGATGACCGTGCCGTAGCCCAGCATCACAGGTCCCACGAGCCCTCCCTGGCCCCCGAGGAATATCGGGGCGCTGCGCAGCATGACGCCCCGGGGGACATCGCCGATCAGCGACGCCGTCGCCTTGTCCTGGTTGGGCGTGAAATTGAAGTGGATGTACGAGCTCCCGACCTCGCTGTGGTTCTTTCGGCTCGTGCCCCCGGCCATGAGGCAGTCGCAGAAGTTGATGAGACTCCCCAGGGTGACGAAGGGCAGCAGGATCGTCTGTTTCAAGCCGACCGCGTGGGCGCCCGAGGCCTCTTCCTCGAGCAGGCAGCATTCCCTCACCTGGGCGCCCGAGCCCATGGAGGATCGGGCAAGGAATACGGATTGCGTGAAGAAGCCCCCCTTGAGCTCCACGCCGGGACCAAGCCGGCAGTCCACGAGGGTGGCAGGGGACTCGAAACCGATTTTTGCGCCGGGGCCGATCAGGGTCTTTTCGCCTGCAAGCCGGGTTCCCGGGTAGAGGGTGGTGCCGTTCGCGAAGATTCGCTCCGGCTTGACCTCGTCGCCGATTGCGACTGCCGACGGGCAGGGGATGGATACCCCTTTGTCGAGCAGCGCGGCGATCTTGTTCGGAAGTTCCGTCGTCATCCGGTCTCTTTGCGGGGTGTCTTTTGACCCCGGTTTTGCTTCAATTATCGTGCCTTGCCGGCGAGCATCTGCAAAAAAAGCTTGTGAATCCTTGCATCGCCTGTCAGCTCGGGGTGAAACGTGGCCACGAGGATGTTTTTCTGCCGGGCGAGCACGACCTGGTCCTGGTAGCGGGCGAGTTCCTCCACGCCGGGGCCCGTAGCCAGAATCTGCGGGGCCCGGATGAAAATGGCATGAAAGGGCTCCTCGCCGAGGGAGTGGCTGAGGATGTCTGCTTCCCGGCTTTCCACCTGGCGGCCGTAGGCATTGCGTTCCACGTCGATGTCGATCAGGTTGAGCAGATCCTGCTTTTTCCCGTTGATGCGATCGGCCATGACGATGAGTCCCGCGCAGGTGCCGAAGACCGGTTTGCCTGCCGCCGCAAACTCCCTGACGGTGTCAAAGAACCGGTAATCGGCCATCAGTTTTCGCATGGTCGTGCTTTCGCCGCCCGGGATGATGAGGCCGTCCACTTCGTCGATCTCGCCGGGCAGCCGAATTTCCACCGCGTCGACACCCAGGGACTTCAGCATCCGGATGTGTTCGCGGAAGGCTCCCTGGAGGGCCAGCACACCGACTTTCAGGGTAGGGTTCATTCTATGCTCAACCTGGTTTCCCGGTAAGGGAACGGTCCCGGCGCCGATCGCTGCTGATTTCGTGTCGGGTAGAGAATGGCTGAAAACGTGCGGGCAAATGCATGGGACCCGACAGTTCCTATTTCGTTTTCCCGCAGGGTATCCCCAGTGTGGTCATTTTTTTCTGGAACGTGTTGCGGTTGATCCCCAGAAAGACGGCGGCCGCCGATTTCACATTTTTATTCCGCTTCAACGCAATCCGGATCAGCCCCCGTTCCACGAGGGCGAGGATCTCGTCGTACACCTGGCTCTTGGCCCCCTGGCCTGCCGAGAGGACGATGACGAGCTCTTCGAGTTTCTTCTCGAAGACTTCGTCGATGCCGGGAAGCGTGGATGCCGCCTTGCGGGGTTGCTGAGCCTTCGTCGCTTTCATGGTTGTCCCTCTCGTAACCGGTTCTGGAGTCAGCATCAGGATGAAATCTTCATGGCGGCAACCCCGATCAGGAGCACCGCGGAAATCCAGGCAGCGTAGATATTGGATCGGTTCTCGACGGATCCTTCGAGGATCTCCCGGGCGCCTTCCTCGATCCGTTCGGCCTCGACGTGATTCATGACTTCGCGGACGAGCTCCCCGAACCGGCCGTAGGCATTGGACAGGACGTGGAAGCCTTTCGTGGTCGTCAGTACGAGGTAGACCTTCTTGCGGACGGAAAGCGCCCCCACGTGGGTGATGTCCGACCAGTTGAGCGCCCGCTGTTTGAAAAACTTGTTCAGTGCAAGCCCCGAGTCACTCACGAGGACCTTCCGCAGCGAGGACTCGAGCGCGATGAGAGCCATCGGGATGAGCGCGGCCAGGAGGATAAACCTCTCCACGGCAACACCCTGCCTCATGAAAGTCAGGCCAAAGACCGCCAGCAAAAGCAAGGCATTCAGGGCCAGAGGAAGGACGAGCGCCCTGCTGATTGTGTAAATCCGGGTTGACATGGGTTTGCGCAACGGAAGTGTTGTCGTTAATCCTTTCGCCGGTATGTTCCGCTTTTCCCGCCCCGTTTGAGCATCAGCCGGATCTCCGAGAGAGTCATCCCCCGGTCCACGGCCTTGCACATGTCATAGATGGTGAGCGCCGCGGCACTGACCGCCGTGAGGGCTTCCATTTCCACGCCTGTCCGGCCCAGAGTCCGGACCCTGGCCTCGATCTCGATTTCGCCACGGGGTGCATCCGTTCGAAAGGTCACATCGACGGCCGTGATCTCGAGAGGGTGGCACAGCGGGATGAGATCACTCGTTTTCTTGGCCGCCATGACGCCGGCGATTTTTGCGACTGCGAGCACGTCGCCCTTGGCGATGGTCTGCTTCTCGATGGCGTGAGCCGTTTGAGGCGTCATGAACACCTTGCCCCTGGCCACGGCCTCCCGGCGTGTCGTGCCTTTGTCCGTCACGTCGACCATCCGGGATTTGCCTTTTTCATCGAGGTGTGTGAACTGCGGCATGTTCAACCTGCGACGGCAGGACTGCCCGCCGCAAAATAATGGTGTAAGCTAGCACAGAAGATGTGGTCCGTCAAGGCGCTTGCCATGACACGAGGACGGCCGGGCATGCGCTTGTAACTGCGCGTTAATTCATCGTTAAATTCGTTGCAGGCCAGGTGGAACAATCTCGAAACGCGTCTCCTTGCCGGCAACCGGCCGCAGCACCCGGTTCACTCGAGGGAGATAAGCTGCGAGTGGATCGGCTGCCCGAAAAAAGTCCGGGCCAGGCGGTCGAATCGGTCCGTAAGGTCTGTCGTCAGGAATGTCCTTGTTGCGCTGCGGGTGAGCCTCTGTTCCATCTCCGGGTGGCGACGGAGATAATCCTTCAACTTATCCGCCACAATGGTCCCCTGTTCCAGCACCTCGACATGCGACGGGACATTGCGCCGGATTGTGTCGTAGAGGATCGGGTAATGGGTGCAGGCGAGCAGCAGGGCATCGATGGAGCCTGCTTCGGCCATGAGTTCTTCGAGGTAACGGCGGACGATCAATTCGGCTCCTTCCCAGTGCTGCTCCCCGGCCTCGATGATGGGCACGAGCAGCGGGCAGGCCTTCTGAAATACCTCGATGGATGGGTTGAGCTTATGGATCTCTCTCAGGTAAGCCTCCGAGGCGACGACTCCCTCTGTAGCCAGCAAGCCTACACGATGGAAAGTCCCCCTGCCGGCCACTTCCTCGGCCAGCGGACGCACAACGCCCAGGACGCGACGGTCGGGGAAGGTGACGGGCAGATACTCCTGCTGGATGCGCCGCAGGGCCTTGGCCGAGGAGGTGTTGCAGGCGATGATGATGAGCGGGCATCCCTGGCAGAAGAGGTAGGAGACAGCCTCGCGCGTGAAGTCGTACACCACCTTCTGGGAGCGGCTCCCGTAAGGCGCGCGCGCGTTGTCGCCCAGGTAGAGACAGTCATACTGCGGCAGCGCCTCGACGACGCTCCGAAGCACAGTGAGACCCCCGAATCCGGAGTCGAAAAAACCGATCATACCTTCAGCAATTTCAGTAACTGGTAATTAGTAATTGGGTAATAAAATAACGGAACAATTAAAGAAGTTGATTATCAATAACCAATTACTTAAGCAACTAATTACTTAATTAACCAGTTACTCAGTCAACCAATTACTTCCCCAGAGGAAAGTGCTTGCAAAATCTGTTTCATGTTATACTATGCGCAACTAGGTATAACTTCAACGAAAATTGGTTTTTGGGTCGGGTACGT